>CAMAWP010000162.1 GCA_945861765.1 Akkermansia muciniphila | reverse complement strand
CCCCACCGTTCAAGGGCGCAATGCGCGCACAAAGTTCGGGGTGTTCTCATTTTGGCCCGCATGTAGTCCCGGCTTTAGCCGGTCGCCCCGTGAAAACCGGCTAAAGCCGGGACTACATACGACGAGCGGACAGTGTCCTGGGCCAAAGTAAGAATTGCTGCGCGCCGACAGTAGCGGATCGACGAGTCAGAGCCGCGCGATGATTTTCTTCGCCATCTCTGTTGTGGTCAGTCTGCCGCCCAAATCCGGCGTGCGCTGAGCTGGGTCTTCAAGGACGGTTTCGACCGCTCGACGGATGAGTTCAGCGCCCTTCACGGTTGCCGGATGTTTGAGCCATTCGAGCATCAATGCCGCTGACAAAATCGTGGCAATCGGGTTGGCGATGCCTTTTCCGGCAATGTCTGGGGCGGTGCCATGCGACGGTTGAAAGACAGCGCAGCCATCTCCAATATCCGCCGAGGGCGCCATCCCCATGCCACCGATAAGACCAGCGGCAAGGTCGCTGAGGATGTCACCGAACATATTCTCGGTGACCAGCACATCAAATGTGTGCGGCCGTTGCACCAGATAAAGCGCGGCGGCATCCACGTAAACATGGCCGGAATGCACATCGGGAAACTCCTTGGCCACCGCATCGAAGATGGAACGAAAATAGACCATCGAGGGAAGCACATTCGCCTTGTCCACGAGAGTGACTTGGTTGCGGCGCTTTTGTGCAACGCGAAAGGCCGAGCGGCAAACACGTTCACTGCCTGCCCGAGTGATGCGCATGACGTCGCACACCTCGTCTTTGTCTGGCGAGGCTTGGGACTGGCGCCCAGAGAAAAGTCCCTCGGTGCTTTCACGAACGATGACCAAGTCAATCTCACCGACTTTATAGCGTTTGAGTGGAGTGTCGTGCTCGTGGTAAAGCCGGATGGGGCGCAGACCGCAGTAGAGTTGGAGCTTTTCCCGGAGATCAATCTGAGGCGTCATCTCCTTGCCGTCGGGCCACCGTACATTCGGCAGACCCATCGCCCCCAGCAACACTGCATCCGCTTTACGGCATGCCTCGAAAGCTTCGTCGGGAAGTGGGTTGCCATGCTTGAGGTACTCGCCGGCACCGACGGAATATTCATGGAAAGCAAACTTCACACCGTCGAGCTTCGGCGTCAGCGCCTGAAGGACCTTGACGGCTTCGCGGGTCACGTCCACACCAATCCCATCGCCTGGGAGCAGAGCGATATCGAAAGTCGTGGTCTGGGTTCGGTGCTGATTCATGTGCGCGCGACATTATCCGAAATCAAATTTGGCTGAAAGCAATGTTTGAAGCGGCCGCGCTTCAGTACCGCAGAGAAATTATGTGAGATGAGAATTGGCTGAACCCGAAATCTTGAGCAACTACGCAGCGCTAAGGGGCTAAGAGACTGTTTTCACATTGTAGCAGCCGAGGTAACGAGGCTCTGATCTGACGGAAGGGCGCGAAAGGTTCAAGAAATTTGAGCCTCGTTACCTCGGCTGCTACGAATGAATTGGGTTTCCAAACAGGCTCTAAGGCTGCTGAGGAGTGACGATGCGATAATAACGGCTGAAACTGCTTTTTCCGGCTGATTCGTCCGAGGCTTCCACCACACGTGCGAAGGGCTGACGCGGGATGTCCTGTACTTTGAGCCATCCGATCCCGGATAGCGCATCACGGTATTGAATTGTGTACGACTTCCCAGCCACGGCTTCGAAGCGAATTTTAATGCCGCCAGCGGCTCCTTCGGCCAATCTTGTTGATTCTATTCGGAGAAAACTGCTGGCCTTGCGTGGATCCGTGCCACTCGCGAACTCTTGCCGATTGCTGAACCGGTCAAGATCGGGATCGGCGTCGTCTCCGCTGATGCCGGGGTTTTTCAATTCATCCGTGGAAAAATAGCGGGCTTGCCATGAGGAGAGCGTCAGAGTTTCGGCCGGGGTTCCGTTGAGAATTACACTCGAACCCCAACTCGCCTTTTCACCCCAGGTCTGCCATTCGGCCTTGTCGTTAAGAATCACCAGCGAGAAACCACCGCCATCAGTCACTGGGTACCACGAATTGTCGTACGCGAATTCGAGCACCTTTTCTCCGGCGGCATCGTCCAGCCGCAGAGTTTCACCCCCATTATCTAAATTGCCCAGATAAGTCCCGGCGATGTTAAAACCAAGTCCATACCGCGCTGTGAACGCCTTCAAACTCTTCACCACGTAGGCAACGTGCCCGGCTGGCAGATTGGTGACGCTGCTCTGAGTGAAGTTAAACGTAATGCCGTTGGTGAAGTGAACGCCTGTCAAATCCAGGGTCGCCGCACCAATATTCTTGAGTTGAACATATTCGAAATCTTCGTTCAAAAACGAGCTGCCGGGCGGCGGATCACCCGGATGATACATGATCTCCGTGATGCGCAAGCTCTGCTGCATGATAGTCGGATTGCCTGGATAAGAGGCGGAGGCCACCTGCCGAGGCCCGTCGAGGAGGCGCAAGGTTCCGCCGCGCGCGGAAAGCTGGCCTTTGTAGCTGCCCTGCACGAAAAGACCTTGGCTGCCGCGTGGACCGTTGGTGCGGGCTCGAAAAGCCACCACGTTCGGAGAGATGTACAGCGAACTATTCGTGGGCATAATGACGCCGGGCTGGAACGTATGTGCGATCGTTCCTTCGATCCTCCAATTGGAAAGGTCCACGGCGTAAGCATTCGTGTTGATTAACTGGATGTACTCCTCCGACTGATTGCCTGAAGTTGGATTCACTTCGATCGCTCCAAAAGAGAGCGTGGCATTGGTCAGTTGAGAGGTTGGGATTTCCCGGTTCTTGAAGAGAAAATTACGCCGAGCGGGCAGATACTCGTTTCGCATGATCTCGACCGCCTGGGGCAAGGTCTGTTTCTTACCCCACGTCGTCCATTTAGCGTAGTCCAGGGCGGCATCAGGCGCGAGCAACGCCGCGAGTTGGTCAATGCGGCGTTCGTACTTGAGATTCTCCCGTGGCGTGTTGGTCCATTGCAGCAAGTCGTCCATTAGCGTTCGGACGCGACGCAAGTACATCTGCTTTGTCGCCGGCAGAGCGAAAAGGGCGCTTCCGAGGGTGTTATTGCTGCCGATATAGAGGGGGTTATCCGCGAACATTTTGTCATCGAAATAAGTGTTCGCCGAATTCCAATTCCTGCCAAATGTCAGATCGACATCCCACGGAAGATACTGCCATTCGCCGTTCCCGTCGGTGTCGCGAAAGGCGTAATAATTTTTGTGGCAACAGTCCGTGCCGCCAGTGATGGTCATGGCGGCAAAGAAATTCACCATGGCCGGCAGATTGACATTGTCGAACAGGTATTGCGTGCGCGCGATGCCGGTCCGGCGAACGCCGTTGATCAAGGCCTGCAAGTCAGCGTTGTTCTCGCTCTTTCGGGTTTTCTTCTCTGCCCCACTCGTTGAGGAGTCGAGAGTATTGTACATCTTGTAAAGCGCCCCGTTAGGGTCCAAACCCAATCGAGCGAGATAAACTTCGTCTCCATCTTCGACGAAATGGGCATCACTGAAGAAGGTGGCATTGCGTTGCACTCGCAGCGGGAACGCGATGTGATAAGGGGACCCGGCATCCCGATAAGTCTCGTAACCGAGCATGTTCCGCATGTGCGCCTTGTCCGGATACGTCGTGAGCAGATTAAAATCCTCAACCTTCCGTTCAGTCGGGGCGTAACGGAAATGGTACCCTGTATTCAGATCGAAATTGTAACTCTTCTTTGGAAATTGGCTGCTGGACTGGCCGTGGAGGTTAACGGCCACGTTGTCATAAAATTCGCCGCCGAAAAACAGCGACGAGCGAGTTCCGGTGACATTATCTGCAGCGTTCGTAGCCAGGATAAACCAATGCAGCGTTGGCAACGGGTTGGTCAGGGTAGGATCAGCGATCACGGTGCCCCAATATTGAGGAGAGTTCTTGGTGTCCAAATAGGATGGCGACCGTGAAAGATCGCCGTTGCTGTCTTGCGCTGTGATGTAATAGCGGACCATTTGACCGGGAGTCGAGACGTTGGCAGGGATGATCGCTCCGTAGGTGCCGTCTGCGGATGCGCCGTCGCGATGAAGTCCATCATCAAACATTGGGAGGAGGACTTCCGCACCGAACATCACCCGATAGTAAAGAGTCACGGGGCCGACTGGATCAAAAGTCTGCGCCACTCGAGCGGTCACCGACAAATCCTGCGCGACCGACGGCGTCGCAGGGGTATGAGTCACATTAACGATGAGGGGTCCCAGGTTGGTTTTTCCAAACCCGTTGAGGGCACCCGGCGTGGGGAGGGAAAAATAGCGGCGGGAAGCGGTATCCATTTTTACCGTGATGGTGCGGAGTTGGGGAAGAATAAGAAAATCCGGATCAGCAACACTCGCGTTCAAGCCGTGAATCGCAAGGACATTCGGCCCCACATGCAATAATCCGAGTTCGTGTGAGAGATCAAAATCTTCGAACTGGACTGCATCGGTATTTTCCCGCGCTCCTATTGCAGTAGAGTTCCAGGCCGGTAGTTCGGGTGCGTTGCGGCTCGCTACTTCCACACCATTCAGGTAGGCAACAAACCCGTCATCGTACTTCATGCGAAGGGTCAGGAATTTGAAGGCCGAGGGATCGGCGACCGTGAATGGGAGTCGGAGATACGCGCTGGCGTTCACGTTGCGGATGGATTTCTCGACGTTGCTCTCGATTTGACTCGCGAGGCCCGCCATGACGTAGATCGTCGCGCTCATGTTCGATGCGTCTGATCCGTCATCCGTCGCATTGGCGATTCCCGTGGGGGCGAGTGCGAAATCTATGAAATCTCCGCGGAGCACATTCGAAACCACAATATTCCTGGAGACGCCGGCAGTATTATCTCCAGTGATGATGACGGTATCTTTCTGAACCCCCTGATGCAGGACTCGTCCTGTGACGCCTTTTCCGTTTGGGTCTTGTTTGGCTAGAAACCATTTCACCGTCAAAGTCCCGCTGACCTTGCTGACCCAGCGCCGAATCGCCCAATGCTCTTGTCCATTGTTGACGCCATTGGGATAGGTGTAAGTCTGCCCAATTTCGGTCAAGGGAGGATCACCTTTGAACCAATCCCAGGTGGTCCCATTCCAGAAGTTAGTTGCGCTATGAGGGCCGTCGTCCTGTGGAAACGGAATGAAGTCTGCCATCTGATAGCCGGAGACCTTATCGGCGGTCTTGTTATAGTAGCCGAAAAACCAATGGTCCTGGCCTTGTCTGCCAGAGAAGTCAGCAGCAGAATCGGCGATGAGAACAGGGACTGGCCGTTGACCATCTATTTCGTAACCCACTCCTGTCGTGACAGCCGTCCAAGAGCGATCATTCCAATCCGGATCAGTCCAACCCGTCGCCAAGGCATCGTTGATCGGCACGAGCAACTTCGCAGGTGCGCCGATGGGAATGAGAACTACCGACGTTTCCTGTGTCGGGATGCCAAATGAAACGTCGGGGACTTGAATTGGAAACTGCGGTGCATAGGTCGAAGATATTGTGCGCCCGTCCGGTTTGACCAACGCGAGAAACTCGCCCCCGCTGCTCAGTTTGAAATTCGTGTGGAGCTGGGCGCTCGATATGGCTCGGTCTTTGCCGGAAGCGAAGACGACCAAGTAACCATTCGCAGACAACGTCGTGCTGGGAAAGCGCCATTTGATCAAGTCCGTTGCCAAGTCGGTCAAAAACCAACCTTCGAGATTAACTGCCTCCGCATTTGCGTTGTATATCTCAATCCAGTCCGGATAGTCGCCGTCTTGGTCTGGCAACGTCCGTGTGTTGTTTCCCATAAGCTCGCTAATGAGCACCTGGCTCTGCGCATTCGCGAGAAAAGCCGCCCACAGCACAAAAGCGCAGCCTACCTTTGCGAGACGATTTAAATTCATCGGAGCAACTCCGAGGCGTGCCTGCTATACTGATGAGCACTGATGAAATGAAGACTGCCAGTTGGGTAACTCTGCATGCATCGAAGCTTAGCTCGTTCTACGCCTCGTGACAGAAAAAACGTTATCGGCCTGCCGCGCTGACTCCAGTCCGTCACCGCTGCTTCACATAACGGTCGTAGGCGTCTTTCCCTAAAATCTTTCGTAACGACTCCTGTTGGTGTGCCAGCATCTGAGCGACGGCTGCGGCTCGCTGCTCCAGGGTCAATGCGCTATCGTTGCGAATGCGCTGGCGCTCGAGCTCCGTGGCTTGATCAATTTGATAGAGTGGCAGAACGGTTTCAGGCGGGGCACCAATCTCCTGCGCGGACGCTTGGGCTTGCCGAAACGCCGGGTCCTGATTGTATTTATAGAGTTGGTAACGTTCCGGACCAAGGCCTTGTTTCAGGGCTGCTTCCCGCTGCTGTTCGAGATCTCCCCGGCGCTTCGCACTCGCTGAGTCAGCACCGCTGTGATGAAGCGCAATCTGTTGATCGATGGCGTCGCGCTCGCGGAAAAGGCTTCGGAACTCATCAGGGCTCATGTTGAACCCTTGAAGCTCAACTCTAAGGTTCTGGGCGGTCTGGGAATATCGCAAAAGGTATTCCTCCATCTGCAAGGGGGGTAAAATCTGAGCGAGCGAAGCTCGGGTTTCTTGGCGAAGCCGGGTTATTTCGGCCGGATCGGGCACTTTGCCTTCTACTTGCTGGGAATTCAAGTAGGTCTGCAATCGGTTCGCTGATCGAGCCGCAATGCTTCGCACTGACTGCTTCACTTCCGGAGAAAGAGCGCCCAAGACCGGTCCATCCAGCGGTAATCTCAGGTCATCAAGCTGGGAGTTGTTGGGTGCCTCCCAATTCGGTCCCAAGAGATGCGCGAGCAAGCTGCGACGCTCAACTTCCAGAGCTGCGAGCTGGGACAAGGAGGTCTGGCCAATCTCCTGGTTGGGTTCTGATCGCCACCATTGCTGCTCGGGCGTGAGAATCTCCATCGCCCGCTTTCGATCATAGAGCGCATTGACTTCAGCCACGATGATATCGCGAATCGTTGATTCTGGGGATCCGATCGCGCGAAGGTTGGCGATATAGGTGGGATAATCCTCGGACTCAATTTCTTGCCAGGTAAAGTATTGTCGGCGGACCACGACATTGGTCTTAACCGACTGCGTGGCATTGGAGACGGCCGGACTGAGTGAATTCTGCGCGATATTTCCGAACGGCTTGCGGTAGGAAGAAAGCCACAGGAGAGCGAAGGCAATATTCAGGCCCAGCGAAACCAACAATATGACTCGCAGACGCATCACCGACATTTTTGCCCAAATCGGCGCTTACAGCAAATCCAAATGTATCTGATAATTCGCCGCAACGGACCAGCCGTGCTCTCCGCCTCAGCGGGGCAAAACAGTTCGAGCGGTTGAAACTATGAACACGAGGCTCAGAGTGGGAGGATGCATCGAAGGAGGGCACCCTCGGCGGAGCTAGACATTGAACTTGAAGAGCATCACGTCGCCATCCTCCACGACGTATTCCTTCCCCTCCATGCGATAGAGCCCCTTTTCGCGAGCGACAGCGACGGAGCCGCATTTAATCAGGTCATCGTAAGCAACCGTCTCAGCTTTAATGAACCCGCGCTCGAAATCGCTATGGATGACGCCAGCGGCTTTTGGAGCTGTGTCGCCAGCGTGAATTGTCCAGGCGCGAACCTCCTTCTCTCCCGCGGTAAAATAGGTTCGCAACCCAAGCAAGTGATACGTGCCGCGAATGAGAGCGCCCACGCCAGATTCCTGGACACCCAGCTCGCGCAAAAATTCTTTGGCTTCCTCACTTGATAAATCGATGAGATCGCTCTCGATCTGCGCGCTGATCACAACGGTCTCGCAAGAGTGATGTGTCCGCGTGTATTCCCGCACCTTCGCAACATAAGGATTGGTGTCCGCAGTCGCTAAATCAGTTTCCTTTACGTTCGCGGCAAAAACCGTCGCTTTGTCGGTGAGCAAGAAAAATCCCCTGGTAATGACTTTTTCTTCGGGAGTGAGTTCGAGCGTGATGGCAGGCTTGCCATCATTGAGATGCGGCTCAAGTTTCTTCAGGACCTCTGTTTCTGCGATCGCGACTTTGTCGCCCCGCTTGGCATCTTTTGCGATTCGTTCCAAGCGCTTCTGCACAGTTTCCAGATCGGCGATCGCAAGCTCCGTGGCGATGGTTTCGATATCTCGAATCGGATCGATGGTGCCGGCGACATGATGAATATTTTCATCTTCGAAACAACGCACGACCTGCACGATGGCATCGACTTCCCGGATGTGGCTGAGGAACTTGTTGCCCAATCCTTCGCCTTGAGCCGCGCCTTTGACGAGACCTGCAATATCGACGAATTCGACTGCTGCCGGGATAAGGACCGGAGTCTTGGCGATCTTCGCCAAAGGCTCGAGCCGCGCGTCCGGAACCGTGACGATCCCCACATTGGGATCAATCGTGCAAAAGGGATAATTGGCCGCTTCGGCTTTTCGAGTTCGAGTGACCGCGTTGAAAAGTGTTGATTTCCCGACGTTTGGCAGACCGACAATTCCAGCTCTTAACATATAGAAAATTCAGAAATAAATCGGTTCGCCGAGGAGATAATCGCAGCCATTGATTCCGCATTCATCGCGCCAGGTTGACTGTGGCGAGAGACTAATCATTGCCTTTCGAGGCCTCGACTGCTTCACGAATGGCGCTCTTGAACTTCTCGATTCCCAGATCGAAGGCCGCCGCGATGGGCAACACAGGGGTCTTTGGAATCTTTCGTTTGAATTTTTTCAGGTTTGCTTCAGCGACGGCCTCATCCATTTTGTTCGCAACGATCATGCGCGGCCTCTTCAACAATGCCGGATCGTAAAGTTCGAGCTCGCTAAGCAACTGCTTGTAATCATCCCACGGCCACCGGGCGTCCGCTCCCGCCATATCGAGCAAAAGCACCAGGATTTTGCACCGCTCGATATGCCGCAAAAAAGAGTGACCCAAACCGACATTCTGATGCGCCCCTTCAATCAAGCCGGGAACATCGCACACCGTCAGCCGGTGATAATCTGAATATCTCACGATGCCGATTTGCGGATGCAAGGTAGTGAATGGGTAAGGCGCGATTTTCGGACGCGCGTGGGAAATCGCCGAAAGCAAAGTGGATTTGCCCGCATTCGGATATCCGATGACTCCCACCTCGGCAATCAGCCTCAGTTCCAAACGAAAGTGTCCCTCTTCACCCGGTTCGCCGGGTTGGGCAAATCTGGGTGTTTGCCTTCGAGCTGTCGCAAAATTCCGATTCCCTAGTCCGCCTCGGCCGCTCTTGCACAACACAAATCGTTGGCCATGCTCAGTTAAATCAGCGATTAGTTCTCCAGATTCCGTTGGCGGCGCAGGCCTCTTAGTTTGCTGGTCTTGGTCCAAATCGACTTCCCAAGCGCGATCGCCTCCAGAATGACGCAGCAGGGACCGCTCGCCCACGGCGAGTTTTAAGGGCTCCATCGTCGGTTCTTCTTCCTCGGTCGGCGTTTCGTGGGCTGGCACCGCCGGAAGGCCCGAATCGAGCTTCCAAACCAAGGTGCCGCACGGAACTCTGACCACCAAATCCTGCCCAGCCTTTCCATCCATCCCCTTGCCCATGCCAGGCTCCCCCTTTTCCGCGATGAGTCGGGGAGTATAATATTGGGCGATAAGATTGTTCAAATCATGATCGGCTTGAAGGATCACGTCGGCACCCTGTCCACCATTCCCGCCGCTCGGCCCGCCTTTGGCGACATAGGCCTCCCTATGAAGCGCCACGCACCCTTTCCCTCCGTGGCCGGCTTGGGCGAAAATTTTGATCTCGTCGATGAACATCTATTTTAAGTATTTGCTGCGGCAACCGAGCGAGAGAAAGACATGTCAATCTCAGCCGTTTTCCTCCAAAGAAAAAGGCGAGGTCGATGACCTCGCCGTGCCTCGTGAAATCGAATCTTAATTGTTTGCCGCGGTGGCCCCGGGAACCACATTAATGCGGCGGCTGTCCTTATCGAACAAGACTTTGCCATCCACTAGGGCAAAGAGAGTCCAGTCCCGGCCTGTGCCGACATTTCGACCTGCCGTGAATTTTGTTCCCCTCTGTCTGATGAGGATGCTGCCGGCGGTAACGAATTCACCACCAAAACGTTTGACGCCGAGCCGTTTGCTGGCGCTGTCGCGTCCATTACGAACGCTGCCTTGACCTTTCTTATGTGCCATAACTTAACCAATCTTTATTTCTTTAATCTTAACCACCGTGAGTTCTTGTCGATGCCCGACCGTGCGGTGGTAACCCTTGCGGCGCTTCATCTTGAAAGCAATCTTTTTGGGGCCGCGAATGTGTTCAATAACGTCCGCGACAATGCTCACCTGCGCTACCGTAGGAGCGCCCATGGAGACTTTGCCGTCGCTATTGACCAATAAAACACGGTCAAAAGTAAATGGCTGCCCGGCACCGACGTTCAGCCGTTCGACTTCGAGTGTGTCGCCAGCGGCGACGCGATACTGTTTGCTGCCTGTTTCAATTACTGCGTACATAGGTTCCCTTACAAAAAGGGTTGGAATATCAACAAAACCAACTCGGTCTGTCAACGTTCATTTTCAAGATTTCCTTTTCAAAGGTCGTTCCCAACTGCATTCGCCTCATCTCTTGGACCGTCCGAATCATCGCGCGGCGTCGCGACAAGTCGCACTTCACCCCAGCCCACCTCCGTCGCGTCATAGCCTTGAGCCTCCAATTCTTCGAAAACCCGGCGAAAACCTTTAAACGCGAATTGATCTTTCCTTACAGCCTCATTGAATCGCGGAATAGAGACGAAACGCGTCAGTCGAGCATCGGGCTTGACTCCGGCCTCTCGAACCAGCTCTAGCAATTCTTCGGCCGTGTGATACGGCCAGAGCGTCGATGCCGCAATTTGGGCAAAGAGCTGGCTTTCCGGCGAGTTATCACGCAGACACGGCATGATGGCGACGATGGTTCCGCCCGGGTTGAGGAACGCGGTGGCGCTGCTGAACAGTTCATCTGGCTGCAGCAATTCAACGATAGGGCCAGCTAGGACGATGGCTTCGTATCGGTTCGATTCAGCGAGAGACGTCCCGGCGAAACTGGCTTGCATCAGTTGAAAGGCGGCTGATTCCGTGGACCAATCACGCCACTGCTTCCGCGCCACTTGCGCATTGACGAACTGTTGCTGAGCAACCAAGTCCTCCGCAGACCAGCGAAAGGCGGCATCCCGCGAATAGTTTTGCAGAAAATCGCTGGCGGCGCTGGGGAAGGGCAATGTCATGCTCACGATCTCGATGAAAAATGCTTGAGAGTTTCTGACACAAAGCGTGCTCCAGTCGATCGCGGCAAGGCGACCACTCGGGAGTTGGAATCTCTCTTAAGTTGGTCTCGTTCGGTAGCGGATCGACCTCGTAAAGCTAAATACGTGGCTGATTCTCTTGGCTCGCTCGGTTTCTTTTCGGTTGCCCGATAGCATTGTCTCAAGATGCTTTTTCGAAAGTTCATCAAGGTGCCGTTCGGCAGCCATCTGCTTTTCCTGTTCGCTCTGATGTTCCTCGCGGATCAGCGCCAGTTCGCCAGCGTCCAGCCAATAGCCTCCGCAATTTGGACACTCGTCCACTTCGACTTTTCTGCGGGCGCTGAAGAAATGGCGCATCATCGTGATGTCGTCGCATTTCGGACATTGCCGCTTTTTCGAATAATCGATCTGGATCGCTTTGTTCTTGGTAATGTTCCCCAGGAGTTGGGTGGCATTTTCCTGCGGTTCATCAAATTTCTGCAGTTCGAAATTATCGAACCAGATGCCGCCGCACCCACCATCACAAACATCGACAGTCACCTCACCGGCCTTCACCGGGGTGATGTCATTTTCACAAACTGGACATTTCATAATATCTGCATTTCAGACTCGCGCTTGGCCGATCACGCTTTTTTCTGTTGCTGCCGAGGCAGCGTAAACAAGCTGGCCAGCCTTGGCAAACGGAACTGCTCCCCGAGAATCGATCAGCAGCCTAATTCATATCGACGAAATCGCTGGGATCGGGGAGTGCGTCTCGAAATTGTCCAGAAGAGGAGGCTGTCGGAAAAATGGTCTCGCGACGGAAATGAAAGGGGCGACGTGATGCAACCGTTGCACCCCCTTCGCTAAACTTTTACGGCGCGACGACTTTCCAAGTTCCGCCAGGCTGACTGGGATCCACGGAACTGGCGGTGCTCTTATTGATACCATCCATGAACCAGACGAGCAACGAACCGTCTCCACGGTGTTGGAACAGCACATCCGGCTTGCCGTCTCGATTGCAATCTGCCGTGATCACTACTCGCAAAGCACTCGGACTGAAATCTATTATGGGCATTCGGGTGCGATTTCACATCTCAGCGAGTGCCCTTTTAACGGCGGTGAACCCCGGCACTAACAGCTAAGTTCCGCGCCTAACGATGGATAGGAAATTTCGCGAACAGTGCAGCCGCCTGCGAGCGACGTTCCACGCCGAGCTTGCCCATCAACGCGGAGACCTGATTCCGCACGCTCTTGTCCGTAAATCTCAGGTTCGCGGCGATCTCTTTGTTCGTCTGGCCTTCGGCAATCAACGCCAAAATACAACGCTCGGTGCCCGTTAATCGCCCGAGTATATTCCGCTCCAAAGACGGCCTCTCGGTTTTTAAGTGGGTCCTCAACATCTGTGGGGCGAAGGATCCCCACGCCGTTCCTCCCTCGAAGACCGTGGTGATAGCTGCCGCCAGAGCCTCATCCCGGCTGTCCTTCAAGATATAGCCATCGGCTCCATTGTTGAGCGCGCGCAGAAACAGTTCCTCGTCCACGTAGGACGTCAACATGAGCACCCGGGGCGGCGGGGACAAACGTTTCAACCTCACGCAGAGATCGCAGCCGTCATCACGCCCGAGACGAACGTCGAGCAGAACCAAGTTCGGACGAAGCTGCGCAATCTCAGTCAAAGCCGCGGCCGCCTCCCCGCTCTCGCCTACGACTTCCATGCGCGGATACTCCGCCAGGATGCTCCGCAAACCCGCCCGGACCACTCGGTGGTCATCGACCAAATAAACTCGAATCGTTTCGCTCATGCTCGGGTCATCCCATGGCTCTTCCGTCTGAATTCGGCGCGACTGGCATCCGCACCACCACGCGCGTCCCGCTGCCATGTCGGGAATCGAGGGCAAACTCGCCCCCCAAATCCTCGATCCGCGATGCCATATTGCGCAGTCCGTAGCCCTCGATGTTCGGGTTTGCGATGTCGAACCCAACGCCGTCATCCTCCACACACATTTCGAGAGTTTCGGAAACTCGTTTCAGCCGCACGACGATTCGCGAAGCCCGACTGTGGCGCTCGGCGTTGGCCATGGCTTCCCGGACGATCTGGAGCAATTGAAACGCCTGCTCCCGAGAGACAGTCCGCAACGCCTCCGCCTCCATTTCTAGGATTACCGGCACGGTTCCGTTGCGATCGCTGGTCCCGACCATGGCCTCGAGGGCGGCCACCGGGTCCAAATCCTGCAACGGCGGTCGCGAACCTTGCCCCAAATGCCGTCGCAATTCCCCCATGACGAGCTCCAGGGATTCCACGTTCTGCCGGCAATAATCCTCGGCCCGTTTCGGATCGCGCTGCAGCACTTTCCGACTCTTCTGCAAACCCAACCCCAGGGCGTAGAGCGATTGAAGCACGCCGTCGTGCAGATCCCGATCGGATTGCTCACGCTCGCGGATTAGAGCCTGCAATTGCCCCTCGGATTCCCTCAAAGCCTCGCTCGTCCTCCGCTCCTTGCGATTCGCCCGGGCTTGGTAATCGATGAACCCGGCCAGAAGCAGCGTCGTGGCCACGCCAAAACTGGCCGCAAACCAGAGCGAGCGCTTGTTCAACACGCTGACAAAAACCGGTCCTAGCTCGAAGATGAAACTCAAGGTGCGGCCATAGAGTGGCAGCTCCCGCGTCTGGCGAAGATCACCCCAAACTTCACCCGCACGGTCGGAGGCGAGGCCATGAGCGCGAACTCGGTTGTCGAAGAGCAGATGCTGAGGCCCAACGTCGGCGGTTTGGTTGGTCGAGGCGTAAAGCGCGAACGTGACTGTTGGCTGATTCGTTCCCAGGTGGTGTGCCAGAAACGCTGCCATATCGATGCCTCCAAAAACGAGTCCCCGCAACCGATTCAACTGACCGATATGCCGGAACGTGGGCGATAAATCGGGCAGTGTTAAACTCGAATGCTGATAGACGGGCGCAAAAAGCAGCAACCCGATGACAGCGGACTGGTCGGGATCCAGAATTTGCTTCCCAGAAAACGCGAGCCGATCTTCACCCAGCGCCCAGTTCATGGCCGCCCACAAATCCTGGTTTTGATTCAGGTCCATCCCGTAATGCGGATAGGTTTTAACCGGATCCCGCCGCCACTGGGCATAGCTATGCCAAGTCACCGGGAAAGAGTACCAAGCCGCGCCCTCGATGCCTCCCGGGGGCAACTGGAAACGGTATTCCGGACCGAGCCGGTCCCGCATCCGCCGGAGATGGTCCTCCCGCGCCGGATATGTATTTGGGGCGTTGAGATCAAATACGCTTTCAACAAACCCGACGTCATACAGCCCGGGATAATGGAAGGGGATATGGAGGGTGCTGATGAAACCCTGCCAAATTTCCTCCGTCATGTTGGTTTGAGCTCCAATATAGCGATCGCGCAGCCCCATCAGCCCTTGAGCATACGTCCGCAACCGGGCCTCGATCCCCCAGACCAATTGCTCGGTCTCGTGATGAAACCGTTCGGCATCGCGCGTGGTCATCTCCCTCTGAGTCGCGACCGTCATCCACGCCGTCGCCCCCAACCCAAGCCCCAGCACGACCCAAGGTGCGAATGCCTGCAGTAATCGCAGCCCGGGGAGCCCGCTAAACAATCTCCCCGCAGCCTCCGCTTGGGCAGCGCCGGTCTGGATCTTGCGAGAGTTCACGATCGCGGAGAATAGAACTTCGTCCACCCCAAGTCGAGCCGCTTCGGGACAAATGTCAGGACAAATGTCACGCCGTCGGAGGGACAAGAAACACTCAGAAATAGGACAAATGACACTATCGGCGCCGATCCGGCCAACATTACTCTCACTCATGAGCCAAAATGGTCTGAACGATTCATGCGAAAGTCCTGACGCTGATATCGCCCGTTTAATTTGCGAGAATTACCACGCCCCGTTTGTGAAAACTTCATCAAAATCCCCTCGGAAACACTCGCCACAACGGCGGAAAGCCGGTGCTCAAGTAGAACCGTCGGACAAGCCGTCTGAGCTTGGGGACGAACCAGCATTTGCGGCCGACAGTCCTTACCGGCCAATCC
>CAMAWP010000161.1 GCA_945861765.1 Akkermansia muciniphila | reverse complement strand
AGCATGGCTAAACAAGAGCCAATTGTAGTTACGGGTAGGATCACCCAGGTCTTGCCGGGAACGATGTTCCGGGTCGTTTTGTCGAATGGACATGAAGTGCTTGCTCATATCTCCGGCAAAATGCGAAAGAACTTCATCCGAATCAGCGTGGGGGACATAGTAAACATCGAAATGACACCTTACGATTTTGGCAAAGCACGGATCACTTTCCGTCATCCTTAAATCCAGCTTTGTCAGGGCCGTTGTCGCAATCAGATTTGCGGCGGAACCGTCATTTCGAATCGGGGAATACGCGTCAAGACCGTTCGTCCCAAAGAATCGATTCCCAAGTAACTCCCTTCAGCGACAGCCCAACGGGTATCAAGAAGATGGAAGCTGTTGTAACTAAATTTCTCTCCGGGTTGAATAAAGGGACTCTGACCCACCACACCATCGCCCTCCACCGCTATGACCTCACCGCGCTCGTTGGTAACTACCCATTTGCGGCCTTTAATGGTCACAGGACCCTCCGTGTCGTTGTGGATACTAATAAAATAGGCGAAGCAATGCGGACGATCCACCGGGGTTGCTGCTTGCGGCTGATAGAGCACGCGATCCACGGTGACTCGCAAACCGGCTGGTTCTAGAAATGAAGGGTTAGCACTCACCGGCACATCGTATGCGACCGTTCCATAAAAGCAACGAGCCGATATCGCTGCGCGCAGGAAATAGCCGAGGAATTGGGAAAAGCTTGCGGTCTATGCCCGAGCCAGCATTCTAACGTGATGCGGATCCATTTCCTCGGCGCGACCCGGACGACCACCGGCTCGATGTATCTGATCGAGGTAAACGAACAACGGCTTTTACTGGAATGCGGCCTCTTCCAAGGGAAACGGGCTGAATCCATCGAGCGCAATCGCAGTCTCCCTTTCGACGCGACGCAGATCGATGCCGTGATTCTGAGTCACGCCCATATCGATCATTGCGGGAACTTGCCGACTCTTTGCCGACAAGGGTTTAACGGAAATATTTATTGCACATTCGCCACTCGGGATTTGGCGAGCATCATGCTCGAGGATTCCGCTCACATTCAAGAGGCGGACGCAGAATATATTTCCCAGAAGCGGGCGAAGCAAAAGCTTCCGGCAGTCGAACCGCTTTACTCCGCAACCGATGCCGAGAAGGCGATTCGGCAATTTGTGACGCTCAGCTATGATCGGCCAATCCTTGTGGCAGATGGTGTGACGGTCACCTTCCGCGATGCCGGACATATTTTAGGTTCAGCCCAAGTGGTGCTGGACATCCAGGAGAAGGGCCGTCGGTTCAGGTATCTCTTCAGCGGTGATATCGGGCGCGGCCATGATGATATCTTGAGAGATCCAGAGTCGGTCGAAAACGTGGACTTCCTTCAGATCGAAAGCACTTACGGAGGCCGCGAACATTCCGCGAAATCCAACGCAAATGCCGAAGTGGCGCGACTCGTCCAAGAAACGTTGCAGAACAAAGGCAAAGTAATCATTCCCGCGTTTTCAGTAGGCCGCACCCAACAGATTGTTTACACGTTCCATCAATTGACTCGCGCTGGCCAGTTGCCTCCGACTCCCATTTTTGTTGATAGCCCGCTCAGCGTGAACGCGACTGAAGTTTTTCGGTTGCATCCGGAATGTTTCAACGAATCGATCTACAAGTTCCTTCGCGAAAAGGCCAACCCCTTTGGTATGGAAAACCTGACTTATATTCGCGAGGTGGCGCAGTCAATGAAGCTGAACGACCTCAAAGATTCCGCCATTATCATTAGCGCCTCGGGCATGTGCGAAGCCGGCCGCATTCGGCATCACCTGAAAAACCACATCGGGACCGCCAACAACCTGATCCTGTTTATTGGCTACTGCGCGGAAAACACTTTGGGGGCGCAAATTCTCTCCGGCCGTCCGGCAGTCAATATCTTTGGGGAACCCCACGCTGTGCGCGCAAAGATCACTGCCATCGATTCCTTCTCCGGCCATGCGGATCGGAATGAATTGAAGCGTTATGTCGAGAAGCTGACAGGCGAGATTCGAAAAATTTCCGTTATCCATGGTGAAGAGTCCCAAGCTCTCGCTTTTGCCGAGACACTCCGGACGATGAAGCCCAAGACGGAGGTATTGGTTCCGGAATACAAACAAGTGGTCGAGTTTGGCCATGACTAAGCTTGGTGTCGCCGGAAGAAATTGAATAATTCAGGCTGCACTTTCATCCACTTTTTGGCTTAATTCATCACTCAATGCGGAAATGGCTGTCAGTCCAAATCAAGTCACGGTTGCCCCAACGGGCGACATGGATGAATGTGACATCGATGATCTTGGCCTATATGCGACGCCCCGAGACCGGAGGACGCTTGATCCGTTTCTTCACTCATCCCACAGGCCAGGCGTTGGCCATATCGTTGGCGCTGCATTGCGCGATTTTTGGCACCCTCGAGCTCGGCTCCCGCATGGGTTGGTGGAAGCAGAGCCTTTTGTCCGCGACGTTTTTGGCGAGGAAGAACAAAGCTGATCTGCGTCTGCTGGAGCAGGAGAAAAACCGGAATGCGGAGGCAACTCGGGAGATTCCGCTGGTGTTTGTGGAGGTGGACCAGACCCAAGCTGCCGAGCAACCTCCAGAAGACGCCAAGTATTATTCGGCACGGAATTCCCGCGCTGCGAATCGAGAGACACCGGTTGATTCGAATATCCCGAAGATTACCGGAACGCAGGACAAGGTTTCCAAAACGTTGGAAAACTCCAGGCCGCAGCCGATGCCTTTGCAGCCCGCGCCGGTGCCCCAAAACAAACCAGAGCCGCCGCCAGTCGAGCCGCAGCCCGAATCCAAAGCGGCCTCCAAACCCGGAGATCTGGCAATGGCGAAGCCTTCCGACGCAACAAAGATAAACAAAGAATCAGACCAGACCGAGATACCAGAAACCCCGAAGCCTCGTCCCCGACCTCGGAAATTGGATGAAGTCAAGATGGCTCAGACGGGATCGCTGGGCGACAAGATGAAGCAAGACGGAGGCGTGAGACGCTTTGCTACCGTGGAAGGCCTGGATGTCAAAGCGACCCCATTTGGCTCCTATGATGCTGCGATCATCGAGGCAATTCGGCAGCGGTGGTATGACCTGCTGGACGAACGCAATTTCGCACGCGGCGACTCGGGGAAAGTCGTTTTGACCTTTCGGCTCAATTCGGACGGAAGCGTCACTCAGATGGGTGTCGCGGAGAATGAAGTGAACGAAATTCTGGCGATCCTTTGCCAAAGAGCAGTGCAAGACCCGGCAAAATACCCACCTTGGCCCAATGACATGCGGCGCTTGGTGGGAGCTGAGTACCGTGAGGTCCGCTTTACCTTTCACTATAACTGACACGCCTTGTCCGATCACGCAGGCCGCCGACGCAGGCGTTCCTCGTCTCGCAGCAGACTCTCCAGACACGGCTTGCTTTGGCGACAGTTCGACCTCATTACGTTGACTTGATCTTTGTGGCAACGCCCCTCGAAGATCGATTCCGCAGTGCAGCCGATCATGAGATCATGCGGTTCGGAATGTCCGCTTTAGGGGGTCGGAAGCGTCGGCAGCAGAAGGACGGCAACCTACGGACACGGATGATTTCTGAAAAATAATCCCAAAATAACAGTTGCACGTGAGATGTTTTGCACTTAATTATTACGCGTCACAGGTCTAACCGACTGTGCCCAACATTGGGTTTTCGGAAACTATTTTCGGGTCAGCGGTTCTCCCTAATTCAAAATTCAATTTTTTGAAGTATTACACGGCTCAGCCTTGGGAATAGACTGCTCGGACACACACAACACAAGATATGAGTACAACGGCCAGCACGAACCCGGACTTTGGTTCCGGCTATCTGGAAATCTCGGAAAAAGGCTTTGGTTTTCTCCGCTCGAGGGAGCACCATTTTCAGCCTAAACCAACTGACATTTTTGTCACGCCCGACACGATCAAGAAGAATTTTCTACGCGAAGGATGCTTGGTAGGCGGACCTACACAACCGCCCCATCGCGGCACGAGCCCCCAGTTGAAGGAAGTGGAGATGGTCAATGACATGCCATTTGCCGATTACACTCGGGCCATGCGGTTCGAGAATCTGACCACCATCGATCCATTCGAGAAGTTCAACTTAGAAACCTCCCCCGACTTGATCGAGACGCGGATCATCGACTTGGTGACACCGCTCGGCAAAGGAACACGCGGTTTGATCGTCGCTCCCCCACGCACAGGCAAAACAACGATCCTAAAGCAAATCGCCAACGCGGTGACGGTGAATCATCCAGAGGTCCATGTCTTGGTTCTGTTGATCGATGAGCGTCCCGAGGAGGTCACTGACTTCCAGCGTTCCGTCAAAGCTGAAGTCGTGGCTTCATCAAACGACATGGATCTGGAAACACACGTGCGACTCTCTCGTTTCATGATCGAGCGTTGTCGTCGGCTGGTCGAATCCGGCAAAGATGTTTTCGTGCTGCTCGATTCCATCACCCGCGTCGCACGAGCCTACAACAGCGTTCATGGAGGCAGCGGCCGGACCATGACCGGAGGCGTCGATGCGCGGGCTTTGGAAATTCCGCGAAAGATGTTCGCCTCGGCTCGCAAAATAGAAGAGGGCGGCTCCCTGACGATTGTAGCGACAGCGCTCGTGGATACAGGATCACGAATGGACGAGTTGATCTTCCAAGAGTTCAAAGGCACTGGCAACATGGAGTTGATCCTTGACCGCAAGCTTTCGGATCGCCGGTTATTTCCGGCGATTGACATTCCAAAGAGCGGGACCCGCAAGGAAGAGAAACTTTTTGCAGGAAAAAATCTCGAAGCCATCCGTAAACTGCGCCGCACCATGGTGGATCTAAATCCAGTGGAAGCGATGGAGACGCTGATTGCCGCTCTGAAGAAGCACAAGACAAATGATGAGCTGCTAGCTAAGTTGGGTTAATCCAGCCCGGCGATTCCCGGCCTAACCGAGGCTTCAATGTCTCGGTGAAGCATCTTCGCAAAAGGGCGCTAGTTGTTTTGTTGCGCACTTTTATGACCAAACGGGAACGTTCCCGACCAGCGTTGCCAGCGTCCAGACCGCCTTTGGAAAGGATGATGCGCATCCACCAGTTCATCCAGGGAGGCAAGTATCCGAACGCCACCAAAATGGCGAAGGAGTTGGAGGTCAGCACGAAATCAATCCATCGAGATCTTGATTTCATGCGAGACCGTTTGGGGTTGCCACTCGAGTATGACAGCGGTCGTGTAGGCTACCATTACACGCAGGAGGTCCATGCGTTTCCTACATTGCAACTTACCGAGGGAGAACTATTCGCGCTTCTCGTCGCGGAAAAAGCCTTGCAACAGTATCGAGGGACAAGCTTCGAGGAACCGTTGCGAAGCGGATTCAAGAAAATGGCGGATTCTCTGCCCGAAACCGTTTCCATGCATTGGGCCGACTGGGACCAAACGATCTCTTTTCGGACGAGCACCGAGCCGATTCTTAAGCTCGATATTTTTGATCAACTCGCCCAGGCGACCGCCCGACGGCAGCAAATTGAATTAACGTACCGCAAGCCAGGCCGCCGAGAAACAGAACACCGCACCGTAGATCCCTATCACTTAGCCAACATCAATGGGGAATGGTTTCTGTTCGCTTACGACCACCTCCGAAAAGACATCCGCACTTTCGTTCCTCCGCGAATCGAGGGGGTGAAATTAACAGGTAAGAGTTTTATCCGATCTCAAAAATTTTCCCTCCAGAACCGATTGCGGGATAGTTTCGGCGTGCACTCCGGGCAAGGAGAATTCGCGATCCGAATCCACTTCAATGAGCTCGTTGCGGATTATATTCGGGAAAAGAAGTGGCACCCTTCCCAACAACTGCGCGAACTGCCCAACGCAGGAGTCGAGCTGCGCCTCAAGCTTTCGAGTTTGGGGGAGATTCAGCGCTGGGTTCTCGGCTGGGCTGGCAATGCTGTCGTAATGGATCCTCCCGAGCTGGCCTTGGCCGTAAGACAAGCTGCCAAAAAGCTCTTGGAGACGAGTCGAAAGGGCGTTTCCTCTTGAAAACAAGTTGCTAGAAATCCAATCGATCCACTATTTGCAAAAGTACAGCGGCGGGTTACCTTCATGCCATGGCTGAGCCAAAGAAGAAACCGGTGCCGACTCCAGGAGCGAACCGACCACCCAACGGTGGAACAGAAAGCCAGTCTCCCTTCAGCGATCTGCTTTCACGCGAACAGCTCGACACCCTCTCCACGTTGCAAATTGTGGACTTGATCGTCAGCAAGCTGCCAACGCGACATCCTTCCATTATGGATGTCTTCTATCTGCGCGAGCGCATCGTCGCCCTGGAGGAGACCAATTTCCAAGCCTTGGAAGCCCTCGAAAAACTCGATGCGATTGTGGAAAAACTGAGGTCGCCTGCGTTTCGCGTCGGAACTTTTCTCATGCCGATCGAGCCCGACAAAGCCCATGTCTGCCTCGGCGGGACAGATTATGTCTCACGGGTTGATCCGCAAATTCCCTTGAACAGCCTGCAAGTGGGCCAACGCGTCCTCTGCAACGAAGCGTTCGTCATTGTGCAAAGTCTAGGCTTCGATCGGAACGGACCCATTGTCCGAGTGGACGAACTGCTTTCGGATGGACGGCTGCGGATTGGCCAGGAGACAGGCATGATGCCTTTGGTGTTATTGCGGTCATCCCTCCTCGCGAAAGAGAAACTCAAACCGGGTTTGGAAGTGCGCCTCGATATGAATCAGCGGGTCGCCCTGGAAGTGGTCGGCATGGGCAAACGGATCGATCGCTCGCTTGAAACGGTGACTCCGTTGCCGTGGGAGGCCATCGGCGGGCAGGTTGAAGCGGTTCAGGCAATCCGCGATACGATCGAGATGCCGTTTTTGCACCGAGATCTGTTCAAGCGTTTTGAACATACGGTTCCCAAGGGATTCCTCCTGTATGGTCCGCCGGGATGCGGCAAAACTCTGCTCGGCAAAGCAACCGCTTACAATTTGCGCCAGCAGATCAAAACGCAGACCGGAGTTGATCATCCCGAATTCTTTTTACATGTGAAGGGTCCAGAGATTCTGAACATGTGGGTGGGAGAATCGGAACGCCAGGTGCGCGACCTGTTCGCTCAATGCCGAGAACGAGCAAATGACGGAGCGCTCGCTTTCTTGTTTATCGATGAGGCTGAATCTGTGTTGGGGACACGGCGAGCCGGCCGGTTCCAAAGCATCCTCAGCACGTTGGTCCCGATGTTTTGCACCGAGATGGACGGCCTGGAACCTTTGCAGAATGTTGTCGTGATTCTTGCTTCGAATCGAGCGGACCTTATCGATCCAGCGATCCTTCGGCCCGGCCGCATCGATCGCAAGATCAAGGTCCACCGTCCAGACCAAGTCGGCGTCCAACGCATTTACGAGATTTATTTGCGGGACACGTTGCCTCTTGCGGAACCAAAACTGGCGTTGGCAACGGCAGTGACGCAAGCCCATTTTGCCCGAATACCTGGCAATCAATTTCTCGAGGTTATCTATCGGAGCGGGAAGAGAGACGTTCTTTATCGCGGTGATTTAGCCAGCGGAGCTATCATCGCCGCCATTGTCGAGCGGGCGAAGAGTTTCGCCATCAAGCGCTCGATTGAAACGAAACAGGAAACAGTCCTGACCCGCGAAGATCTGGTGGACGCCTTAAACATGGAATACGCCGAAAACGATCTTTTTCCGACGACCGATGTGACGGAGGACTGGATGAAGCTGACGGATTTCGATCCCGACAATGTCATTAGGTTGGGACCGGTCCGGCCGCGCAAGGTGGAAGCCCTCGGAGGTGGAATCGTTTAGGAAATTGCAGCCCGAGCCTGACGAGCAACTGGGATGTATGGATAAGAACAACGCTTAGTCATCGGGGTGCTCCGCCGACTCTCAACGAAGCTCAACAAGAGACTCTGTTTTTCACTCTCTCCCGCTGTTACGCCGTGACCGACAAGCAAAACTTTCCGCGCCTCAAATCTTGAGCATGACGCCTCCATCGATTCAATTTGGTATCGAGACTGAGATCGGTATTACGTGTGACACCAACGAAGAGATCGATGTGGTCGCCGAATCGATCGCCCTGGTGCGAAGTGCCACTCAACCCGGCGTGTCGATGTGCTGGGACTACGAGAGCGAAGATCCGCACGCGGATATGCGCGGGTTCCGAGTCTCGGAATTAAGGCAGGACACGGACGAGGCGAATTACTTCGCTCAAGATTCCGAGAGAGAGCTCAGCTTCGTTGAGATCAAGAGCGACTTGGTTCTCGGCAACGGAGCCCGCTTTTATAACGATCACGCGCACCCCGAGTATTGCACGCCCGAATGCCGCACCCTTGCTGAGCTAGTTGCTCACGACCGCGCCGGGGAACGCATCTTGATGGCCTGCGCTCAGCATCTTTCTTCGCAACGGACTTCGAGGGTTCGGCTCTACAAGAACAACACCGACTTCTTCGGCCACAGCTACGGATGCCACGAAAACTATCTTCTACCGCGCTCGTTGCCGTGGGAAACGTTGGCCCAAGGAATACAGGCGTTTTTGGTAACTCGCCAAATCTTCGCCGGCTCTGGAAAGTTTGCTCTTGAAGAGGAAGACAGGTTTATCTCCTCGGGATTCCAGATTGCCCAACGCAGCGATTTTTTCAGTGAATTGCAGAGCGTCGATACCATGCAGCATCGGCCTCTCATCAACACACGGGACGAGCCTCATGCCAACCCAAAACGCTATCGCCGTTTTCATGTTATCCTCGGAGATGCGAACATGTCAGCTTTCGCCACGCGGCTGAAGGTGGGGACCACTGCCTTGGTTTTAGAAGCGTTGGTTCGCGATCCCGGTCGCACGTTGCCCAAGCTCGCCGATCCGTTGGCCGCGCTGGCGTCGATCTCCCGAGACCCTCTATTTCATTGGAAAATAATGTTGGAAAACCATCGTCCGTCCACTGCGTTGGCTGTGCAGCGAGCTTATCTGGAGGCCGTGCGCGCGGTTTGTGATTTGAGCGTTCCCGAGAAAATGGACTTGCTCGCGGATTGGGAGGCTGTCTTGAATGATCTAGAAACGGATTATCGGCGGTGCCGCGACCGGCTCGATTGGGTCGCGAAGCTTCTTCTGGTGCGGGAGTTCCAGACCGCGCAAAATTTACGAGATGATGATCCGTGGTTACAGAGTCTGGATTTGGAATATCATCGTCTCGATATGGCAGAAGGTTTGTATTATGGATTAGAGCAATCCGGAATGATCCGAGGGGTTCCCGATGAAACCGCGGTGCGGGAGGCAGTGACAAATCCACCGTTCACTCGCGCTTACGTTCGTGGAAAATGCATCCAAAAATTTGCCTCCGCGGTCATTTCTGCACAATGGGACCACATTACATTGCAAGGGAGCCACGGCCCGATTAAGATTTCACTGTTGGATTTGTTCGCACCCGGTGAAATTGCGCATTATGCTAAAGCGATAGACACCGCACGTTCTCCGGATGATCTACGGATGATTGCGAACGTGCCCATCTAAGGATGAAGATTATGCCAGACCAAGCTCAAAAAACACGGCCGATGGCTCCTGGACCCGGTGGAGGCGGTGACGGACCCAGCGCGCCAAAGGTAGATAAGCCTAATGTGGAGGAACTCTTGAAGCGGATGCGCAAGGTCGATCCGGATCAAGCCAAGCGCTACCGTCAGCGTACTGGACAATGAGTGATCCGATACCGATCGCAGGTGATTTTTTATCACTGCTCGCGACCCGTCAGGTTTCGCTGACCCGAGGTGACGTTTCTGCATCGGCCCCCGTTCAAACCCAAGCAACCACCGTCTTCGCGTTTCACTTTGCAGAGGGCGTCTTGATGGCGGGGGATCGTCGAGCCACCGCCGGAAATGTGATCGTGACCGATCGCGTTGATAAAGTGATCGAGATTGATGCCACTTCGCTTTTGGCCATCGCAGGAGTTCCAGCAACGGCTTTTGAAATGGCGCGTGTGTTGCAAACTTCGTTTGAATACTATCGGCGCAGCCAACTCCAGCCACTCAGCCTTCCTGCAAAAGTACGCGCATTGGCCCGGCTGCTTCGCGAGAATCTTCCCCTCACGATGCAGGGAGTGGGAATTGTCATGCCCTTGTTTGCCGGGCTCGACCACTCGGTCAAGCCAGCCAAAGCACAGATCTATTTTTATGATCCGCTGGGGGCGCAATTTCAAGCCGTCGGGTACGCCGCCTCCGGTTCCGGTTCCGGCACGATCCGGAGTGTTCTGAGCTTTCAGGAACAGTATGGGAAACCGAAGCCATCGGAAATGAACTTGGCGGAAGCTGTGCAGCTCGCATTACGATTGCTGATGACCGCTTCGGAATTCGATTCCGCGACGGGAGGCGTGAACCCGGAGACGCGAACTTTTGCGACCATCAAAATTCTTGAGGAAAGCGGAGTGCGAACAATTGACGCCGGGCAACAAGCTGGATTTTTGCGAGCATGATTGAAGAACCGTATCGTTGGCTGGAGGCGATTGGGAACCGCCGGGAGTATGTCCGCGAACAGATAAAGGGAGGTTCACCTGTTTTCGGCGCGAGCTTGCCTGATGGAATCCTCCTCGTGGGCGTCGGGACCGGCAACTCCAAGGTGTTCGAGATTTTCGATCGGCACGCGCTCGTTGGCTTGGGACATCCGGCCGATATTGAAAAGATCCGGCAGGCTGCGATCGACGCGGCGCACACTGAGGCGTTCACTCGCGCTCCCGAAGATGTCAGCTTGCGTCGGCTCGTGAGCTATGGCCTGAGTCCTCAATTGAAAACCAATTTCGAACAAATCTTTAGCGCGCCCATTTTGGTGGAGCTTTTGCTCGTGGAAGTTGGCGCGGAGCTTGATCAAGATTTACTTTTGCGGCTCCATTTTGACGGCGGATTCCAGATTCGAACCAATGGAATCGTGGTGGTTTCCAGTCAAGCCGACCCGGAAATAGCCGCGCAGACCTGGCTGACCCGAGCAGTGGCTGGTAAGAACGATCGCAAGGAAGTCGTGGACCTCATGCTTCAAGCGTGGTGGTGTTTGACCGAAAATAAATCCTTTACTGAGAACCAACCGCCCGAAACTGACCGTCAGTCCGGATGGCGGATTGCTGTCAGCGAAAAAGTAGTCGAGATAGGATGGCTGGCTCGGCAAAGCCAGCGACTGGCCCGTTTTGAGATGTTAACTCTGAACCAAGTCGGTTTATGAATCGCGTCGTTGGCTTGGAAACGGAGTATGGTTGCTTAACCAGTGACCCTTCTGGGCCGCCAAGCGCCGTGGGGCGGGTCCGGAACTGGATTTTTGATCACGCCCGATTTGGGCTTCCGGACGTGCATCAGCGGGACTGGGACGAACCTGCGGGCAACGGTGGATTCCTTTTCAATGGTGGAAGGGCTTACGTCGATATGGGCCACCTGGAGTATTGCACTCCGGAATGCCTTTCCTTGATCGATCTGCTGCGTTACGACCAGGCGGGAGACGCCATCTTGGTCGAGGCGGTGAAAGATCTGCGATTGTCCGAGCAGGTCAGCTTTATCCGGAACAATATCGATCATTACTCCGGCGCGACATTCGGCTGCCACGAGAATTACTTAGTCAGGCGTTCGGCACCGCTGACGGAGCCAAACGTTTTGTCGTTGCTGGCATTTCTGACGTTGCGCCAACTCTACGGAGGCGCGGGCCGCGTGGGAGCCACGCCTGGGGCCGAGTCGCGGGGTGACTTAATTCAGCCGGGCGCTGACAGCAACTTTCAAATCAGCCAGCGAGCGGATTATATCAACAACGATCTGTTCGAATGGGTGCAGTTCAACCGGGCCATCATCAACACTAGGGATGAGCCGCTCGCCGATGCGCGAAAGTATCGTCGGCTGCACCTGTTGCACGGCGACACGAGCGTCTTGCCGACGACATTGCTTTTGAAGATAGGAACCACGTCGCTCGTGCTCGACCTATTGGAGATAGACCGGATGCCACGCATGGTCCTGGCGGATGCGGTGCTAAGTTTCAGAGGCATGTCGCATCAGCCCGATGGCCCGTGGGTGGCAATCTTGGCCAACGGCCGCACTGAGAATGCGATCGAGCTCTTGTTCCAATTTTATGAAGCCGCCCGCAGCGAGTTCAGCGGGCGCGACGAAGAGACCAACGTGGTGCTGAACGTTTGGCAGGAAACGCTCGCTGCGCTTGGCAAGCAGCCGGAAGCGCTCGTTGGCAAGGTGGATTGGATCACCAAACGGTGGTTGTTCCAACAGTTCGTAGAGCGGGAAAAAATCCCATGGTCAGATCCTTGGCTCCGCGCTCAGGACCTCGAGTTCCATCATGTGGATCCAGCGCGGAGTCTCGGTTTGGCGCTCGCGCAGACACCGACAGCGTGGCAAATTTCTCCAGCCGATATCGCGGTAGCCACACGCCAAGCGCCATCCAATACGCGGGCTCAAATCCGTTCCCACATCATGCACCAGCTCAAGCACCATCCGATCCGTTACTTTGTGGACTGGGAAGTGATCGATGCTGAAGGAATCAATTCTCTCAACCTGCTAAACCCCTTCGAATCCTCCCCAGACACGGTCGAGAGCTGGTGCAAGCAGCTCAAGAGCGTGAAGAATTAAAGCTCGGCCGAGGGCTCTGAAATATTCCTCGCCTCTTTAGCCGGAAACTGAAATCTCGCGCAAAGCTGTCTTGAGAATTTTTCCAGTTGCAGTCCGAGGCAGGCTTTCCCTGAAGACGATGCGGCGAGGGACCTTGTAATCGGCTAGCATACCCCGCACGAAGTGCAACAATGCCTTTTCGTCCAACACCACCCCTTCGTTCGGAGCAACAAAAGCAACGGGTTGTTCTCCTTTGCGGGCATCCGGCACTCCGACGACGGCGACCTCTTTAACACCGGGGAATTGGTAGATGACTTCCTCGATCTCGCGAGGATACACATTGATTCCATTGACGAGCAGCATGTCTTTCTTGCGATCCGTGATGTAATAAAAACCATCCTCGTCGCGATAGCCAACATCCCCGGTGAGCAACCATCCATTGCGGAGAGCCTTGGCGGTCTCCTCAGGCTGATTCCAGTAACCCTGCATGACATTGCCACCGCGAACGCAGAGTTCGCCAATCTCTCCAGTGCGCAGCTCTTTTCCAACCTCGTCCTGAACGCTCACTTCGACGTTCGGAACGGGAAGACCAATCGATCCGGGCTTCCACGGACCGCGGATAGGATTTATAGAAACGACCGGGCTCGCTTCGCTTAAGCCATACCCCTCCAGCAAAGGGATGGAAAACTTCTGATTGAACTCTTTTAGAATCTCCCCCGGTAAAGGAGCAGCTCCGCTGATGCAGAGGCGCAACGGCAGATTGGAAGGGATTTGTGAGTTGGCCAAAGCGCGAAAGAACTGCGGGATGGCCGGAAGCAAGGTGGCCTGCCGATCGACTATCTCCTGAATGATGTTCTTGGGAGGATGGAGCGACTTGATCAACACGATCGAGCCACCAACACTCAAGGGCAGCAAAATGCCAACGCACAGCATAAAACTGTGGAACATCGGCAAGAGAATAACAAATCGGTCAAAACTGACGGCCTCAAGGACCTGACGGCAACTCTCGACATTATCCAGAAGGTTACCGTGGGACAGCATCGCACCCTTCGGCTTTCCAGTCGTTCCGGAGGTGTAAATAATAACGGCTAAATCAACCTCAACTCGGTTGACCGCGACAAAATCGGCCTTACCGGGCTCGATCTTCCCCAACTCCTCCGCATGGAAGAACCTTAGGTGAGGACGAACCGTCAACAACTGAGACATGACCTCCGCCATCGCGCTCTCCGTAATCAGAACGTCGATGTCGGCGTCGCTTAACATGTAATTAACCTCGGGCGCTTTGAGAAAGTTGTTGATGGGAACAGCCACGCATCCCGAGTTCCAGATACCAAACAATGCGATGACAAACTCCGGACAATTCTTGAGAAAGATTCCGACGCGATCACCTGGCTTAACTTCGAAAACTCGTTGCAGAACCTGAGCCAGATGTTGCGACTGATCGACAATCTTTTCGTAGGAGTATTCCAAATCGCCCCAGAACAAAGCAGGTTTTACAGCGTTGGAAGAGGCAGAAAGGGCAAATGCAGAGGCCAAATTCATTGCGTTAGAGGGAACATGTTGCCAGAAATTGAAATCTGTTAACCCTCCGACGTCAAGCGTTTGCTCAAGTTTATCAGCGGTTCTCCAAGCGAATTCGGCCAGGATTCGAAGCTCAAAACAAGAGTTGCTCCGAGCCAATCATGGAATCTGTTGCTGAACAATCGATGCTTCGCCTGATCGTTTCATCGTTAAATGCACTTTCGTTTTGTCGCAGGTTGAGCTTAGTTAGACAAGTGATTGATAAGGATCAGGAATTGGCGACTTTGCTAGCGCAGCTAAAAACTGCCGACTGGGTGGCTATTGATACCGAGGCTGACAGTCTTCACGCCTATCCAGAAAAGCTATGCCTTCTCCAGGTTAGCTCGCCAGCGGGTGATGACCTTGTTGACCCTCTGGCCGCGTTTGATATTTCACCTTTGCTCGAACATTTGAAGGGTCGGGAGTTAATCCTCCATGGAGCAGACTACGACCTCCGGCTGTTGCAAAAGAGCTTCGGCTTCGTCCCGAAGTCTGTGTTTGATACGATGTGGGCAGCCCGGCTTTTGGGGAGCACAGAATTTGGGTTAACACACCTCGTCTCGAAAAATCTTGGTATCACGCTGGAGAAAGGCCCTCAAAAGATGAATTGGGCGCGACGCCCGCTAACCGCACGAATGGAAACCTATGCTCGAAACGACACCCGTTACCTTCGGCCTCTGGCTGAATTGCTCAGAGACCAATTGAAGCAAAAGGACCGACTTCATTGGCAGCAGGAAGTGTGCGCCAGGATGGTTCACGAATGTTGTCAACAGCGCACTCAGGATGCCGACTTAGCTTGGCGCGTCAAAGGAAGCGATCGATTGAGTCGCCACGCCATGGCGGTCTTGCGGGAATTGTGGGCTTGGCGGGAAGAGGAAGCCATTCAGAGAAACAAACCACCCTATTTTATCTTGAGCCATGAACTGCTCGTCTCCATTTCAGCGGCAGCAACGGCCGACAGACCCGTCAAACCGTTGTTGCCGCCCCACTTCTCCTTAACTCGTCAGAATCACCTAGCCGCTGCGCTCAATCGTGGCCTTAAAAAACCTGCCGCAGAACACCCCGAGGTTCTGCGTTCTTACGGACCGCGTCTCGGCAAAACGGAGCAAAACCGCTTCGATAGCCTCAAACTTCGCCGAGATGGCCG
>CAMAWP010000160.1 GCA_945861765.1 Akkermansia muciniphila | reverse complement strand
AACTCCCCATCCGCCCGATTGATTTTGCAGTCGCAGCGGAGCGCGCGCAGCACGACGCCATCGTGAGCTTGGTGGAGCGCATCCTTGCCGCCAAGCAGGCGAACCCCGCCGCCGACACGAGCGACTTGGAGCGCGAGATCGACCAACAGGTTTACGCCCTCTACGGCCTGACGCCGGAGGAAATCGCCATCGTGGAGGGCACCGCCCCATGAACCCGCCGAGTGAGCGCCTGTTCCCCGGCAGCCCGTTTGCCAAAGCCGATGCCGAAGCCAGCCCCGGAGCCTCCGCCTTCTTCGAAGACCGCATCGCCGCCTGCGTGATGGAGAGCGGGGAAAGTATGAAAGATGAAGGAAGAACGATGAAGTGGGGCGGCGTGTCGGGCGTTTTTTTATCCTTCATAATTCATCCTTCAACCTTGCACCCCGCCCCCAGCCACCCCATCCGCAACCGCCTCCTCCGTCTGTCTGCGTGCGGCACCGCACAGGCAGGCCTCACCGCCGCCAGCCCCGGCCTCCTCGCCATCATCAAACAGGAGGGCAAAGTATGAGTTTCACCGGCAAGCCACATCGGAGGGCCAAAGGCCCGGCCCCATCCCAGCCCAGGGCAACGCCCACGGTAACCCCCAGGGCAACGCCCCACTGCCATTGAATTAATGCAACGCATTGATATAAAGCTCTTTGCGATGACGCTCATCCCGAGCCTTATTCTATGCGGGTTTTGCATTCATTGCCGTCCTGCTGGCTAACCGCTTCCGGAAAATCGTTGCGATGTTTTCATACCCGCAGTTGACAACACGGGTGTGCTTGCTTATGTGTATTTCGCTGTATGGCGAAATGGAATAATACAGAAACCAATTATGCGCGAGTTCATGAACATCACCAAGGCGCTGGCCGACGAAACCCGCGTCCGCACGCTGCTGGCATTGCGGAAGGGCGAGCTGTGCGTCTGCCAGATCACCGAGTTGTTCGGCCTCGCCCCGTCCACTGTTTCCAAGCATCTGTCCATTCTGTTTCAAGCGAGCCTGGTGGAATCGCGTAAGGATGGCCGCTGGATTTACTATCAGTTGCCGGGCAAGAAGGCCCCGGTGGCGGTGCGCGAAGCTTTGGATTGGATCGAGAAGGCTCTTGCCGACAACCCGCTTGTTTTGGAAGACAATCAACAGCTCAAGAGGATTCTCAAGCAAGACCCCGCTGAATTATGCAAACGCCAAACCCGCAAGTGAAACCCTCCGTTCTCATCCTCTGCACTGGCAACTCGTGCCGAAGTCATCTCGCCGAAGGCATTTTGCGGGCAGCAGCGGCCGATTCGCTCAACGTGCAAAGCGCCGGGTCGAAACCAGCGGGCTACGTCCACCCGTTGGCCATCCAGGTGATGAAGGAAATTGGCATTGATATCTCCGCGCACCAGTCCAAGCACATGAACGACTTCTTGGAGCAGCGGATAGAAACCGTCATCACCGTCTGCGGCAACGCCGATCAAGCTTGCCTGGTGTTTCCCGGCCAGGTGAACCGCTACCATTGGGGCTTTTTCGACCCAGCCCACGCCACCGGCACCGAGGAAGAAAAGCTGGCTGTGTTCCGCAAGGTGCGCGATGAAATCAAAATGGTGTTCGAGGCTTACGCCGCCGGTCGCCTCGACCAAGCCAAGGCGGCCCAACCCAACTGAGTCATCATGAAAGAACCATCGTTAGCCACAGCCCAGCCCGACGCCGTGGCCAAGAACATGTCCTTTCTGGACCGTTATCTCACGGTGTGGATATTTGCTGCCATGGGAATCGGCGTGCTGCTCGGTCATTTTGTAATTGCCGATCCGGCGAGTTTCTTCGCCCCCATGACCATGGGCACCACCAACCTGCCCATCGCCATCGGCTTGATCCTCATGATGTATCCGCCGTTGGCCAGAGTGAAATTCTCCCAACTGCCCAAGGTCTTCGCCGATACTCGCATTCTCACGCTTTCCCTCGTGCAGAACTGGATCATCGGCCCGACGCTGATGTTTCTGCTTGCAGTCATTTTTCTACGCGACAAGCCCGATTACATGGTGGGCCTTATCCTCGTGGGCATCGCCCGCTGCATCGCGATGGTGCTCGTGTGGAACCAACTTGCCAAGGGCAGTAACGAATACGCCGCCGGACTCGTCGCGTTAAACAGCATCGCGCAAATTCTGTTCTATAGCTTTTACGCCTGGCTCTTCATCACGGTGCTGCCGCCCTACTTCGGTCTGAAAGGCGCGGTGGTTCCGGTCCAGATGATCGAGATCTTTTGGAGCGTGATCATCTACCTCGGCATCCCTTTCGCCGCTGGCGTCTTGAGTCGCGTCATCCTGGTGCCGCTCAAGGGCGAGGAATGGTATGAGGGCGTTTTCATTCCGCGCATCTCGCCCATGACGCTCACCGCACTGCTCTTTACCATCGTCGTGATGTTCACGTTCAAGGGCGACGCGATTGTGCAACTCCCTATCGACGTGTTGCGCATCGCGATTCCTCTCGTGCTCTACTTTGCGATCATGTTTCTGATGAGTTTCGTGATGGCGAAACGCCTTGGCGCGGATTACCCGCGATCCGCCACGCTGGCCTTCACATCGGCAGGGAACAACTTCGAACTCGCCATCGCCGTTGCCATCGCCGTCTTTGGACTGAAGTCGGGCGTGGCATTCGCTGCCGTCGTTGGCCCGTTGATCGAGGTCCCTGCGCTGATCGGTCTGGTGCATGTCGCGTTTTGGTTTCGCCGCCGCTTTTGATGATTTCCGCATCAATCGAACCCCAGCAGCACTCGAGGGGGGTGTTGACGATGAGGGATTCCCATCCACCGAAAGCCTCGGCCTGACTCAGGCCTCTGACAGCGTCGAGATCGGTCGCTTCCTCCGATAATATTGGAAAACCTCGGGCCCAGGCATGTCGATGCTTGACAGCAATTCTGCCCATGAACCTGGGTGGGGTGAGAGTCTCCTCGAACCCTGACCTTTTCTGGCGCTCGAGCATGTCAGGGCTCGACGGCTTCCGGCTCGGAGACTACAGCTCGACGGAGTCTCGCCCCACCGTTCAAGGGCGCAATGCGCGCACAAAGTTCGGGGTGGTCTCATTTTGGCACGCATGGAGTCCCGCCTTCAGGCGGCATCGCGTGGGAGAATCCAACGCTTGTGGACTTGCCGACGCCCCTCCGGCTGAAGCCGGGACTACATACCGCAACACTGGAAGTTCCGACTTCAGAGGGTCGGAAGCCAAAATGAGAACTGCTGGTTGCTTGAAGCGCTCTGCTTGCAGACAAGAGGAAATCCGACATACTCCGCGCGACAACCTGACATGAAACCTCGGATCAGCACAGAAACTCCCGATCCTGAGTTGGTGCAGCGCGCCAAGCGTGGTGAATTGGATGCATTCGAAGAGTTGGCAACTCGTCACGAGCAGCGAATTTACTCGTTGGCGATGAGGATGCTGCGCCACGAGCAAGATGCTGAAGACGTCACGCAGCAAACTTTTTTGAGCGCCGTGGAGCATCTCGATGGCTTCCGTGGCGATGCCAGTTTCTCCACCTGGCTGCTACGCATCGCGAGTCACGCCGCGTTAAAAGTGATTCGTAAGCGCAAGGGACTGGCAATAGTTTCTCTGGAGGAGGCTACAGAGCCTTCAGACCGACCCGATTCTTTTCCACACCCGGAATTCATCGCGGATTGGAGGCAATCACCCGAGCAATTGGTGGAAAGGAACGAGACTCGACGCTTGCTCGATGAATCTCTTGCCCTTGTGGACGAAAAGCACCGGCTCGTGTTCCTGCTGCGCGACGTGGAAGGAATGACGGTAAAGGAAACCGCCGACGCGCTCAGCTTGAGTGAATCCAACGTGAAGGTGCGCCTCCTTCGGGCACGGCTGCAATTGCGCGAACACCTCACCCGCAAGCTCGGCGATCCGGAGACACGCATCGAGGGCGGGCATCGGCAGCATGACTGACAATTCCAAGGTCAGCGGGTTCCTCTCTCGAGGCGGCGCGTGGGTCGTGGTGCAATCCATCCTGATGACCGCAGTCATCGTGCTTGGAGCGATATTTCACGGGGACTGGACGCGACTCCCAATGATCGTGGCAGGCGCGGTGCTGTTCGTTGCGGGCGGTTACATCGGCATCGCCGGACTCAACGTTCTCGGGCGGAGTCGCACCCCGTATCCCAAGCCTCGCGAGGGATCAGAGCTTGTGAAACGTGGTATTTACGCGCAGGTGCGGCATCCGCTCTATACCAGTGTCATGTTGGCGTCGCTCGGCTGGTCGTTGGTCTGGCAAAGCTCTCCGGCATTCATCGCGGCGCTCGTTTTGATTCCGTTCTTTCACGCCAAAGCACGATGCGAAGAGAGATGGCTGCGTAAAATGTTTTCAGGTTATGCCGACTATGAACGCCGCGTTGCGCGTTTTATCCCACGGTTTCGTCGTCCGCCAAAACCGGTTTAGCAATTTGCCAATTAGTCTTGTAACTTTCCCCTCCCTCGCGGCTCAAACCCTACAGCAACACGTTATGAAGTGCGAAGAAATGCTGGCAATGTTGAACGAATACGTCGATGGCACCGTTGACCCGGTTATCTGCGAGGAGTTCGAGAAACACATGGCGGACTGCAATCCATGCCAGGTGGTCGTGGACAACATCCGCAAGACGATCACGCTCTTCAAGAATGGCCAGCCGTATGAACTGCCGGTTAAGTTTCGGGACCAATTACACGAGGCATTGCGCGCGCAGTGGCGGCAAGCGCGCCCCGAGAAGAAACCACAATCATGATTCTGAAAATGAAGATGCAAGTGGCATTCTCCGTTGGGTTGATTGCGTGCGCATTCGCCGCGCGGGCGGCGGACATCTGGACGCTTGAGCGGTTGATGGATTACGCCCTCGCTCACAATCCGGACGCACGCATCGCTCAGCAGCGTATCGCGGCATCTCAGGCTGAGTTGCAACAAGCCAATGCCGCTTTCTGGCCCCGGCTGCAACTCCAATCCAGTTACTCGCGCACGGATAATCCAATGATGGTGTTCGGAAGCATTCTAAATCAACGCTCCTACAAATCTTCGCTTAACTTCAACGACGTTCCCGAAGTGGATAGTCTCAACGCGCGGGGTATTGTCACTGTTCCACTTTTTGCCGGTGGTCGAGATGTCGCGGGCCGAAAGGTTGCCAAGGCGAACTCAGCGGCCGCAAAGGAGGAAGGCGCCGCTGTCCGCAACGCGCTCGGCTTCGAGGTGTCGCGCGGCTTTCACACCGTGCTCAAGACACGCCAGTTCATCCGAGCTGCCGAGGCTGCGGTCATCTCGTTTGAGACCAATCTGGTCCTGGCAAGAAAGCGTTTGGAAGGTGGAACACTATTGAAGTCGGACGTGCTGGATATTGAAGTTCGTCTGGCTCAATCCCAGGAAGATCTCGTTCGCGCCCGCAACGCAAAAGTGCTGGCCGAACGCGCACTCCGCAACTTGCTGGGAATCGAGGGTGGAAAGTTCACCGTGGCCGACACAGCTCCCGCCGTCAGCGTGCCCGAGTTGGAAAATTTGGTGGAGCGTCCAGAATTGGCTGCCGCCCGAGAGCGTGAAAAGGCGGCAGAGGCTCGAGTCCGTGGGACGAAAAGCGGATACCTACCGCGCGTCAGTGCGTTCGGCAGCCTTGACCAGGATTATGGCTGGGTAACACGCGGCGACGGCAAAAGCTACAGCGCGGGGGTCGTGGCACAGTGGGATTTGTGGGACGGCTTCTCGACTCGATCCAAGGTGCGCGAATCCAAAGCCAATCTCGAATCCGCTCGCGAGGAACAACGGAAGCTGCGGATGGCGCTCGACTTCGAAGTTGAACAGGCTCGGCTCAACCTCAACGCGGCTGCCGAGCGCTTGGCGGTGACCAGCAAGACTGTGGAGCAGGCGGAGGAAAGCGCGGCGCTCACTCGCAAACGATTCGAGCAAGGCCTGTCACTGTCAACGCAGTTGCTCGATTCCGAAACTGCGCTACTCGCCGCCCGTGTGCGTCGCGCGGAAGGTGAATCAGACCAGCGCATAGCGGTCGCGGCTCTGCGCAAAGCGCTCGCTTTGCCTCAACTAGATTCCCACCCGACGGCGAAATGATATGAAACAAGTTTTTAGGAAACCACGAAGCAGCCAACGCAAGAAGGCTCTGGTTGTTCAATCGCGATCTCACAAAGCGCAATTGAATCCTCGTGACGTCGTCTGCCACAGCTTTTGGCCGTCATCCTTTCTTGGGGCGATCCTCGCAACGGCGCTCTCTTTCACCGGTTGCAACGGGAAGCCGGAAGGTTCAAAGGAGAATTCATCCAACCTCCCAGTCGCGATGGTTCGCGTCCGGATCGCACAGAGCAAGCTTCACGCAATCACCGACGAAGTCGTCGGCACAGTGCAGGCGAAGATTCATGCAACGCTCGAAGCAAAAGTGACCGGGCGCATCGACAAGCTGCCAGTGGTTTTGGGGCAGCGCGTCAAGGCGGGTGAACTTCTTGCCCGCCTCGACGCTGCTGAAATCAATGCTCGCCTCGAACAGGCCGAAGCTGCGTTGGAGCAGGCGGAGCGCGACTGGAAGCGCGTCTCGGCGCTGTTCCACCAGCAAGCTGCAACGCGGGCTGAAAATGATGCTGCTCAATCGCGAAACCGCGCGGCTGAAGGCGTCGCAGCGGAAGCGAGGGCGATGATGAGTTATGTCGCAATCGTCGCGCCCTTCAACGGCGTGGTCACGAAGAAGTGGGCCGAGATCGGCGATCTCGCGGGCCCCGGCAAACCTTTGATCGCAATCGAGGACCCTTCGACTCTCCAGATGGAAGCTGATGTCCCCCAGGCCATCTCGTCCCATGTTCACCCTCAGGCCCATCTCTCCGTTCGCGTGGATGGCCGAAGCGGAGAGTTCGTTGGAACGGTAAGCGAGATAGCTCCCACCGCCGATTCGATCAGCCGCACGTTCCGGATAAAGGTCGCTCTGTCAGAACATCTCGGATTGAGCTCGGGGCAGTTTGCCCGGCTCCTTGTGCCGGTTGGTGAGAGCAATTCCTTGCGCGTGCCCGCTTCGGCTGTCGTGCAACGAGGACAGTTGGAGATTGTTTTTGTCGTCTCGAACCAGCGCGCGCACCTGCGCCTGGTCAAGACCGGCAAGCGCGACGGCGATGACTTGGAAATCCTTTCCGGCGTCCATTCGGGCGACGCCGTGGTTGTGGAAGGCGCGGCGCATCTGACAGACGGGCAAACCGTGGAGGCGAAGTGAAGTCGGCGACACAAATCTCAGAAACCGGGATGGGTATTGCCGGTCGCATTGCGCGGGCGTTCATTGATTCGAAACTCACTCCATTGGTGGTCATCACATCCGTGCTGCTGGGCGCGGCCGCAATCATGATGCTGCCGCGCGAGGAAGAGCCGCAGATCAAAGTGCCCGTAATCGACGTCCTGGTGGCAATGCCGGGCTCCAGCCCCAAGGAAGTCGAAGAGCGCGCGACAAGGCCGATGGAAAAGCTGCTCTGGGAAATTCCCGGCGTCGAATATATCTACTCGACTTCGCGCCCTGGCGAAAGTCTCGCCATCGTTCGGTTCAAAGTCGGGGAGGACGTGGAAAAAAGCCTTGTCAAACTAAACCAGAAGTTGCAGTCGAACTTCGACCGCATCCCGCATGGGGTTTCTTCGCCCTTGATCAAACCCAAATCGATCGACGACGTGCCGATCCTGGCGCTGACATTTCACAGCGCCCACCACGACCATCTTGCGCTGCGGCGGTTGGTGGCGCAGGTGGACGACTCAGTGAAGCAAGTGCCTCTAGTCGCCGAGACAACGATTATCGGAGGAGCGAAGAGGCAATTGCGTGTGCTGCTTGATCCCGCGCGATTGGCTTCGCGCAACCTCAGCGTGGTGGAAATCGTGCCAATGCTCCAACAGGCCAACCGGCAGATCATCGCTGGCGGACTGACAAGCAACAACGGTGAAGTGATTGTTGAAACCGGCGGTTTCCTGTCCACCGCCCAAGACGTGGGCAACGTGGTGGTCGGAGTGTCTGCAGGCAAACCGATTTACCTGCGCGAAGTAGCCGAAGTCAAAGACGGAGCGGAAGAAGCGACGCAATATGTATTCTTCGGGTCGGGGATGGCGAAGGCGGAAGCGGCGGGAGAACAACCCGCCGTCACGTTGAGCATTGCCAAGCGTCCCGGCGCCAACGCCATCGCGGTCGCCCATGAGGTGTTAAAGAAAGTTGAGATGCTCAAAGGGAGAATCATTCCGAGCGATGTCGAGATCTCCATAACCCGCAACTACGGCGAGACGGCAGCGGAGAAATCGAACGAACTACTCCTGCACATGGGAATCGCTGTGATTGGCGTGTCGCTGCTGATCCTGCTGACGCTCGGATGGCGCGAGTCGGCCATCGTGGCCATCGCGATTCCGTCCACGCTGGCGCTCACGTTGCTCGTCTTCTATCTCTACGGCTACACTCTCAACCGCATCACGCTCTTTGCGCTGATTTTCTCCATCGGCATTCTGGTGGATGACGCCATCGTGGTGGTCGAGAATATCGTGCGGCATTTTCACCTGCCCCAGAGCAGAGGGCGCAACTGGTCGGCCATAGCCGTCGAAGCGGTGAATGAAGTGGGTAACCCGACGATCCTCGCGACGTTCGCCGTGATTGCAGCCGTGCTGCCGATGGGCTTTGTTGGCGGGCTGATGGGGCCTTACATGAGGCCCATCCCCGTCGGGTCGGGCGCGGCGATGCTTTTCTCGTTAGCGATTGCGTTCATCGTGACGCCCTGGGCCTCAGTTCGCATTCTGCGCTGGGGAAAAAAGTATTCCTCGCTGACCGAGGGATTGGCTGGCTCCGCCAAGGATGGCGAGTCCCACTCTCGTTTCAAACACGGGGAAGATTTCTTCACCCGCCTTTATCGCCTTGTCATGGGGCCCATGATTGCGCAACGCAGATGGCGTTATGCTTTTCTGGCGAGTATTGTTGGTTTGCTCCTCGGGGCTATGGCGTTGGTAGGGATCGGGTGGGTGAAGGTCAAGATGCTGCCGTTCGACAACAAGAGCGAATTCCAGATCATCCTCAACATGCCCGAAGGCAGCCCTCTGGAAAACACCGCGCAGTGTGCGCGCGAAATCGCCGCCGCCATCCGCGTCGAACCGGAGGTGAGTGACTACGAGATTTACGCGGGCGTCTCGTCACCGTTCAACTTTAATGGACTGGTGCGTCATTACTTCATGCGCCGAGGCCCGAATGTCGCGGATGTACAAATCAACTTGGTCTCCAAAGCCGAGCGGAAGGCGCAAAGCCACGACATCGCCAAACGCGTTCGCCCACGAGTCACCGCAATCGCGTCGAAATACCTCGCGCGCGTCGCCGTGGCTGAAGTGCCGCCCGGCCCGCCGGTGTTGCAAACACTGGTCGCGGAGATTTACGGCCCCAACGAAGAGAGCCGTCTCGCTTTGGCGCAAAAGGTGATCGGAGTCTTCAAGAGAACACCCGGCGTGGTGGACACGGATTGGTATATCGAGACAGATCAGCCGAAGGCGCGGTTCGTGATTGATAAGGAAAAGGCGGCGTTAAGCGGCATCAGCGCGGAAACCATCTCTGAAACCCTGCGGATCGCTGTGGGCGGCGCGGCAGTGGACCTGCTCCATGTCCCGCGAGACAAGGAGGACGTGGACATTTTCCTCCAACTCCCTCGCGCCAGCCGCACCACCTCGGAAGAGTTGCTCGCGCTTCGGGTTCGCTCCGCCGCCAATCCCGCCTCGGCGCTTGTCCCATTGCGCGAGTTGATCAAGGTGGAGCAGACCAAGGTCGAAAAGAGCATCTACCATAAAAACCTGATGCCGGTCACCTACGTCATCGGCGACGTGGCAGGAGTCGTTAAAAGCCCCGCTTACGCGATCCTGAACATGAACAAAGCATTGAGGGCGCTCGACACGCGGGAGTTCGGAGGCTCGGGAGCGCCGATCAAAATCTTCAACGCAACTCAGCCGTTTACCGATGACGTGCCTTCGATGAAATGGGATGGCGAGTGGCACATCACCATTGAAGTATTTCGCGACCTCGGCACCGCCTTCGCCGCTGTCCTGATGTTGATTTTCATTCTGATGGTCGGCTGGTTCCGATCATTCCTAACACCGTTGATTGTGATGGTGGCGATCCCCTTCTCGTTGGTAGGCATCTTGCCCGCGCATGGGTTGATGGGCGCGTTCTTCACGGCCACATCGATGATCGGCTTCATGGCCGGTGCAGGAATCGTAGTTCGCAACTCGATCATCCTGGTGGATTTCATCGAGCAGCGCGTGGCGGAAGGCATGCCTCTCTCCGAGGCGGTCGTGGACGCTGGCGCGGTCCGCTTCCGTCCGATGCTGCTGACGGCTCTAGCGGTGGTGGTCGGGGCGTCGGTCATTCTCGCGGACCCAATCTTTCAAGGTTTGGCGCTTGCTCTGATGGCTGGTGAAATCGCGTCCTTGCTCATAAGCCGCATGGCAGTGCCTGTGCTTTACTACATGGCTTACAACGGCTCAAATCAAACGAGCAAAGCGATTGCCACCGACTCTCACCCGTCCTGCGAGAACCCTCCCTCATAGCAAACCCAACGGGTGGGCCGCCGTCACCTTCGAGGAAGGGCGGCTTCCTAGCCGCCCTTCAGACGGCGACAAGGATGTCGCCGCTCCGATGTCCGTCGTCAACGGACCACCGCGAACAGCGTCGCAGAGATGATCGCATCTCGCCTCTGAACCGAATGAGAGTTTTTGGAATTGTTCACTTGCCGCCGACCTCGTTTGGCTTTCCTTTGAGCGAGGCCGGTTTCAAGTGTCGGCAATGGCCTGAGCGAGGGTAGCTGCGGTCGCGTTGGACGAACTCAAAAATCCGGACAGCGACTGAACTGCCTGCTCACCACCGATGTCCTCAGCGGCGGCAATTGCGGCCAAAGTCGTACCGGGATTGCTCGGCAGCTTTAGTTCCTCAACGACGAGAGCCAGCGTGCCCGGATCTTTCATGGCACCCAGCGTCCGAAGGATAATGTCGCGGCTCGCGGGATCAAGTTCACGGGGGAAACTCTCACGCAGGGCCAGAGCAGAGTTGGCGTCGCGCGCTACCGCCAACCCAGCGATGCATGCCCGTCGCACATCGGAATCCTCGACGGTATTCCAATTGCCGAAAACGCTCTCGACATCAAATGGCGGCGTGATGCCGTTCGCACTCGTAGCGGTCATGCGTCGGCCACCTGGTTTCCAAACGATGTTTCTCTCGCCTTTGCCCTCCATTTTGTAAGGCACGTAAAGCTCGTTGGCCTCGGTGATCCACTCTCCCTCGCAGTCAATGATCGCGCCATTAACGCTCCACCATTGGCCGACTCCTTTCTCCATCACGTTGTTCTCGATGGAAGTCAACCAACCGGTGCCCGGGTTGGGTTTGCCGATGCCGCAAAAGAATACCGCTGTCACGACCGACCTTGGCGCGCCCACCCCAGCGAGCCAGCCCCCACTTGTACTGGATGCGGAAATGAACATTCGTGAATTGCGCCTGGGTCGTAATGGCTCCATACCCTTCTCCCGAAACATGAATGGCGCTTTCGCCATCGGTGTTGGTCACCGTGAATACCCCCTTGGGATCAACGTTCGGCACGATTGGCTCCTTCCCATCCGTGACAAGGAATTTGTCCCAGTTTAGAAAATCCCGCCCGCTAAAGAGTGTCATCCACTCCGACTGGGGCGTGGCGAAGGTTGACTCTGCGCCCATTATTGACTCGGTGATCACGCAACAGATCATCAAGGACCCACTTAATCGAAGCTATGTTCTCATCGTAGAACTCCGAGCGTTACTCTTGCCAATTTGCGGATACTCCCTATTTCGCTGGTTTGAGCCGTCTAAGGACCATCGGCCGCTCCCACGCAAACACGTTTCCCCACTTGCCAGCCTCAATGTCCTTAATGTTCTCAGCAGAGAGAGCATCCAGCACGACCGTCCCGGTCTCTTTCCCTTCAGAATCCTTCGGCAGCAAACCTTTGAGTTCTCCTTTGCGAACACGCTCGATAAACGCGGCCGCCTTTGGAAGCCAGAAAATCATTTCTTCGTCGGGCTCAGAGATTCGCCCAAATTCATAGTTGGCTTCACTGTCCTCCTTCGAACTCGCCCACAGCCAATCCCCTGACTTGCGGATCTGTAGAATACGCTTCTCCATTTTGATCTCTTTCTCCTCCAACGAAATCATGGCGATTTCGACCAGACCTTTGGCCGGATCAACCACGCGCGTGAACATCACGTCGCCCTCATGCGTGGTCCAGCTTCCGTTCCACCTTCCTTTGTCGAGCAAAACGGGTTCGTCACCGACAGGCCGCTTGCAGAGCACGCCGGTGCAAGAACACAGCACGACGCAGGCGAGAGAAAGAAGGAGCGTTGCGATTCTATTTTTCATAAGGACTTGGTCGCACAACTCCGGATTCGCGTCGATACATATTCATGGGTCGAAGACCATGGAGACGACGGAAACACCGATCCTGCAGACCCATCAATCGAGTGGATAGGTCTTGTCAGGTTCATCGAGTCTGCACGCAATTCACACAAGGGATAGGCCCAAGACTCGTTCCAAACCATCGGCAAGTCCATGTCCGTGAGGTTGGTGGCTGACGTAGCCTTGTTGACGGCGAACCGCCTCTTTGACCGCCTCCACCGCATTGCTCGGCGCTATGAGCCATCGTGCGTAATCAATGGATAACATCGGCAGATCGTTCAGATGGTCTCCGGCGGCGACGATGTGTTCCCGGCTGATGCCGAGGAGTCGTCCGATCTCGGCCAAGGCAGAGCCTTTATTGTATGAGGAGTGACTGAAACGTGCGTAAACATCGTTTCGGACTACTGTCAGGTTTGGAACTTGGTCGCAATATTCATTCAAGTAATCATGGATCAGATCAGCATCGGTGTTGCTCTGTGCAGTGAGGCAAAAAGGGGAATAGGTGTCTTCGTACACCCTGGCGTCGAAACGGGATTGAACCCAGTCCACGATTTGCGGCAAATCTTGTCTCAACAGGAGAAAGACCTCGTCATGCGCGATGCGGCATCTTTCGTTCCAGTCTTTCAAACCGACGTAATGCGATCCGGTGCGTCGATAAATCTCGCGCTCCACACTCACGACATAATCCGGCCAGATCGAGAGGCGCGCGCGCCCGAGAGCCTCCGTCAGGCTTGAGAGATCACGCCCCGTGTTGATCACCCAAGTAACACCCCGTGACTGTAAGTCTTTGATCCGTCTCTCCAGAGCACTGGGCACCGGTGGGTTTTCAAAATCTGAGTGCAGAGTGCCGTCGAAATCTGTCGATAGGATTTGAATTGATAACTTCATTTTCTTTGCGCATCAACCGGACAACTTCCGGAGGAGCGACATCTGACCACTTCCGGTGTCGCTGACCGCGGAAAGTAAGTCCACGCTTGCGCGGGCAATACATTGGTGCGATATCGTTGATTGTCAAAAATATTTATGGACAGCCTCCAGGATCAGTACGACGAAGCAATGTATGACTACAGCACCGGCGATTTCGATGCCGCGATCGCCAAGTTTCAGGCTATGCTCGCGGAAGATCCTCTTTATTTCGACGCGCAGCTTTCGCTGGGCATGGCTTATTATCGCAAAGGAGATTACGCCTCGGCCATTGCTGAAGGTCACAAAGCAGAGAAGCTCAACCCCAAGGAGCAGTTGGTCCACACCAATCTTTCCTTGTTCTATATGAAGAGCGGCGACAAGAAGACCGCCGAGCATCACGGCTTGCAAGCCCGTATCGCGTCCTGGCGAGAACCGGCTCCTCCGGCAGGCGCCGCATCGAGCAATCCTGAACTCGATATGGCCAAACCGAACCCCACGCCAGTCCGGGTACCTGAGAAATTTCCGGAAATGCCGTGGAAAAAGAAACCACCCGTGGGGAGCGGCGGAACGCTGGCGCATTAGCCCAGCAATCGTCCTAGATTTCGCTTGGCGCGTTAAGGAGCTTTCGCCCTAGAAATGAGTGATTACGTTACAATTGCAGAAGCCAGCCGAGTCCCTCTGGGTCGAGGGCTTACCGTTCGGATCGGTGAACGGGAATTTGCTTTGTTTAATATCGACGGAGATTTTTACGTCCTTGATGGTCATTGCTCTCACCGCGGCGGTCCTCTGGGTGAAGGGATTATTGAAAATGGCCGGGTTTATTGCCCTATGCACGGCTGGGGATTTGATGCCAAGACCGGCGCTTGTTTTGAGAACCCAGAAAGGCCGGTGAAATGTTATCTCACCCGCGTCGTGGATGGCAGCTTACAAATCAAACTTTAATATTCGGCTTAATCTTTATGAAATCCGCTTACGAACTCGCCATGGAGCGTCTCAACAAATCAACACCTGCGGCCAAAATAACCGCCGAGAAAAAGAAACAACTGGCGGAACTGGATTCGCGCTACTCCGCGAAGATTGCCGAGCGTGAGATTTTCGTCAAAGCAGAACTCGCCAAGGCGGCCCAGAACTCGGACCACGAGGCGATGGAGCAGATTCAAAAACAGCTCCTGAGCGATCGGAAAACATTGAGGGCTGAACTGGAAGAGAAGAAGGAAGCGGTCCGCCAGCTCCGCTGAGTAGGCACCCAGCGGCTCCCTTCTCGCCCCAGAACACAGTGTTCGTTCGACGCCGGAGCTTGTCCTGGGGCGCATCGTGGGCGACACTAAGAATGGCTTGCCCCGAGTGGGTAGCGACGCTGATTTGATTTTCATGGACGACCAGGCGAATCTCGTTGCGATGAATATCGAGGGCTCGGTGATTTACTCCACCAGTCAAAGTCCGTCTCGGAGGGAGTGATCGTTAACGGTTCCTTTTTGTTCCCCGCTGTTTTCGGTGGAACCATTTCCGTGTCCGGGCTGGAAGACTCACTCCGGAGGGGTGCCTCGAGTTTGGACATTTTCGGGCCGTGTGGTGTTGGAGCCGATGAGGCTTTGCAACTCACATCTCCCGGAGAGGAGATTCGAGAATAGCCCACCCTTTCAAGGGTGGGGTTAGGTCGTCAATAGCCAAAGTCCCGAAGGGACGGTTGAACTATTCTCGTGCGATCCTTTGTCCTGAACAGACAGTAGGAGCTGACGTAGGACATTGGGGGATTCGGCCGTCCCTGCGGGACTTATGCAATCGCTAATGCGAACCCGGCAGTGAACTGCCGGGCTATTCTCGAATCTCCCTCCGGGAGACGAAGGCAGCCAATAGGTCCAAACTCCCGTCATCCCGGCGAGATGGAAAAATGGTCTTCATCCGATGTGGACCTATTCCACTGAAGACAGCGGGGAACCCGTAAGAAAGCTCTAAATCCCTTCGCTGGAAAATGAAGTGAGCCTCCTCACGTCGGCTGCTACGAAGAGGTGCCTGATTTGCCGATGGCCA
>CAMAWP010000159.1 GCA_945861765.1 Akkermansia muciniphila | reverse complement strand
CCATGAACCTGGGTGGGGTGAGAGTCCCCTCGAACCCTGACCTTTTCTGGCGATCGAGCATGTCAGGGCTCGACGGCTTCCGGCTCGGAGACTACAGCTCGGAGAGAGTCTCGCCCCACCGTTCAAGGGCGCAATGCGCGCACAAAGTTCGGAGTGGTCTCATTTTGGCCCAGGACACTGTCTGCTCGTCGTATGTAGTCCCGGCTTTAGCCGGTTTTCACGGGGCGACCGGCTAAAGCCGGGACTACATACCTCCCAAACTGAGAATTGCTGATCGCTCCGTGAATTCCGTTGACGCGTTCGACCTGTTTTGCGAAAAATGCGAGGTTAACAACTGTCCTTAAACATCAAATCAGTCACATGAACGTACGAAATAAACTCAGAATAATTACTGCTGTTGCGGTTTTGGTCGCATCCGCGAGCTCCCTGTTTGCGGCGGAGGCTCTGGTTCTCTCTTATGGTTTTGCCAAGGCCGAATTCTTTAACGGAATCAGTGGCACGGCAGTGGATGCATTACTCGCGGCGGATTCCTATTTGGCGAACAAGCCGAACGAGACGCGCTTTATCTCCGGTTTCGACACACCTAATGGCTTCGGCGACAACTACGGAGCGCGCGTCACGGGCTACATCATCCCACCCACTTCGGGCGACTACGATTTCTTTATACGCAGCGATGACGCTTCCCAGCTTTTCCTTAGCACAAGCGAAAAAGCGCCGAATCCGGCTGCGGACACCCCGATCGCCTTTGAAACGGGCTGCTGCAAGGCCTTTCTGGAACCTGGTGCCGGCGACGTGACCACGGCGGCTCCGATCGCCTTGGTTGGCGGAAAGAAATACGCATTCCTGGCCTTTGTCAAAGAAGGCGGCGGTGGAGATTTCCTCCAGGTGGCCATGAGGAAGGTCGGCGACCCCACCCCAGCCGCGTCATTGAAGCCAATCGGTGGCAAGAGTCTCGCGGTGGACGTGCCTGCGAATGGCGCTACCATCACGATTTCCGCGCAACCCGAGAACGTGACGGTGACAGAAAACCGTGCGGCCACGCTCAAAGTGGTTGCGACTGCGAGCGCTCCTGGTTCTGCCTCGCTCCCTATCACGTATCAATGGCAGAAGAACGGCGTGGACATCGCCGGAGCAACCGCAAGCACCTTCGTAACGTCTCGCTTGATTGTGGCTGACACTGGTGCGAAATACGCCGTGGCTCTCTACACTCTTGGAGCGACCAATGGTACCAGCACAGCGACAGTCACCGTGGTGACCGATACAACGCCTCCAGTCGTGGTTTCCGCTGGTTCTCTGCAAAATGGCGCTGCCACCGAAGTTGGAGTGATCTTCGATGAGGCCGTCACGGCGGCGACCGCCACCAAGCTGAGCAATTACACGCTTGGGTCCGGAACCGTCACGGCCGTTCGTTACGTGGCCAACAGCAGCGGTATTGGCAGCCTTGAACAAGGCGTGGTTCTGACCGTCACTGGGGTCACCCCTGGACAGGCCAACGTTGTCACCGTCAACGGTATCAGCGATGCCAAAGGCAATGTCATGAAGACTGCGGTGAGCGTTCCTTTCACAGCCTCGACCTTCAAGTGGATCTCGATCGGACGCGTAGCGGAGTTCAAACCCGACGCCATCGCGGTCAATACCAATGAATTCAACTTGATCAGCGGTGGGGCAGCTTATTGGAACACCAGCGACGATATCACCATGGTCTATGAAGAGATTACTGGCGATTTCGATAAGAAGGCCCGCGTCGAATACTCCGATCCTTCGAGCAATTGGGCTCGTTCTGGCATCAGCGCTCGTGAATCTCTGAACAAAGGCGCGGAGACCACCGATGTCGGCGGTGACAATCCGGCGAGTCGTTACCAAATGGTTTTGGCCGATCCCACCACCAAGTTCGACGGCACACTCGCCAACAATGGTTACGAGACCAATCGCCGCTTGAACACGGGTGGTGCCACTAGCTCGTCCGCCGGCGGCGGCGTGCCAGCTTATCCCAATGCCTGGCTTCGGCTGAAGCGGGTGGGACAGTTGATCAGCATGTTCCGCGGTGACGATGGTGTTAACTGGACATTCCTGGGAAAAACTGATTTCGGTGATCCTGCTGTTAGCGACACTCCGTTGCCGGCAAAACTCTTCGTTGGACCTACTTTCGGTCCTGAGAACGGGAACATTACTGATGACGCGAAGAAAGCGACTTGGGCGACTCGTATTCGGCAGTATGGCGATGCCTCGGTTCCGAAACCCCGCGGCCTCGCCACCTACACCATCGGCATGAACTTTGGCTCCGACGAGAACAGCGGCATCCTCTCCCCTGATGAGGTCGCTGGGGTCAGCTATGTCGCCCAGGGTAATTGGAACAAAATTCTTGGCCAGAGCGGCACGGTCGAAAACCTCGTGGCCGAGAACAACGGCAAGGCCGAGGTTTCGAAAGTGGTCGTGGAATTCACCTCAAACAACCTATGGGCTTCCACTGGCCGCGGTGAAGAGAATAACCGATTCACGGGCGCGGACGCCACCCTGATGACCGGCTATCTGGATAGCGCCGCTGCCACCACTTCTCACGCGACGATCACCGGGATCCCAGCAGCTCTCGTTTCTGCTGGCTACGATGTGTACGTCTATGCCTTGGGCGGCGTCGCCAGCGGGCGCGGTGGCGCTTATCGAGTTGTCGATGCCGCCGGTGTTGTCCTGAAGGATTATGTCAGATTGCAGGGCATTCAAAATCCGACTTCCTTTGTGGAAGTTCCGGCTGGAAGCAAGGAATACGGAATCGGAAATTACATTGTCTTCCGTGGATTGAAATCAGCCTCGATCACAGTGGAAGCTACTACTGCGGACGGCCTCGGGGTGGGGAACCCTGCACGGGCTCCGATCAACGCGATCCAAATCGCCAGCGCGGTGCAGCCGCCTTCTACCAATGTGAAAGTCACTGTGGCTCGGACGGGGAACAGCCTCTCGATCGGTTTCTCGGGAGTGTTGCAATCCGCGGACACAATCACCGGCCCATGGGCTGATGTGGCTGGCGCTGCCAACCCGCTGGTAGTTACCCCGACGGGAACCTCGAAATACTATCGCAGTCGTTAACCGACGATTAGGAACCTGATTCAGAAAGGCCGGGTCGTTGCGACCCGGCCTTTCTCTTTAATAGACGGAAATCTATGGCACCATCGCTTTGGATCGTCTGCCTTTGCCTCCTCTTCCTCGGCGACAAAACGCAACTCTGGGCTGTGGGGTGGAATGGCGCGGGGGTTCAAGGCCAGTTGATTACAGGAGCCACTTCAGTTCGTCCGGCTCAATCGAAAAACTCCGAACTCGGAGTCACATCTGACAGTTTCACACGGTTTTCTTCCTCGGCCCTTTTGGTAGCTCCGTCGCGCAACGCTGGTCCTGGGTTCACTCTTCTTGGGCCTGTGGTCACGGGGGTTCAATTCTCCAATATTCTTTCCGCGCAGGCAGCGGCAGAGAACCAAATCCGGCTCAATGGCTCGGGCGTGGCAGCCGGGGACGTGGATGGGGACGGTCGGTGCGACCTCTTCTTTTGCGGTTTGCAAACTCCGAGCAAGCTCTACCGGAATCTGGGCAACTGGACTTTCCAGGACATCACGGCGGAAGCTGGACTTGGTACTTCCATCCCGTTTTCCACTGGCGCGATTCTGGCGGATTTGGACAACGATGGAGATCTCGATTTATTGATTAACTCTATCGGGGGAGGGACGCATTGCTTTTTGAATGATGGGAAGGGGCGCTTTTCGGAGAAGCTCGACTCGGGGTTGGTGAAAAGGTTCGGGGCCATGTCCATGACGCTGGCGGATGTCGATGGGGATGGCGATCTGGACCTCTACGTGACGAACTACCGCACGACCACGATTAGGAGTACTGGCTTTAGCGTATTGAACGTCGCTGGTAAACGGTTTATCAGACCGGATGATCGGGATCGTTTGGAGTACAGTCCCGAGGGCTTGATCCTCGAAATGGGCGAGCCGGACTTCTTCTACCTGAACGATGGCTATGCGAAATTCATTCCGGTTCCGTGGACGGGAGGCCGCTTTCTCGATGAGATGGGGAAGACCCTCAAGAGTACTCCGCGTGAATGGGGACTGTCGGCGATGTTCCGCGATTGGAACGGAGATGGATTGCCCGATCTCTATGTCTGCAACGATTTTCAGAGTTCTGACCGAATGTGGCTGAACGATGGGCAGGGCCATTTCAGACTCACTCCCTCGCTCGCTCTCCGAAACTCGGCGACTTTCTCCATGTGCGTGGATTTCGCTGATATCAATCGGGATGGGTACGATGATTTTTTTGTCGCGGACATGCTCGATCCAAGACATGGCATGGCCATGCGCGAGGCCAGTCGCGATTCGAATCGCTCGCGTGTCGGAGCCATCGACGACCGGCCTCAATTTAATCGCAACGTCCTGCAGATTGGCCGCGGAGACGGCTCCTTCTCCGAGATCGCATGTTTCGCGGGTTTGGAAGCAACTGGCTGGACCTGGGGAGCCGCTTTCTTGGATGTGGATCTCGATGGTTATGAGGATCTACTCGTCACCACCGGGCACATGTTCAACACACAGGATCTCGATGCCAACGCGCGAATCGACCGCGGCGGACCGTACCCTCCCGAGAAGATTCCTCAAAAACTTTTGATGTACCCGCCGCATTCGCTTCCAAAGCGCGCGTTTCGAAACCGGGGAGACCTGACATTTGAAGAAGTTGGCGCGGCCTGGGGCTTCAATCAGGAAGGAATCTCGCACGGGCTTTGCCTCGCGGATTTGGACAACGATGGCGATCTGGATGTCGTCGTGAATAATTTGAACGCTCCGGTCGGCCTCTATCGAAACGAGAGCGCCGCGCCGCGCCTCGCCGTCCGCCTGCGCGGCGAACGCAACACCCGTGGGATTGGGGCGCGAATCAAAGTGTTCGGCGGCCCGGTTCCGATGCAAAGCCAGGAGATGATCTCTGGAGGCCGTTATCTTTCCAGTGACGATGCCATGCGTGCTTTTGCGGCGGGAACCAACCGCATGAGCATCGAAGTGACGTGGCGGAGCGGTAAGACCAGCGCCCTGGAGAACGCTGAGTGCAATCGCCTTTACGAAATTCCAGAAAGCAGTGCTCAGAGTTCGGCGTCGTCCAAAGCGTCGGCGCCAGCGAGTCTTTTTGAAGATGCAAGCGCCTCCCTGGGCCATTCGCATGTCGATGAGGAATTTGATGATTTTGAACGCCAGCCCCTTTTGCCTCGGAAGTTAAGCCAGTTGGGTCCAGGCGTGGCTTGGATTGACCTCAATCATGATGGCTTTGACGATCTTCTAATCGGCAGCGGCAGAGGAGGGGAAATGAGCCTCTTTTTGAACCGCCCAGGTCAAGGGTTCGAACGGCAGAGCATCGGAAACGCGACCCGCGATCAAACGGCCATCGTCGGCTGGCCCCAACCAGATGGATCGGTTCAGATTCTAGCTGGGTCGGCGAATTTCGAGGATCGACTCGCTGCCGGCGCATCCGTGCGGAGTTGGAATCCGGAGACGCGGATCGGGACGGATCTCCTCGCGGGCCAACCGGCCAGCACAGGGCCAATCGCTCTCGGAGATATGGATGGAGATGGGCTGCTCGAACTGTTTGTCGGGGGACGGGTTTTGCCCGGACGTTATCCCGAAGCCGCGAGCTCCAAATTGTATCGGCTGACACAGAACCGATGGCTTGAGGATCCGCGAAGCGCCGCCGCCTTGCAGGACATCGGATTGGTCAGCGGAGCCGTTTGGAGCGACCTGGACGGGGATGGTTTGGCGGAATTGATTGTAGCCTGCGAATGGGGACAGATCAAAATCTTCACCTTCAAGAGGGGTCAGTTCATCGAATCCACTCAGGATTGGGGTTTAGCTGCCTACTCCGGTTGGTGGAACGGAATCGCAGTCGGCGATTTTAATGGGGACGGAAAGATGGACCTCGTGGCCAGCAATTGGGGCGAGAATTTTGCTCCATCCCTCACTCGAAAATGGGGGGAACGGATCTTCTTCGGCGACCTGGATGGGAATGGAACCTTGGATTTGGTCCAGGCGATTTTTGACGAAGGCTTGCGTGATTGGGTGCCGGAATTTGGCCTTGATGCCTTGTCCGCAAGCGTCCCCGCGCTCCGGGATCGCTTCGCATCGCACGAGAGTTATTCGACTTCGACCGTCACTCGGATCATCGGTGGGAAACCGGCCAAAATGCTGGAGGCAAAATGGTTTTCCAGCGTTCTATTCCTGAATGAAGGCCACTCCTTCAAGCCGGTCGCGCTGCCGATCGAGGCTCAATGGGCTCCCGCCTTCGGAATTGGAGTCGGCGATTTCGATGGAGATGGCCACGAGGATATGATTCTGGCTCAAAATTTTTCACCGGTTCATCCGTTGAAATCGCGTCTGGATGCAGGCCGTGGCTTGCTTTTGAAAGGGGATGGAACGGGTCTTTTTGAGGCGGTGCCGGGTCAGCGGAGCGGCGTGTTGATTTATGGCGAGCAACGTGGTTGTGCTGTTGCCGATTTCGACGGGGATGCCAGACTCGATGTTGTCGTGACTCAAAATGGAAATGCCACCAAGCTCTTGCGTAATCGCGGCGGCAAACCGGGCTTGCGTGTGAAGCTGGCTGGTCCTTCGGGCAATCCGCGCGGCTTCGGAGCGCAGATCCGTTTGAGCTTCGGCGCACGGTCCGGGCCAGCGCGACAGGTCAGCGGCGGCGGCGGCTACTGGTCCCAAGATGCATCGACTTTGATCCTCGCCTCGGATGAAGATGCCGTAAGCCTCCAAGCCCTTTGGCCGGGTGGCCGGAGAACCACCACGGCGCTCCCCAAAAACACTCGCGAAATCACCGTTCGTTTTGACGGCACACAGGCGGGCTCAAGGTGATCGCCTCCTTTCTTAGAGCATGGTTGTTGTTGGCTTGGCTGACGTCCCTGCACGCACTCGAATGGCGTGAGACCGGTTTCGGGCGCCAAGCCACGCTGCAACTGCCCGCGATTGGCAGAACGGGGTTCTCCTTGTTGCCCGCTTCGCAAACAGGGGTCGCTTTTACCAACTCCCTCGCCCGGGCGCGCGGCATCACGAATCAGGTTTATTTCAATGGGTCAGGCGTGGCCGCTGCTGATGTCGATGCCGATGGCTGGTGCGATCTCTTCTTCGCGGGGCTCGGTGGAGGAAGCCGCTTGTATCGAAATCTCGGCCAATGGAAGTTCGAAGAAGTGACGGCCGCGAGTGGCATCCAACTCGAAGGAGTGGATGCGACGGGCGCGGTGCTGGCGGACATGGATGGTGATGGCGATTTCGATTTGCTCGTTTCGACTATTAACAGAGGGACGCATCTCTTCATCAATGATGGGAGAGGCCACTTTCACGACGTGATGACCCACGCGGGGCTTTCCGCCAAGCACGGGAGCATGTCCATGGCAGTGGCAGATATCGATCATGATGGAGATCTGGACCTGTATGTGACGAACTATCGGCCAGTCACTTTGCGCGATCAGCCTCGCACCAATTTTCGAGTGGCGATGGTCGATGGCCGCCCAGTCATCAATTCCGTGAACGGGGTTTCGGTCACAGCGCCTGAATTACAAGGTCGATTCAGCCTGAGCGATAAGGCGAAGATTCTGGAGCATGGCGAGCTCGATATTCTCCATCTCAACAATGGCGATGGAACATTCCTCGAAATCCCCGTGGGCGGCGACCGCTTCCGGGATGAGGATGGGAATCCAAGCCAACATCTCAACGACTGGGGTCTCTCCGTCCTCTTTCACGATCTGAACGGAGATGGATGGCCTGACCTTTATGTCTGCAACGACTTCGATTCACCCGATCGGATTTGGATCAACCAGGGCCAAGGCCAATTCAGAGCGCTCCCTCGCCAGGCATTGCGATCCAGTTCCAAGTTTTCCATGGGCGCGGATGTGGCGGACGTCAACCGCGATGGCTTCGACGATATTCTCGTCCTGGATATGCTGAGTCGCGACCATGTCACGCGCTTGACTCGGGCCGATCGAAGCTCTGGTTCCACGTCCTCGGCGGAGCGCCATCAAGCGATGCGAAACAGCCTGCAACTCAATCGGGGTGATGGCACTTATGCCGAAATCGCTTTTCAAGCGGGTCTTGAAGCTTCGGATTGGTCATGGACCCCGATCTTTCTCGATGTCGATTTCGATGGTTTTGAAGACGTGCTGGTCACCACGGGTCACGCTCGCGACGACATGGATCATGACAACGGTTCGCGAATCGAAAAAGCCCGAAAGGAAACACGGATGACCATTCTTGAGGAATTGCAACTGCGCGAAAAATCTCCATCGCTCGCGCGGCCCAAGGTGGCTTTTCGCAACCGCGGAGATCTTACGTTCGAAGAAATCAGCGCCGCGTGGCATTTCAACGACACGGGCATCAGCCACGGGATGTGCCTCGCGGATCTCGATAATGACGGCGACCTTGATGTGGTCGTTAACAATCTGAATCAGGCAGCCGGAGTGTATCGGAATGAAACAACCGCCCCCCGCGTGGCGGTGCGGCTTAAGGGCGCGATGAACAGCTCCGGGATCGGCGCGAGGATCAAAGCGATCGGTGGCGCGGTTCCGTTCCAAAGTCAGGAAATCAGCAGCGGCGGTCGATACCTGTCGAGCGATCAGCCAATGCGAGTCTTCGCCGCCGGTTCTCTGACCAACCGAATGCGACTGGAAGTGACTTGGCCAGGCGGAAAGGAGAGTGTGGTTGAGAATGCTCAGCCCAATCGGATCTACGAAATCTCGGAAAAGGGCGCGGCAATGCCGCCGCTGATGGCGCGCCTGGCGGTCGTGCCGCTTTTCGAGGATGTGAGCGCTTCGATCAGGCATCTGGCTCGCGAGGAGGAATTCAATGACTTTGAACGGCAGCCCCTTCTCCCTCGAAAACTCCGTCGGCAGGGTTCCTCCGCCAGTTGGTGCGACCTTAACCAGGATGGCTGGGAGGACTTGATCCTGGGGGCGGGGCGCGGCGGCCAGATCGCGGTTTACACGAACGATGCGCGTGGGAACTTCGCGCCATTCCCGCTTCCCGTGTTCGTTCCCGGACTTGCGAATGGAGTGACGGGTGTGCTCCCCTGGTGGAACACAAATGGTCATTTGGGCTTGATCGCGGGTCTCTCGCATTACGAGGATGGCGAGACAACCAACGCCACAATGCGTCTGTTCGACCTGGATCGTTCGGCCCACGTCGATCTTCTCCCGGGTGGCGAGTCCTCGATCGGGCCAATCGCGATGGCTGACCTCGATGGGGATGGTGTGCTGGAGCTTTTTGTGGGGGGGCACACCAAGCCTGGAAGGTACCCGGAGCCCGCCAGTTCCAGGATCTATAGGCAGGTCCACAGCCGGTGGTTGCTCGATGAAACGAACAGCGCCTCGCTCCGGAATGTCGGCATCGTCAACGCCGCGGTTTGGTCGGATCTCAATGCGGATGGATACCCGGAACTGGTTTTGGCCTGCGACTGGGGACCGATCAAGATCTTCGCGAATGAACACGGCAGACTTTCCGACGCGACACTCGCTTACGGTTTGGATGCTTATCGCGGCTGGTGGAATGGCCTCGCGGTCGGCGATTTCGATGGGGACGGGAGACTCGATCTGGTCGCAAGTAATTGGGGCCGGAATTCGAAATACCAAGTTCATCTCGATTTCAAGGTCGTCATGTTCCATGGCGATTTGCAAGAAAGGGGAGAAGTGGACCTGATCGAAACCTATGTGGATCCCGCCTCCCGAAAACGCGTCCCTTTTCTGCCGCTCGATTTACTCTCCACGGCAGCGCCCTTTTTGCGGGAACGATTCACCAGCTACCGCTCGTTCGCGCAGGCCGGTATTGAAGACATGCTTGGACCCAAATTGGGTGCCTTGAAATCGGTGGATGTGAACTGGCTCGATCACACGGTTTTTCTGAACCGAGGTAAATTCTTTGACGTCCGCTCGCTCCCCTCCGAGGCTCAGCAAGCTCCCGCGTTTGGAGTCAGTTCGGGCGACCTGGATGGGGATGGCAAGGATGATCTATTTTTAGCTCAGAATTTTTTCGCGACCTATCCCGAGACCTCCCGCTACGATGCGGGCAGAGGCTTGGTGCTCGCGGGGGATGGAGATGGCAAGTTCCGGGCGATGCCGGGTCAGGAAAGCGGCATCAAGATGTATGGAGAACAACGCGCCAGCGCCTTGTGCGATTTCGATCATGACGGCAGGATGGATATTGTTGTGACCCAAATCGCCGATGAAACGAAACTCTACAGAAACCGCCGGGCTCAGCCCTGCTTGCGCGTGAGGCTCAGAGGACCGGCTGGGAATCCCGACGGGATCGGATGCGTGGTATGGCTGGAATCTCCGGTTGGCAACGGCCCCGCGCACGAGGTCCATTCGGGAACGGGCGTCGCTGCCTCGGATGCTTCAACTCTCCTTATCGGTGGTTATCAGAAGGCTTCTTCCATCGTGGTAAGGTGGCCCGGCGGGAAGATTTCAAAAAAGCCCATCCCCCTTGGCGCAATGGAAATGGTGGTGCCATGAGGAGATTCTCGTTCCAAGCATTGACCTCTTTTTTGTGCTGGGTCTGGTTCTTCGATCTCACTCTCCATTCGCAACCCGTCGCCCCGCGTCGATCGGGCGAGGAGACCGCGCGGCTTTATTGCCAAAACTGCCACCTTTTTCCCGAGCCAAAATTGCTCGATCAACACACATGGCTTACCCATTCGCTGCGGCAGATGGCTCCCTTCCTGGGGGTCGGACGAATGGACTTTTCCAACCGTCCCGACGGTCAGATTCTTGAGAAATCGGGGCTTTTCCCCAAGGAGCCGTTGATGCCAAAGGAAGATTGGTACGCGATCCTGAAGTATTACGGGGATAACGCCCCTGCTGAACCGCTCCCGCAGGCGCCGCGAGAACCGATCTCCACGAGCCTTGCCGAGTTCAAGGCGCGCCCCATCGCGTCTATGCAGACCCCGAGCATGTGTTCCCTTGTTCAAATCGATTCCGTCCGCCGACAGATCATCACGGCGGATTGGACACGGGAGGCGGTGGATATTCTCGATCAGGCTGGCGCGCGCAAGGAAAGTTTTCATCTGTCCGGAGGGCCAGTTGCTTTGCTGGAACGAAAGGGACGCTTTTACGCCGCGCTGATCGGTCACATCTTTCCTACCGATGAACCGGCCGGAAGTCTGGTCAGTTGGGATGCAACAGATCCGTCACGGCAGATTCAACTTATTCTGACAAATCTCCCGCGACCGACCTGGGCTAACTTAACTGACGTGAACGGCGACGGGCGCGATGATCTGGTTTTATGCTTTTTTGGAAACAAAGTTGGCCGCTTTTCGTGGTTCGAAAGCAAGGGTTCCTCGTACGAGGAACATGTCCTGCTGGATCGCCCTGGTGCCATCCGATCCTATATCGTGGACGCGAATAACGACGGAAACCCTGACATCTTGGTTTTGATGGCGCAGGCTCGCGAAGGCATCTATCTTTTTGTCAACGATGGCAAAGGCCGCTTTGCCATGCGGACGATTCTGGAGGAACATCCGCTCTTCGGTTTTTCCTACTTTGAATTGGTGGACTTTAACAAGGATGGGTTCCCGGACATCCTGGTTACGAATGGCGACAATGGGGATTACCAGTCGCCCATGAAGAACTATCACGGAATCCGCCTCCTTCTCAATGACGGACAGTGGAATTTCAAACAAGCCTGGTTTTATCCATTGAATGGAGCGTTCCGCGCGATGGCGGCGGATTTTGACGGAGATGGGGATTTGGACATTGCGGCCATTTCCTTCTTCCCGGATTACGAAAAATCGCCGGAAGAAAGTTTTGTTTACTTGGAGAATCAGGGGGAGTTTAAGTTTAAAGCCTCGTCATTTCCAGAGAGCACCGATGGAAGATGGGTGACGATGGACGTGGGTGATCTGAATGGCGATGGGAGGCCGGACATCGTTCTGGGCTCGTTTTCGCGCGGGCCGGTTTCGATTCCCATTCCCCGGTCTTTGCAGGAGCGCTGGGAAACTAATCACGTTTCACTCATGCTGCTCGAGAATCGGGCTCGGAAAAAAGAGTGATAGGAGTTTCCTTTTATGGCCCCCCGATTCGATCTGCATTCTACCGCTTCAAACACTGCATGGCCCAGCGTTTGTATGAACCTTAATCCGGCGGTTGGATGGCCGAAAGAAACGAAAGATGCCGAAAGAAAAGAAGTTCTGAGGCAGCCACCATTCATCCTATAGGTGGGTGGCCGCGTTTGCGTAAAGCCCTCGAAGTCTTTCGCTACTTTCGTTTCTTTCGGCTGAACTGCTGTTCTTAGGATGAAAGTTTTCAGACTAGGTTCTTAAAGCGCGTGCCTGTCTGGCGCTGCTTCTAAGCGCCTGCTTTAAAAATCGTAGCAGCCGAGGTAACGAGTAACCGTCCGGCGGCCCCGTCTTACCGCATGGAGGGTGACTGTGGCAGGCTGGTGGGGTGAAAAGATCATCCACGCAAAACCGACCGGTCCTGGGCCGCCTCAGTGCCCGGGAGAAAACTACCCTTCTCAAGCCGATCTTCGACAGTTGAAAATCGTTAGTGCTTTCAGAAAAGATGGTTACGAAAACTAGATTTGCTCGTTGGCACTACATTTCTGTTTAGCAGCTAGTTCGTGATTTATTGCTTTTGCTCTTAGAGTGATTCGTCAACAACCCTTTTCTCTAACCGCTGGCCTTCGTGTTCCAAGGTCAGTAACGGCGGCAGGGCTACTCCCGCCGCACTGAAGACCTTCGCGCAGCAACCCTGCACTTGGGAGCGCAACCAAAACACCTTGCCCTCGTCCTCAATGCGCATCCGCTGCAGAGCCTTCAAGTCCCGCATTACTTCGTTGTGTTCCAAATCCAATACGGCAGCCCGCAGGGATCGATCCAGTTCTTTGAGCAGCACCAAGGCCAGGAAGGTGCAAAACACGTGGCCCCGAATCGTCTCGTCCCGCTTGTGAAAAACCGGCCGCGTCTTAAGCAGTGTCTTGGTGTCGCGGAACAGTCGCTCCACCATCCACAGTTCCTTGTAGCGTAAGGCCACCTGGGCCACCGGCAATGCCGTGTTGGTCCGCAACACCCAGAGCCCATCGTAGCGGGCCTCCTCTTTCAACTTGGCTTCATCGACCTCAAAGTGTTTGCCTTCCACACGCAGGTATTTGCGAAATCCTTTGTTGCCGACCAACGCTTTGTCTCCTTGCTTGAGTGTCGCTCGGAGCGCTTCCACAATTCGGGCTCGATCCGCTGCGTCCTTACGCGCTTGTTCCGGGTTGTAACAAACCACGTAACGCCGCGGGCCCACCAACACTTCCTTCACTTCCAATGGCGAAGGGTCTTTGGAGTTCTTGCGCTCGCCATGCACCACCGTAAAACCTTTCCGCTGCTCCGCCTCCGCCATGCTCCCCAACTTCCCCACCACCTCTTCCCGGGCTTCTTTGCTCGCGCGCATCCGCACTCCCAGAATGAAATCCCAACCCCCTCTTTGTTCTCCAATTTCTCCAGAGTCTCCTTGCTGATAAAACCCCGGTCGGCCACGACACACACCCGCCCGATCCCAAAACGCTCACGCACGTTCTCCAACACGGGAATCAAACCTTTAACATCTGCTGCATTGCCTGGCCACATCTCGCAGCACAGCGGCTCACCCTACCCATCCAACACCACGCCCACTACCACCTTGGGCCAAGTCAGGCCGACTGTCTTTGGAATGACCGCGCTGCCCCAGACTCGGTCCACCGGCACCCTCGAAATACAAACTCGTCGTGTCAAAGAAAACCACCGACAGATTGTTGAACAAATCCTGCCGCTCTACTCAGAGCGATTTCTCGATCTTGTCCTTGAGCCCGTGCCACCGATAAATCGGCGTCGGCCCTCGTGTGGACTTGGACTTGGCCGGCACCACAGCGCTGGTCTGCGTCCCTTCAACAGGGGCTGGCTGTGCCGCCGCCTCAGCCGCGGGCTTGTCTTTTTGCGGCTCGGCTTGGCCCAACCAGGCCATGGCTCGATACGAATGGTGCAAGCTCAACTGGCTCACTCCGGCGATCTCGTAATCCCCTTTCCATTGATGCGAGTGCCGATCCGAACCTCCGCAACAAATTCGGTGCAGCACGCTCAGAAAAATCGCCCGCTCCACATCAAAAGCAAAATGCCGCTCGCGCAGCAACTCATGAAGAATCTGATCCAGCTTCAATCGTTGCCAGAGCCGTTGAAAAATGAGCACGGGTCCGATCGTCACTGCTTGAGTGTCCGGATGAGACTCCCCGGCGATCAACGCCAGAGCGTTCGCCGAAAACTTACTCAGACTGCTCACCAAGGCGTCGATCGAACCCTCCGCTTGCAGTTCCTCCACTCGACCTAGAGTAGCCAAGACGCGCTGGCGCGGTTTGTCATCGGCGCGGATCGACTCGACCAATTGCAGGTAGCGGTAGGAACGAACGCGTTTTAGGCGAACAAACATGGTGGCTTCTATTTGGCATTTATAAATGAATATTCGTATCAATAAACTCCAGGATAAAGTGATAGTCTGTTGGCACTACAAGAACGCAGCTTTTAGCAGTTATTAGCGAGTTCATGCGGGAAATTGGGCAAAAATCTGGAAACACTGTCGAAGATCGGCCAAGGGGTCCTCTTTGCCGATGGGAGCGATCGCAGGCACCATGCGGTGATCACGAATTTGAAAACGGAGGGATCCTCGCTCCTGAATTGGCATCGGGAAAAGGCGGGCACGGTGGAGCACGTCCATGATGAGGTGAAGAATGAATTGGGAGGCTGATACATGCCCAGCCAACATTTTGCGGTCAATGCGGCGTGGTTCAAGTTGGCGCTGGTGAGTTACAATCTGGCCAGTGCGATCAAGGGGCTGTGCTTATCGCCGGATGAGCGGACCGCTCGATTCAAGCGGTATCGGCTCTTGTTGATCCATTTGGGGGGCGGATGAGCCGCTTTGGGTGCAAGTTGCCGCTGAGGTTCTGTGCCAGCGCAGAGGCGATTGCCCGACTGCAAAAGGTGTGGGAGGTGTTCGAGCTGCCGACCCACGCCACAGCTTTTCGATGACGTCGGGAGCACTGATCTGGCGAGCCACGACTGAGCGCTGTCTATAATGCAGCGGATGCGCAGGATTCTTGACTGCGAAGCTCACGAGCCACCGCGGCACCAGAAAGTGTCGCAAACGCCCACAGAAACCCACGAAATCACCCCAAACCGGTGCGATCGGCCACCCCAGTCGGATCCCAAAACAAAATCAGCGACGGATCTTTTTCGCACCACTTCCTTACCCGCTGATTTGGGCAGCACCCTAAAATTAGAAGCCTGCGAGGTGATCAAGTTAAAAGCTCCAGAAACTGTTAAATGTTGTTATCTCGCGCCGCTTGGCTTTTGATTCACCGCCATGACTCCGACAGAAGCTCTGCAGATTTTTCGAGACACCGGCGCGTTTTTGGAAGGTCACT
>CAMAWP010000158.1 GCA_945861765.1 Akkermansia muciniphila | reverse complement strand
CTCGACGGCTTCCGGCTCGGAGACTACAGCTCGGAGAGAGTCTCGCCCCACCGTTCAAGGGCGCAATGCGCGCACAAAGTTCGGGGTGGTCTCATTTTGGCTTCCGACCGCCTGAAGGCGGGACCCCGTGCGTTCGCCAGGTAGGTAGTGCCGGCTTCAGCCGGTGGGGCGCCGACACTTCCAGACGCGTTGGATTGTTTGACGCGTTGCCGCCTGAAGGCGGGACTACGTGCCTAGAGAGTCCCGCCCTTCAGCCGGTGCTTGGTGTTATCCGCGGCCATACGGAGAATTGCTGGTTTCGATGTTTGATTCCTTGTGAACATCCAAACCGACGTATAACGTTTTCTTCATGGGCGTTTGCTTTCGTATTTGCTTTATGACAAGCACCGATTACTTCGATGCCTTTAAACCTGTGGATAGGTCAGCATACGCCGATTACTCACGATTGCAACCGGGAGCAGGCACCTGTCTTAGCCTTTTGCCAAGCCATAGGGTCTCGTCGGCAAGAAGACAAACAAACAGACCGAAACTATGAAAGCACATCGTCTCAACACAGCGTATGCGATCCTTACTCTTACTTTGTTTGGTTGTGATGCGCCAACTCCCCAGAAAGGCAGGCCAGGCGCAGGCCCAGCCGCGACCGACCCGATCGCAACTCTGGTAATGGTCATGATTCCCGCCGGGACTTTTGAGATGGCAAGTCCGACGACGGAGAAAGAGCGCTCTCCAAACGAGACGCAACACACGGTGACCTTGTCGAAGGATTTTTCCATGAGCAAGTATGAGGTGACGCAAGGGGAGTATTTGGCTGTGATGGGGAACAATCCGAGTTATTTCACGACCACGGACTCGACAGGGAAAGTGATTGGCCCGGACTTGAAGCGTCCGGTGGAGTCAGTGAGTTGGAACGATGCGACGAACTTTTGCGCAAAGCTAACGGCATCAGAAAAAACAGCGGGGCGTCTGCCCTCGGGATGGGAGTATCGGCTGCCTACCGCGGCGGAGTGGGAGTATGCGTGTCGAGCGGGAACGAGCACGGCGTTTCATTACGGGAACGATCTGCGTTCGGGAATGGCGAGTTTCAAAGGGACTAAAGAGTACGTTGGAGGGACCGGAACTGTGGAAAATACGAACGGGACTATTTTGAATCGGACGGTGCCTGTGGGGAGTTACGAACCGAATGCATTTGGCCTTTACGACATGCATGGCAATGTGAGGGAGTGGTGTTTGGATTGGCACGACGCGTATCCCGTCGGGAGCGTGGTTGATCCGGTAGGGCCTACTGAAGGCTCGCTCCGCGTGATTCGCGGGGGCGGCTGGAATGACTACGCCAGAATGTGCCGGTCAGCGAACCGCTACATCACCGTGCCGGACGACAGGAGCAGGCATGTGGGATTCCGTCCGGTACTGGCCCCAGGTCAGTGAGCTGCGGAACAGTGAGTGGAGCCAGGCATGGAACGATGCGTTGGCCAACGACAACAAGAAGCCCTCGCCACCTTCATATCACCATTTGCTCTAGGAGTTCTGACCATCCCCGGACTTCGCGGGCGCAGGGCGACTCTGAACCCACCACTACCCCTCCCAGGAGGGGAGCTTCGTCGTCCGCGCCGGTTGCAGGTTCCCCTCCTGGGAGGAGTAGGGGTGGGTCGGTTCATGGAGAGGAAGCAAGTCTCCGCAGCGCGCCTGTCCTCATTCGGTGATGCGCCCATCCCGTACCGCCATGCTGCTGATCAGCAACCCTTCGATGCTGCCCAAGCCGCTGTGATGCTCGGCAGAGCGGAGGCGAGCTCCGGCCAGTGCCGGCACCGTGGGAACATCCGATGAACCGACAGAAACAACGCCACTTCGTCCTTGTGCGACGCTGAGGGAGGTTTATGGTTCCGAAACCATGAAAAAGCAAATTCCTACCGACTCTCATTTCGCACGTCAAGAGTTGACACGACGGCACTTCATCCGCCTGGGCGCGGCGAGCGCGGCAGCGTTGAAGTTGCGGTCGGTGGGCGCCGACGCCGATGCGCCTGCTCCTGGATTAGCTGAGGCGCTGGGGACACTTGAACCGTATTTTACCGCCCCGGAAAAATTCCGGGACGTGTCGCGCGGCAAGCCACTGCCCCATTCGTTGCCGGATGACAAAAAGCTCGCCGTCGGTCTCACGCGCGAGACTTGGAAGCTCGAAGTCGTTGCCGATCCCGAGAATCCCGCCACCATTCACAACCCTCTGACGCAAAAGGATGGCACTGCGCTCGATTTCGCGGGCTTGATGAAACTTGCGGAAAAGTACAGCGTCCGATTCGCAAAAGTGATGACCTGCCTGAACATTGGCTGTCCGCTCGGCACCGGCATCTGGGAAGGCGTGCCGCTCCGTGAGGTGATCTGGCTGACGGAACCGCGCGAGAATCTGCGCCGCGTCTTCTACTACGGCTACCACAACGACGATCCCAAGCAGATGTTCCGAAGCTCGCTTCCGATTGACCGTGTTCTAGAAGACCCCTTCGACTTACCGCCCGTGATCCTTTGCTACAAGTTGAACGGGGCTTGGCTTGACAGCGAGCGCGGCGGACCTGTTCGCGTTGTCGTGCCCGAGGGCTATGGATTCAAATCGATCAAATGGCTAACGCGAATCGTGCTCACAAACCTGTTCCACGCGAACGACACTTACGCTGATGGCAACAACGACGTGGACAGTGCGCTCAAGACGTTTGCCGCCACGCTCTCGATTCCAAAGGAGCCCAAACCCCGCGAGGCAATCCCGGTGACAGGATACGCCCAGGTTGGCGTGTCAGGCTTATCGAAGGTACAGGTTTCGATACGTTCGCAGTCCGCGCAGCCGCACCCCGAGGAATGGATCGATGCGCAAATCCTCCCGCCGCCGAACCATTGGGGTCATCTGCCAGAAGGGAAGATACCGACGAACACACTGGGGTTTGACGCTGCGACTGGCCATCCTCGCTCGTGGCCTATGCGGCTCACGATGATCCATTGGGCTGTGTTACTGCCAGGGCTTCCCGCCGGTCAATACACGTTTCGCTGCCGGACCATCGACCAGAAGGGCTTTGCCCAGCCGATGCCGCGCCCATTTCGCAAATCGGGACATTCAGCAATCGAGTCGGTGGACCTCAAAGTTAAGGCATAACGGCCCTTATCTTTTGTGTCGCTGCGACATGATCGAGCATGCCAGAGTCAACCAGGCGGAGAAACGCCAACTCCCAAATGACAACGCCATCATCGTCCACGCCCGACAAGGCCCTTCAGAGAGTGCTCAAGATCTCTCGTCTCAACGGGTGGAGCGTGGTCTCGTTCGCTGGTTTCTGCACTCTCATCACCGTGCTGCTCGGCGACGTGACCGGTATCGTGGTTGGTTTGATGGTGATCGTCGCTGGCATCATGGAAGTGCGCGGCAACCGCATGCTGCGAAGGCGCGATGCGAATGGCATGGTCTGGCTCATTCGCGCGCAATTATTCTTGCTCGGGGTCATTCTCATCTATGGCGCCAGCCGCATAGTGAGTTTCGGAGGTGAGCGCGGAGTGGAGAGCCTCTCTCCGGATATGCGCAACGTCTTGAAGCAACTCGATATTCAACCGAATGAGATCGTGACGCTGCTGAGAAAGATCGTCTGGATTTTCTACGGCGCCGTGATGGGTGCCACCTGCATCTACCAGGGAGGACTTGCCTTTTATTACGGTCGGCGCAAAGCGCTCGTCGAGCAGGCGCTCGTTATCCCGCCATCGTTCGAGAGCAAGAACGCATAAACCTGAATCCTCATCCTTCGATTTCGATGTCGAACTGGCCGACTGGAATCCGCGTGGCTTCTCCCAAGAGAATGTCATAGCGCCGCCGCCATCGCATGAGCGCGGCCAAAAATTCCAACCAACCGCGTTCAGCAACGGAAAGTCTGGAGTTCGCCAAAACTTCCTCGGTCCATTGCAAATCCGCAACGCTCGTCAGGTTGATCGGCAACTGACGCAGACGTACCAGCTCCGATTTCCATACGCAAACGCGGCGGTCCCAGCTTCCGCTGAGCAAGCTTCGACCATCCGGGCTGAAGCTCAGGTAAGTGATTCGATCTGAGTGTTCCTCGAGCGCCTTGAGCGGCGCGCCGCCCGGAACGCTCCAGAGCCTGACCGCATTATCCGAACCAGCGCTGGCTAACACGATGCCATCCGGGCTAAATGCTATGCAAGTCACCCAGCCAGTGTGTCCATCCATCGTCCCGATGGCGCCCAAGGTGTCGAGGAACTCACCTGCGGGCAGGCTCCAAAGTCGAACCGTGGAATCCCAACTTCCAGTCGCCAAAAGTCGGCCGTCAGGACTTACCGTCAAGCAGCTAATATCATCCCGGTGGCCCTGCAACCGATTCAGCCTCGTTCCGTCCGGGAGGCTCCACAGCAAGACGGATCGATCTTTGCTTCCAGTCGCCAGCGTCAGACCATCCGGGCTGAAAACCAAACAGTTCACCATGGCCTTGTGGCCGCGCAGGGTCGCGACTGGCTGTCCCTCGGGAAGACTCCAGAGCCGCACGTGATTGTCATAACTTCCGCTCGCGAGGAGACGCCCATCCGGGCTGATCGCGAGGCAGCTCACAATATCCGAGTGCCCCGACAGCGTTGCCAAACCGTGCCCGTCAGGCATGCGCCAGAGTCGCACTGTTTTGTCAGCGCTCCCCGTCGCGAGGGAACGTCCATCCGGACTGAACGCCAAACAAAGGATATCTTCGCTATGGCCTTCCAGTTTCTTTAAGGCCCTTCCTTCGGGAAAACTCCACAGGCCGACCGTGTGATCCCGGCTTCCGCTCGCAATTTGGAGTTCGTCGGGGCTCAGCGCCAAACACGCAATCCAGTCTGAGTGACCTTCGATCGTTTTGATGGCTGTGCCATTGAGCAAATTCCACAAACGAATTGTCTTATCGTCGCTCCCGCTCACAAGCGTTTGTCCATCCCGGCTGATGGCAAAACAACTGACATGATCGACGTGTCCCTCGAGAGGCGCGGCGCACCGCATCAACCGGCCCAGAAACGGCGGTTCCTGGCAGCACCCTTCAACCAGCCCGATCAACTTGGCAAATCCCGCACCTTCCCGTTCATCGGCTGGTTTCCAGCCGCTTTCCTTGAGCCGAGCTAGCATCCGCGCACTCCAAATCGCCGACGTCGCCTGAGCCAGCCTCCAGAGTTCAGGCCACCGTTTGCTCTCACTCATCACATCCACTGCCGCTTCCCATTCCTCATCGGTCATTTCATTGACGCGGCGATCTTGTCGGCCTCCGGCGATCACCGCCACCCACTCCGTGCGTCCCGCTCGGCGAGCCTTCTCGGCAATCCGGCATCGCGCTCGTTTATCCCCCGCCTCGTACGCGGCGCTCAAAAGGCTCTGATCAAAGTCCAGCTCTTCGTACCGTTCCCATTGATCGGTAAGAAAATAGAACAAGGCCCTGGTGACCGGGTCCTTCGGAGCATAATGAGCCGCGACAGCGATCTCACGCGCCAAGGGCTGTTCCTTGTGAATGATGAGACGGCACAACGCCTCTTGCGCGTCCGTCTGCCTCAACCTCTGAAGCGACGAACGGGCCAGCTCTGAAATAGCGACGTCAGCATCTCGGCACGCATCGACCAACGCCTCGATGAAATCCGCATGCCCATCTATGATGACGCTGAGCTTGCGGGCCTTCAGCGCGCTCAGCACTCGAACAGCAGGCGGCCTCTGAGCGACGCAGCCGCTTTGCGCGATTGCCTCGCTCAAGAGTTGTTCGCGACCCTCGGCCCAACGAGCGCACAAGGCGTCAACGGCGCCCTGATTTCGCAAACGCAGCAAGCACTCGCGCGCCCTCTCCGCCATTTCAGGCTCCAAATCCTGGCAGGCCTCGACCAGGGGATCGACGATTTCAGCCCCTCCCTCCAGAATTCCTTTCAGACGTTCGGCCTTGAGCGCAGTCAATACTTTTACCTTGGCGGGGGCGACCGCAAGCCAGTCCAGTTCTGCAAGTAATTCCGCGAGCATGAGAGCGCGTGAATCTGCCCACACCGAGCAAACGCTATCGATGGCAGCCTGGTCCACGAGCCTTCGGAGCGAGGTCAAACCAGCGATCCGGAGCCGTTCGTTATCAGTGTGCGCCACAGTCTCCGCCAGCAAACCGATCGCTGTGGGAGAGCCCTCCTTGGCGAGCGATTTCGCGGCGATTCGTCGGATGAACCCACCGATAAACGGAGTTCGCGAGTAAAGTCTTCGCCTATATTTTTCTAAGCGCTTTACATCCATGTCAGTTCACGCTTTTCTCAATTTCCGTTGGCTTCCGCGATCTCGATATCGAACTCCGCGAGCACTCGTTTCGCGACTCCGGTCAGTTCCACATCGAACCGCCACCGATGGCGCAACAGCGCGGCGACGAAATGCCAGCCCCGAGCTTCTTCGGGATTGGGCGCGATCTCCGACCACTTCTGCACCTGCTCCAGATCCTGTCTGGTCATCGCGATTAGCGGCTTCGCGCAAGCGATGTCCCAAAGTCGCGCCGTCGTGTCTCTGCTGCCAGTCGCCAGGATTTTGCCGTCGGGCGAGAAGGCGAGAGCATGCACTTCATCGACGTGGCTTGATAAGGTGGTCTTAAGTTGCCGTTGTGCGACCTCCCAGAGTCGGACCTTTTTATCGAGCCCTGCTGTCGCCAACCTTCGGCCATTCGGCGAAAAAGCCAAGCTCATGACGGAACCCTTGTGCCCCGCTAGTTCTGCTCTGTACTCTCCATTGGAAACATTCCAGAAGCGAGCGGTGCCATCGGAGCTTCCCGTGACCAGCGTTCTTCCATCCGGCGCGAAGGCAAGAGTGCAAACCGAACTCGAATGCCCCGTGAGGACCGTCTTGCTCTGCCCGCTCACGGCATGCCACAGCCGCGCCGTCTCGTCGTGACTTCCCGTGGCGAGGATTTTTCCATCGGGAGAGAACCCAAGCGTCAAGACACCCCGACGGTGCTCCTGCAAAACTGCGGCGCAGCGGTTATTGGCCAGATCCCAAAACCTGACCGTGCCATCATAACTTCCGGACCCCAATGTTTGGCCATCTGGCGAAAACGCCAATGATGTCACCCTGTCGGTATGCCCGCTGAGCACAACCAGCATCCGGGAGCTCGCCAGATTCCACAATCGCACGTTGTGGTCGGCGCTCCCCACCGCCAGGGTCTGGCCGTCCGGGGAGAACGCAAGCGCCAAAACCGAACCGCCTTGATCCGTCAACGAGGCTTTGACACGACCCGCTTGGACCTCCCACAAAAGTGTGGTGGTGTCGTTGCTTCCCGTCGCCAATGTCTTGCCGTCCGTTGAAAACGCAAGCGCACGAACTCCGTGCTCGTGGCCTTTCAAGATCGATCGGCAGACCGAGCTGGGCAGGAACAGACAGAGATGCCTTCCTTCCGCGGGACGGAGCTTGCAGAGACGGTCATAGGCAGCGCGGTCGGCTTCGTTTCGTGGTCGATAATCCGCTTCCTTCAAGATTCCCAATGCTTCAGCGGACCACTCGGGCGGCGCTTCAAACACCAAAGACCATAACTCGTCGTAGCGGCGGTTTTGCAAAAGCACTTTTACGACTGTCTCCCATTCTCGCGCCGTCATCTCGCTGAGCTGCCGCTTCTCGCGCCGCCCTTGGAGCACCGTGGTCAGCTCCGCTCGTCCGCTCGTCCTGACTCTCTCGGCAATGCGCTGCCTGATCACTGGATCAGACACTTCGTAGAGCGTGCGCAAAAGGGTGTGGTCGAAGTCCAACGCCTTGTAGCGCTCGGTCTGGCCAGTCAAAAAATAGAATAGAGCCCGAGTACTGGGATCGCGAGGCGCGTAGCCTTTCTCGACCGCCATTTTTCGTAACGGAGGAAGATCCCCGCGAATCAGCAGATCGCATAACTCTTCGATTTCCCGAGGCTCCTTCAATTCGCCAAGCAGAATGGCCGCGCGCGCGGCGATCTGCGGATCGATATCCCCGCATGCATTGACGAGTGGCGCGATGAAGTCCGTTCCCTGACCGGCGACAGCCCTCCCCTGCCCCGTCTTAAGCGCGGTGAGCACTCGCAATTCAATTGGAAGTTTCGCCATCCAACGGCATTCGCACAGCATCGAAGTCAACTCAGCGTGTCGAGTCTCCTGCCAAACCGCACACGCGGCATCGATCCCTTCAGTGCTCGGGAGCTGACGAAGACCATCGGCGAGTATCTGGCGGATTTCAGAATCGAGGTGGCCGACCATCGCCAGAGCCATGATTCGCGAGGCTCCGCACGTTCCATCGGATACCAGCGCTTTGGCTGCTCTCCGGCGCAGCCATTTTGCAATGATAGGCGATTGGCTGGAGAGGCGCTGTCGGCAGGTTTCGAGTTGCTCAGCATCCATGACGGGGCGACGAATTAGCGATCACTGCGCCGAATCGAGCTATTGAGAACCCAGTTGCAATCGCACGAATTGCTCCTCAGCTTCTCGGATCTCCTGGAAGGAGGCCGATTGAGCGCGGCCCTCCCGAAGCCAATTGCGCAAGGCTCCGACGGTTTCCCGCTGCGACACGGACAACGGGACCTGCCGTTTCAACGCAGCGGAAATATCGTCGGTCGTGAATTCACGCCGCTGGTCGTTATACCCCACATACATGGCGTCGAAGATAGCCTGCTCGATCTCTGAGCCGACATACCCTTCCGACTCCTGAGCCAGCCGTTCCAAGTCAAAATCCTGCGGGAGCCGTCGGCGTTTGGCCAGATGCACAGTGAAGATTTCCGTACGTTCCATCTGCGTTGGAAGATCGAGGAAGAAGACCTCGTCGAAGCGGCCCTTGCGTAGCAGTTCTGGAGGCAGCCGCGAGATGTCATTCGCGGTTGCCACCACGAAGCACGGGGCACTCTTCTCGGCCATCCACGTGAGAATCGTGCCAAAAACCCGAGTGCTCGTGCCGCCGTCGAGTCCGCCTTGCGCCAACGCCTTTTCCATTTCGTCAATCCACACGATGCAAGGAGCCACCGTTTCCGCAAGACGCAAGGCGCGCCGCGTGTTTTCTTCAGACTCGCCGACCAATCCCCCGAAGAGCGCCCCAACATCCAGCCGCAGGAGAGGAATGCGCCAGAGGCCGCCGATCATTTTTGCGGTGAGGCTCTTGCCCGTCCCAGGAATTCCGATCAGGGCGATCCCTTTCGGCGAAGGCAAACCGTAATCACGAGCTTCCTGGGTGAAGGCCTTCTCCCGGAGCCGCAGCCATTCTTTAAGAACACCAAGCCCGCCGACGTCATTGGGGCTCTCTGTGACCGAATAAAATTCAAGGGCTTTGCTCTCGCTGATAATCTGCTTTTTCTCCTGCGTTACGAGGTCGATGTCCCGGTCATCCAGAACGCCATCTGAAACGATAGCCTTGGCAAACACTCGATGCGCCTGTGCAGCGGTCAATCCGAGCGCGGCTTGAACCAACTTCTCCCGACCGAGCTTAGTCAAGTTCACTTTCACTCCCGGTGTCTGCGTCAGCCGATTCAGGACGGCACCAAGCTCAGACGCGTTCGGCGACAACAACTCCATCACCACTCCCTCGTCTTTGAGTTCGTCAGGGACCTTCCTTTTCGGAGAGGTGATCAGAATGGATTTTTTAGTAAACTTAAGGCGTTGCGCGACACTGCGGAGTTTGCGTTTGAGTTCAAAATTTCCCCAGCATTCGTGAAAGTCCTTCAAGACAAAGACCGTTTCGCCCTCAGCTTTGTCCACATACTCCAAGGCGGTCTTGGCGTCGCGGGCTGATGGCAATGAGCCGCTGACGCCCGTCAACGCTTGAAAGCCATCCGCGACGTCCCAAGTCAGGCACGGGCGCCGGGAGCGCTCGCAAACTGCCTTCACGGTCTGCAAGGCGCGTTCTTCCTCGGCGGTGACGAGAATGATGAGCGTGAACCGCGCTCGCAGATAAACATCCAGCTCTTGATCGAAAGTTGTCATGCTTCAAAATGGAAGACGGCTGCCATGGGTTCATGCTACTTCACAACGCATGGCTCAGTCCAGTTTGTCCGCACCGCCGCGGGGTTGCTCGAAGATCTGCTTTCAAAAGCCAAGTCAGACCACCCAAAGTTCGCGACTCCTCCCAAAACCCTGATGATGTTTTACAAACGTCTGCGCTCTTGGGTGGGGACTTGGGCCGAGAGTTCCGGAGAGGCTTGGAGGGCCTGGCGCAAGCGAGGCTTGAACCGGGCAGCCAAGACCCGTTCGGGCAGGAAATAGTCCGGATCCTTGGGCCGCATCCAGCGCAAGCCATCCGGACGCAGTCCACCGCCAGGGACAATGTAATGGATGTGGAGATGAAACCAGAGTTGGTGCGACCAGGTTTGGAGCACACCCAGAAAGGCCAACTCAGCGCCGAGATATTTGCTTTCAGCAGCCACGTCCTGGAGCGTGCCGACACTTTCGCGGAAGAACAGGTCTAGAGTTGCTTTTGGTGGGATTGAAACAGGGCGCGCAGTTTTCCGGGCAGAGTGAAGGTCACCAAGAAATACGGAACGGGCAGCAGTTTGGAGTGTTGGCGAGCGATCCAATCGGTGGCGTCCTGATGGCCACACTTGGGACAGGCTCCACCGTCGCGAGACTCACCTCGGAACTAGGTCCGTCGTGGTCTCAACAGGTGGCCGCCGCTGTCGGCAAAGTGCGCTTAATCGAGTCGATTCGATATCCAAAACCAGGCCCATGAATACTCGACAGGTCCACTCGACCATTGAGTCGGCGATACACCCCCGGGTGAACGGCAGCCTCGGGGATGGAAGCGTCCGGATAGAATTGCATGCTGTTGGTCTCGACACCCATGATAGTCCCGGCATGCGCGGCCAAGAGCAGATGCGGGATTTGAGCAAGCATTGGATTGGTCAAGTCCTGCACCATCAAAGTCATTCCATGAGCTTTGGCCCAACAAAGGCTCAAGAGCGCGCCAGTTTGGGTTTTGCATGTCTTCAGCGCAACTCCCGTCCAGCCAAGCGATCGGCCTAATCTGAGCATCTGCCAGTCATGGGCGCTTTCATCCATGAAGAGCGGTTTGCGGGCTGAGACGCTATGGACATCGATCCGGCTTTTCTCCAGGTCGTACGGGAATGGCTGCTCAACATAGAGGATCATGCCGTAAATGCGCGGATGCTCGTTCATCAGTCGATCCAAGATCTCATTGACGTATCCGGGCTCGGTGACGGTGCAGTTAAAGTCAGCCGTCAACCAAGTCACATCGCGCTCAAGACTGATCTTTCCGACTTGAACGATTCGCTCATAATCCCAATCGGAGTCGTTGCCGCGAAGTTTGATCTTCAAGCATTGAAGTCCGTCACGCTGAATCCAATCCGTGAGCAAAACCGGATAACCATCGTTTGGTTCGGTTCCATCCAATTCGGCGGCATCAATCAAATCTTTTCCGCCGACCAGATGCCAGGCGGGCAACTGATCGGGACGGGGATCGATGAGAAAATCTTCCGGATATTGGCCTGCAAATGAGACGTTCGCCCCTTCTGCCGGAGTCATGAATTGAGCCAGGTCGCAGTTCATGTACCGCTTGTTGTAGGTCTGATAGACGGAGACTTTGTTGAGAACTCCATAAGCATCGTGGAGCGCCATGTCGAAGGCCGAACAACATACGAGCGCGGCTAGGAATGGCATCGGTTCCGCCAACCCGCTCTTGGCGTTGAACTCTTCCAGAAGCCTCGGCAAACGAGCTCTGAGAAACAAATCACCAATCTCAATCGGGTGCCCTGCGTGGTCGAATTCCGCCCATCCCTTGGCCAGCCGAATGCAAAACTCCTTCAGGGCGGTATGCCTATCCTCATACGGCACGGAACTCGGCCAGACCCATGTCACACTCAATGGCGTCTCCCCCCACCCTTCCGATGTTCGGCCTCCGGCATTGGCAACCGTGAGACAAACTCGGGCGCAAGTCACGGAGGTCACCGTCTCGACTCCGAATTTGAGTGGAAGGCGCAATTCCAGCGGCAGAAAATAGAGGGAAGCGCCGGTTGAGCGAATATCTGTTTCGTTAGGCATGGACAAAAACTTTGAGGAGCGAGCGTTATCAAAGGCAATGCAAAAGTCAACGGACATCAAACAAAAGTCAGCAGTTCTCCGTACGGCCGCAGATAACACCAAGAACCGGTTGAAGCCGTGACTCCATAGGCACGTAATCCCGCCTTCAGGCGGCAACGCGTCAGCCTTAATCCGGCAGTTGGATGGCCGAAAGAAACGCAAAATGCCGAAAGAAAAGAAGTTCTGAAGTAGATGCCATTCACCCGGTAGGTGGTTGGCCGCGTTCGCGTAACGCCCTCGAATTCTTTCGCTTCTTTCGTGTCTTTCGGCTGAACTGCTGTTTTTAGGGTCAAACAAATCCAACGCGTCTGGAAGTGTCGGTGCCCCACCGCTGACGCCGGGACTACCTACCTGGCGAACGCACGGGGTCCCGCCTTCAGGCGGTCCGAAGCCAAAATGAGACCACCCCGAACTTTGTGCGCGCATTGCGCCCTTGAACGGTGGGGCGAGACTCTCTCCGAGCTGTAGTCTCCGAGCCGGAAGCCGTCGAGCCCTGATGTTCTGATCGCCAGAAAAGGTCAGGGTTCGAGGGGACTCTCACCCCACCCAGGTTCATGGGCAGTTCCCACGTTCTCTTCAACGCGCATCGTGACCACGAACCAAATATCCTGGGTAGGGCGGCGCTGCTGCGCCGCCACGATTGCAGTTCGCAGGCTGCGCGGCAGCGCAGCCCTACCGTTCGGTTCATGGAGAGAATTGCTGGGTTCGGATGGGCCAACGTTGCTCACGACGTATATTATCGCCGGCCTCAAAAGGTGTTGCCAATTCGCACAAATATTTTACACGTCTCTATCCAACACCAAACCAAAGCAGTCCGCGCGTCGCATCGGGAAGTCAGGGTCGGAATACCCACAAGGAGCACGCTGATATTTCCTAACCAAATCACAACCGCTGAGAATAGATAGCCGTGTTGAGTAATATCCGACTGGCGAGTCTTAAGAATATTCCAAGTGAGTGTGATATGGAATGCATAGGCAGCGCCGATCAATAAGTGGAAAAATACCACGAACCGAGCCCAACCCCAGATGAAGTGACCCAGAGCAAAAGCAGCTACGATCATTGCCGTGTAAATTGGAAAAAAATACGGAGCGAGCGAGATGAGAAAATTATCCTTCGTGACGATGACGTGCCCGCCTTTAGAAGTCGCTTTAAACCGTTTTACTTGGCCACCAAAGATCCACGTCCAAAGCACATGAGTCAATTCATGGCCAAAAACGTAAATCAACATCGGTTTCGGAAGAAGAAGGTAAATCACCAACCAGCAAGTGGCTCCCGACAAAAATGCCACCCAGATAGTATCAGCGCTGCCGGTGGTCTGAATGACTCTCAAGAGGCTCTTTGTGGTTCCTACGCAAAGAGGCAAGAGAAGGATAGCGAAGAAAAACTTGAAAGACTTCGACATGCGGGAACTACGCCGTCGTCATCGCATGATCTTCATCCTGGTGATAAACCAAAAAACTTATCCCCACTTCTGAGGACAAGGTTAAATTGATAATCAACTTGTGAAAAATCAACTAGGGCGCTGTGGAACCGTAGGCTTGCTTCTGCTGCGTGACTACTGTCGAAGATGTTGTCACTGTTGCGGCCGTAACCTCTGTTGTTTTGGCTTTTTCTGTAAGCACTTTAGACTCTTTCACAACCGCCTTGATGGTCTCTGTAGCCTTTGTTGAATTGTTCAAGTTCGCATCAAGAGCAATTGTCTTAATCTGCTCTTTTACAAAGGTGACGATAAGGGCCTTTTCTGCCGGAGTTACTGTGATGTCTTTGACCACAGTTGCGACAGTGATTACAGCGCTGCTGGCAAGATCGGATCTATTTTGAGGTGTCAGGTTCGGATTCTCGACGATCGATTTCACTGTGTCCGTAGTCGAGAAAGTCAAGGCTGCCTTCTCTTGCTTCGTGAGGGTAGTATCTGAGTTAATCGCGTTAATCGTCTTAACGGTCTGATTGATGATTTCTGTCGCCTGATTCCCTGAGAACCCTCCAGTTGTTTCAATTTGAGCAAGGATAATTTTTTGGAAATCAACTTGGTTTTGGTTCCGAACCTCTGGTGCGGTAGCTGTCGTTGGGACCGCAGTTGGTACTGGTGGAGCCGTACCACCTTTGGGCTTTGATACAATCGCGCCTTTCCGAACAGACGTGCTCGCGCTTGATCGACTGTTCCTAGCCAGCACAGCGACTAAGTTCAGAGTTGTATCGTTCTCAAGCGCCGTTTTCGAAGCAGGCACTGCGGCCGATACGCTCTCCAAGATTTGAGGAGATTCCATTGGGACAATGGCAATAACCGATCTAGCAACATTCACGGCCACATCGGGAGCGGCAGCGGCTACATTAGCGGCAATTTCGGATGCCAAATCGGGAGCGAATGTCGCGGCGACTTTGGCAATTTTGACCGCTTGGGTTGGACACAACTCAGTAGCCACCTTGGCGATAGCTGGAGCTGCCGCAGGAGCCACCTTCGCAATCGCTTCGACTACGGAAGCAGCAAGCGCCGGCTTTTTAGACAGAATTGAGCGAACAACGACGACAGCAACATCCTCTTTATCTTTGTCGCTGGCCTTCCGCACCAGTTGAGCTGCCTTGGGTGCCAGTTCCAAAACAGGAACTCTCGAAATGGTATCTCGGAGGTGCTTGATCTGGGCTTCGGGCAAAGCGTTCGCTTGCAGAGTCGCGCAACCCAAAAGGACCGCCAACAGAGCAGTCAACCTTACACGTGTTTGTTTCATATTGTCAGCTAGTAGGTACGATTTCCCGATTCAGTGGTTGTGAGCAGTACCCATTTCGACCTCCAAAGTCAATGAGTTTTCCAAAAACCCCAGCAATTCCGGTGCATCCCGAAGTTGTTGGTGAATGGGGACGATCGCTGGACATCGCGGAGCGATGATTTGACGGTAGCCGTGGGTTTCAACCCACGGAATGAGCCGGGGGATCTCAAGAGTCGCGAAGCGACGATTGATCCCCCGGAGGTTTGGCGATCTGATCGAACGTCGCTCCGCGACTTATTACTCGGGGGGTCGCATGCCCGTGGCTTGAAAGCCACGGCTACCTTCAAGCGCCGCTCTGCGGCGGCAGACAGCGCACTTGTCTGGACCAACAACTTCGAGATGCACGGCAGCAATTCTGCCCATGAACCTGGGTGGGGTGAGACTCCGTCGAACCCTGACATTTTCTGGCGATCGAGCATGTCAGGGCTCGACGGCTTCCGGCTCGGAGACTACAGCTCGGAGAGAGTCTCGCCCCACCGTTCAAGGGCGCAACGCGCGCACAAAGTTCGGGGTGTTCTCATTATGACGCAAGGCGCAACTGGCGATCCGCTTGTAGTCCCGGCTTTAGCCGGTTTTCGCGCGCTGGCCGGCTGAAGCCGGGACTACATACGGGCCAAAATGAGAGTTGCTGCAAAAACCCATTCGCTTGGGGCGCATCTCCGAAC
>CAMAWP010000157.1 GCA_945861765.1 Akkermansia muciniphila | reverse complement strand
TAGCGAAAATTGAAGAGAGGATCGCCTTGAGTTGGATCACGGGTTGATCCTGGCCATGTGAGGAATTCCTTCGGAACTGAGAGAGGTTCCAATCCACTGCTCCCGCGACGGCCAATTTGAAGTTCCTGCTTCTGGCCCATGAAATAAACGAGCGATGCCTCGCTGCCATTGACCTCGCAATAGTCCTGACTGCGCGCGCTCTCGCCTCGACCAGTTGCGACTTTCGTGCTCTCCATCACACCCGTTGCTCCGTGAACAAACCTGGTGATGATGGCCACCCAATCTTCCAAATCCGAAACTTGCCCGTCCCGGACATCGTGAAAGCGGTGTGTATCGGCGACCAACGACTTCATCTGCCCCATCAAAACGTGGGCGTAATCGATCCGATGCGAAAGCATATCGCCAAGCTCACCCGTGCCAGCCAACTTAGCGACCTGCCGCCAACCGAGCGCCCGCTGACCCCAGTCCTGAAAGCGTTGGACACGGAAATGATACGGTTGGCCAATCGCGCCGGACCTCACCAAATGCGCGAGATAGCGGAAGGCAGGCACAAACCGATACGTAAAAGCCGTCATGTGGCGGACTCCCGCCGCTTCGGCCGCGCGATACATCTGCGTCGCTTCGGGAAGATTCATGGCAATCGGCTTCTCGCAGAGAACGTGCTTGCCGGCAGCAATCGCAGCCAGGGCAATGGGAGCATGGAGGACGTTCGGCGTGGCAATGATGACGGCCGTGACGTCGTCGCGTTTCACGACTTCTTGATAATCGCTGTAACAGGCTTGAACGCCGCTTTGCTGGCTTGCGCGCTGCAGAACGGCTGGATCACTGTCGCAAAGCGCGACGACGCGGGTTTGCGGACAGAGCGCCAGGCCGGGCAAATGATTTTGGAGTGTTATTCCTCCGGAACCAACGATGGCAATGCCGATGGGTTTCATCTTCAATGGGAGTCTCTTCGAAATTATATCAAAAATTAAGGACGGCCCTGAGGCCGTCCTTCGGTTGCTGCGAAATTTTAACTATATTTTCACCCATTGCCGTTTCTTAGCCGATTCTTCGGCCGCCTCGAGCACGCGCTGATTTCTCAAGCCGTCCTCGAATGTCGGTTGCACCGGCTTGCCGGCGACGCAAGCGTCCACGAAGTCGGCCACCGTGTGGATGAACGTATGTTCGTAACCGATGATATGGCCGGGCGGCCACCATTGGCCAACGTAAGGATGAACGCCACCGGGTTGGGTGACGAGAATATCACGAAAACCTTGCCGGCTTTTACTCTCGGTATTGTCGAAGAACTTCAACCGGTTCATATCTTCAAAGTCAAAGTGAAGCGAGCCTTTGGAACCGTTCACTTCAATTTCAATGTGATTTTTCCGGCCGAGGGCAAAACGAGTTGCTTCGAGGTTGGCCAGCGCTCCATTGGTGAAACGTCCGATAAACAGCGAGGCATCATCCACGGTGACTTTGCCCATTTTTTGAGCGGTTGCTTTAGCGCCCAACCCGTCACCTTTGCCGGACTGATCAGGAATCGGGCGTTCTTTGATGAAGGTTTGCATCAGGCCGCAAACTTCCTTGAATTCTCCGACGAGGTATCTGCCCAGGTCGATGATGTGCGCATTGATATCTCCATGCGCGCCGCTGCCGCTGACGCCCTTCTGCAAGCGCCAGACCAAGGGAAAATCAGGGTCAACAATCCAATCTTGAGCATACCGGGCATGGTAGTGAAAAATCTCACCCACAGCCCCTTCCTCAATCATCTTTTTCGCCAGTGCAATAGCGGGGATCCGACGGTAATTATGGCAGACCATGTGTACCACTTTCGCCTTCTTCACCGCGGCCAGCATCTCCTTGCACTCCGCCACATTCAAAGCCAAGGGTTTTTCGCACAGCACATGCTTGCCCGCCTGGGCCGCGGCGATAGCGATCTCGGCGTGCGAGTCGTTCGGCGTGTTGATGTCCACGATGTCGATGTCCGGGGAATTCACCACGGCCCGCCAATCTGTCGAAGCGTTCGTCCAGCCCAGTTGCTTGCGAGCCGTTTCGACCCCAACCGGATCACGCCCGCAGATGGTGTGAAGCTCCACGTCAGCTTGCAAAGGAAAGAAATGCGGTGCCTGCCGCCAGGCGTTGGAATGCGCTTTTCCCATGAAGCGGTAACCGATCATCCCGACACGTAAGGTTTTCGCCATAATTAAAGTAAAGGTGTTGAATTAGGTATCGCGAACTTTATAGTGACGTTCGTTTTTCAAGTCAACGTGTGACTTGAATGTGAGATCGGCCATCGCCTGTGCGGCGGGTGTGGCAGGTCCGAGTTCTGTCCTGCTGTGTGGAAGGACAAGCAGGGTGTTCTGTTCCAAAGTATGCAACTCCACTTGTTGAAGTCGAAGATTCATCGGGCTCAAGTTACAGGCGCCAGTATCAATTATGAAGGCAGTCTGACGGTGGCCGTGGATCTAATGGAAAAAGTCGGGCTGTTGCCGTATGAACGGATTTTATGCAGTAATCTGGCCAACGGACAGCGTTTTGAAACGTATGCCATACCAGGCGAGCGTTGCGGCGGCGCCATCGTCCTCAACGGCGCCACCGCCCATTTGGGCAAAGCGGGCGACCGTTTGACCATCATGAGTTATGCCCTCGTGGATGAAAGAGAAACCTTGGGTTGGACACCGCGCATCATCGTTCTTGGCGAAAAGAACACGATCATTACTGAACGTGGTATTTGAACCGCACCATGGATCCACTGGCCGACCCGCTCATTCCCTTCTGCCGCGCTTGTGCTGTCCACAATTCTAGATATGCCTTTCACCGCCGCTGAAATTGCTGAACGAGTCGATGGAAAAGTTTTGGGGGATGCCTCCGTCTCTTTGAGTGGTTTTGCTCCAGCCGGGGATGCCAAAGCTGGGGATCTCACCTTCGCCGAAAACGAAGTCTATTTTCTGCGGGCAGAACAAAGTGCAGCCGCGGCGATTCTCGTTGGTGAAAACTTCACATCGTCGCCAAAAGTCCTCATTCAGGTTCGTAATGCGCGGATTGCTTTCGCAAGAGTCCTTCCGCTTTTTTTTCCAGATCCCAAATTTCAGTGCGGCACTCACCCATCCGCCGTAGTCGCCCCGTCGGCTCAAATCGATCCCTCCGCTCACATCGGACCCTTTTGCGTCGTGGGGGAGAATGTCCGGATCGGTTCCAGGACAGTCCTGGAGGGAGGCAATCATGTGAATGCCAACTGCCAGATGGGCGATGATGTTCATCTCTTTCCGCGCGTCTGCCTTTATCCGGGCACGCAAATCGGCGATCGCGTCCGGATCCATGCCGGCGCCGTGATCGGATCGGACGGCTTTGGTTATGTTCAAGATCGAGGGATTCATCGCAAAGTGCCTCAGATTGGTATTGTCATTATTCAGGATGACGTTGAAATCGGAGCGAATGTGACGATTGACAGAGGCGCGCTCGGGCCGACCGTAATCGGGAAAGGGACCAAGATCGATAACCTGGTGCAGATCGCTCACAATGTGACGACGGGTGAAAACTGTTTGATTATTGCGCAAACGGGAATTGCCGGAAGCACGCAACTCGGCAACTACGTGACTTTGGCAGGGCAGGTTGGAGTGGCTGGACACTTGAAGATCGGAAACCGCGCCACCGTGGCGGCTCAATCGGGGGTCATGCGTGACATAGGCGATGGTGAGAAATGGTTCGGCTCGCCCGCTCAGCCGGATCGGCAGATGAAGCGCCAGTTCCTGGCCTTGCAACAATTGCCGGAGTTATTAAGACGCGTCACTGAACTCGAAAAACTCGTCGTCCCTGGGCCGAATCCAACAGGCCAGAGCTGAGCCAAGAGAGCGGATCTTGGTAGTCTTTTGGTTCGGCGAGGAACTGAGATTTCTCCCAAAGCCTGCGGCAGCGGACGGCCAAGCAGAGAGCGGAGCATCAATGAACTCGGAAATGACTATTGACTTAGGCGGTTTGTTTGTTACTTTCTCCGCTCTTTGAGAAGAGTTTTGATGAAAACGTATTTGCCAAAAGTCGATTTGAACCTACGGAAGTGGCACATTGTAGATGCTAATGGCGTCGTGCTTGGCCGCTTGGCTGTGCAAGTTGCCAATGTCCTGCGTGGAAAGAACAAGCCCATTTACACCGACCACCTGGACGCTGGAGATTTTGTGGTTGTGATCAACGCGGATAAAGTGGTGGTCACTGGAAAGAAAGAGACCGACAAACTGTTCATGACTTACTCGGGTTGGAAAGGTAGCGAAAAGTTCACCTCCGTGGAACAGGTCCGCACCAAACAGCCCGAACGGCTCATCACTCACGCCGTGAAAGGGATGATTCCGAAGAACAGGCTGGGACGAGTCCTCCTGACGAAGCTGAAAGTATATAAAGGCAGCGAGCATCCTCACGCCGCGCAACAGCCCGCTCCGATGACTATTAAAGACTAGATCTTATTCTTATTCACCTATGGCAGAGATAGCAGAATTTCTTGGGACGGGTCGGCGTAAAACCGCGGTGGCTCAAGTTCGTTTGGCTCCCGGGTCCGGCAAAATCACCATCAATGGCCGGGCAATGGAAACCTACTTTTTGGTCGATGCTCAGCGGATTCAAGTGACACAGCCGCTGACGTTGACTGCCACGGTGAATAAATTTGACGTGCGCGTGAATGTGAAAGGCGGCGGAATCAATGGCCAGGCCACCGCAGTTCGGCATGGCATTTCCCGAGCTTTGCTTTTGGTGGACATCACTCTCCGTCCAGCACTCAAGGCCGAAGGCTACCTGACGCGCGATCCGCGTATGCGAGAGCGCAAGAAGTACGGACAGCCGGGCGCTCGAAAACGATTCCAATTCAGCAAACGTTAATTAGAATCAAAGATTGTTCGAGAGCCCCGCTGGCAGTCCTGCGGGGCTTTCTGCTTTGATCCACATGTGGGCCAACTGAGAAGTTTTTAAGTCAAAATTTCAGATGTGAACTTGACGGACTCGAAGCCGAGGTTTGAGCATCAGGACAGCGCATAGCAAATCACAGTGAACCCTGCACAGCCCATCAAAGTTGCCATCATCGGGGCATCCGGGTATGCCGGCGAAGACCTCGTCCGGCTGCTGCTGGGCCACCCTCATGCTGACTTGGTATCGGTGACTTCTCGGCAATATGCGGGCCAGACGCTCGCCCGAGTTTTTCCGAGGTATTCCCACTATCCACGCGCCAAGGCCCTTGGTTTTTCAGAACCGAGTGCGGAATCAATCTCCAAGCAAGCGGAGGTCGTTTTTCTGGCTTTGCCACATGGGGTCGCTGCGGAATATGCCATTCCATTGCTCCAGTTCGGCTGCCGCGTTATCGATCTCAGCGCTGATTTCCGAGTAAAAAGCGCGTCGGTCTATAAGGAATTTTATGCGCACGATCACCCTGCGCCAGACTTGCTCGAAACCTCGGTTTATGGGCTGCCTGAAGTCAACCGCGCGGCCATCAAGAATGCTTCGTTGGTCGCTTGCCCAGGATGCTATCCCACCAGCATCCTTCTGCCGACGCTACCCTTGTTGCGGAGCCAACTGATCAAATCCACCGGCATCATCGCTGATTCCCTCAGTGGAGTGAGCGGCGCCGGTCGCAAGCTGGAGCTCGATTATTTGTTTGCCGAATGCAATGAAAGCATGCGGCCATACGGAGTGCCCAAGCATCGGCATCTGTCGGAGATCGAGCAGGAGCTGTCGCTGGCGGCCGGTGGTCCGGTGGTCATTCAATTCACGCCTCACCTAATCCCGGTCACTCGTGGCATTCTCACGACACTTTACTTGGCGCCATCCGAACATTTCGCCGATGAAACCGCAGCGGAAAAGCTGAACAAGCAAATCGCGGAGTGTTATGAGGCGGCTTATGGCAATGAACCGTTCATTCGCGTGTTGGAAGGAAAAGCGTTGCCCGACACCAAAAACGTTATCGGCACGAACTTCCTGGAAATCGCGTGGCGGCTAGATCCTAGAACCGGACGTCTCATTGTGATGAGCGCCGAGGACAACATTATCAAGGGCACGAGCGGGCAAGCGATTCAATGTTTCAATATGATGTGCGGTTTCCCAGAGACTGCTGGATTGATTTAAGGGTTTATCGGTTCCTCATGAAATCTTCATCTTCGTTCAAACCAATCCCTGGCTCAGTGACGGCTCCCCAGGGTTTTCGAGCAGCGGGTGTCTTTTGCGATATCAAACGTCTCGGGACGGGCAAAGGCTCGAACAAAGGAAACAAGCGGGACTTGGCTCTCATTGTCTCGGATGTTCCCGCTGCTGTCGCCGGGATGTTCACCACAAACCAAGTCTGCGCGGCTCCGGTGAAACTCAGTGTGCCCCGCGCCCTGAAGGCCGCGGCTCAAGCCATCGTCGTCAACTCAGGCAACGCCAACGCCTGCACAGGACCACAAGGGCTGCTCGACGCTCAGGCCATGACGAGCCTCGTCGCTCAACGGCTAAATCTGCGAGCGGAAGACGTTTTGGTCGGCTCGACCGGCCGGATCGGCGTCGCCATGCCCATGATGAATGTCAAACGTGGCATCCTCGCCGCCGCCGACCTGCTCGAGGCTACGGCTGAAAGCGCTCATCAGGTCGCCGAAGCGATCATGACCAGCGATACTCGGCCCAAGGAAATCGCGATTCAATTCCAACTCGGCGGAAAAACCGTCCGGATGGGCGGCCTCTGCAAAGGCGCGGGCATGATTCAACCTGGCATGAGCCCGACGAGCGCACGGCCTGCTTCGACCCCGCTCCATGCTACAATGCTTTGCTTCATTACCACCGACGCTGCCATTGAATCCAAGCCGTTGAAAGCGGCTTTGCTGCAAGCCGTGACCAAGAGTTTCAATTGCATCACGGTGGATGGAGACATGAGCACCAACGACACGGTCATCGTCTTGGCCAATGGCCAGGCTGGAAACCCGATGATCACAGCAAGCGGCACCGGGACATTCGCCTCTCGTCGGCTACGGGATTGGAACGTGTTCCAAGCTGCTCTGGATCACGTCACGCTTGAGCTCGCCAAAATGATTGTGCGCGACGGTGAGGGCGTTTCGCGATTCATCACGGTCAAGGTCTCGGGTGCGAGATCGTTTGCCGATGCCGATGCTGCCGCGCGCGCAGTTGCCAATAGCACCCTAGTCAAGACGAGTTGGTACGGCGGCGATCCTAATTGGGGACGTATCCTCGATGCCCTGGGTTACTCCTCGGCAAAAGTAGTCGAAGAAAAAATCGATGTCGCCTACAGCGCGCCGGGCAGCAAGAAGCTTTTGTACTCACTCAAGAAAGGCAAACCGACGATGATTTCTTTCCGGACGCTCTGCGCCGCGGTGGCTCCCAAGGAATTCGATCTGCACATCCACTTGAATTTAGGCGAAGCCAGCGCTGTGATTTACACCGCCGATCTCACGGAGGAATACGTGGACTTTAACAAAGGCGATGTGAGCGACCCGGCGTCGCAGGGGGGATGAATCTTGCGTCCGAAAAATGTATGCACGACCTTATCTCCAAAGCCGACGTGTTGCTCGAAGCGTTGCCTTACATCCAACGCTTTCGCAGTCAGACCTTCGTGGTTAAATATGGCGGCAGCTTCATGGATTCACCTGATCCGGAAGTGCGCAACGGCGTGGCGCGCGACGTTGTTTTCCTGGAGGCTGTCGGCATCAATCCCATTGTCATCCACGGTGGCGGCAAGGCCATTACGCGTGCCATGGATGCCGCGGGCTTGAAAGCAAATTTCATTCAAGGAATGCGCGTCACCGATGAAGCGACGGTCAATGTGGTGGAACAGGTGTTGTCCCGCGAGATCAACCCGGAAATTGTCAAAGCCATTAATGCTCTCGGCGGCAAGGCGCGGGGCTTTTCGGGCACAGACATTTTTACGTGCCGCAAGCTGTCGCTCTCTGGCTCCGACGGCCAGGAAATCGATATTGGTTTTGTCGGTGAAGTGGTGGCCGTCAACACCGAACCTTTGCGCGAATGTATCCGGCGCAGCATCACGCCGGTCATCAGTCCCACAGCTCGTGGTGAGGATGGGAAGATTTACAACTGCAACGCCGACGTCGCCGCAGCGCAAGCCGCCATCGCATTGAAAGCCAAGCGACTTGTCTTTATGAGCGATGTTCCCGGCCTGCTGCGCGATCCGAATGATGTCTCGACTCTGATTACGCATCTGCAAACCGGCGAAGTGGATGCCCTAAAAAAAGCCGGCATTGTTGACCGAGGAATGATTCCCAAAGTGGATAGCGCGGTCGCTGCCATCAAGTCGGGCGTGGATAAAGTATCACTCGTCGATGGTAGGGTGGATCACTCGGTGCTCCTTGAAATTTTTACCCATGCCGGTGTCGGCACAGAGGTGGTTTTATGAAAGAAATCGTTCCCTCTCCACCCTCCATTGTCCGCAATGATACTGCGGCCGTTCGCGATCTTTTCCAAAAGAACGTGATTCCATCATACGGACGCTTTGAACTGGCCTTCAGCCATGGCGCTGGCAGTTACCTTTGGGATGTCACCGGCAAGCGCTACCTGGACTTGGGCAGCGGCATTGCCGTCTGCTCTCTGGGCCACGCGAATCCTGAAATCACCGAGGCATTGATCCAGCAATCACGAAAACTGGTTCATGTTTCAAATCTTTACTACACCGAGCCTCAGGGACGGCTGGCCCAAGCGCTGGTGAATTTGATCGGCCCCGGCAAATGTTTTTTTTGCAACAGCGGCGCCGAAGCCAATGAAGGCTTGTTTAAACTGGCGCGCAAATTTGGGCACGAAGAAGGCCGTTTTGAAATCATCACGGCACAGAATTCCTTCCACGGTCGGACCCTGGCTGGCATTGCAGCCACCGGTCAGGAGAAGGTCAAAAAAGGGTTCGAACCGATGGTTAATGGATTCCGCCACGTCCCTTACAATGACTTGGAAGCGATGCGAGAAGCGATATCGCCGGCGACCGCTGCCATCCTCATTGAAGGCGTTCAAGGTGAAGGAGGCATTACACCCGCAACACCCGAATATCTCCTTGGTCTGCGCCAGTTATGCGATGAGAAGAACCTCCTGCTCCTCATGGACGGAGTTCAATGCGGGCATTTCCGGACGGGACGTTTCCAAAGTTTTCAAAGAATTTTGGAAGGCGTGGACGGCGGAGCTGCGATGCTTCCTGACGGCATTTCGATGGCCAAGTCGCTCGGAGGCGGATTCCCGATCGGCGCTTTTTGGGTTCGGAAGCCGTATGCGGATTTGCTGGGTCCGGGCACTCATGCGACTACTTTTGGTGGGACGCCGCTGGGGTGCGCTGTGGGATTGAAAGTCCTGGAAGTCATCCACCGGGACCGGCTCTCCGAGAATGCTCGAGTGGTGGGCGATTACATCAGGACCGAACTCGTGCGGATGGTGGAGCACTATCCATCGGTTCTTAGGAGCGCGCGAGGCATCGGTCTGATGATCGGGCTGGAACTGGCCCCCAACATTCCGGCTCTGGCAAATGAGGAGAAGCCTCAGTCGATCCAATTGGTGAACCGATTGCACGACGCAGGCGTGTTGACGATTCCCGCAGGGGCTCAGGTGGCACGGCTGCTGCCTCCCCTAAATCTTCGCCGAAGTGAAGCGGATGAAGGTTTGAAGATATTGGAGTCCGTGGTGAAAGCGTTGATTTAGAAGGCGTTTATTTATGTCGCGAGCAGGTCTAAATTTCTTGGTTCAAAAGTGAAATGAGCATTCGGCCGCCGCCTGGCATAGGCAGCTTCAAGAAGAATTATATGAAACATCTGTTGAGCGTTGAGAAACTTTCGCGGGAAGAAATGGAAGACATCTGGAGTTCCTCGGCGGTTTTCAAGAAGGAGCGGACACGTCGAACCGGAGGACCGCTGGCTGGTCAAACCTGGGCTCTCATGTTTTCCAAATCCTCCACTCGGACCCGTGTCTCGTTCGAAGTCGGCATCCGGGAATTGGGCGGCCAAGTGATGTTTTTGAGCGCGACCGATATTCAATTGGGTCGAGGCGAGCCGATCAAAGACACCGCGCGGGTTCTTGGGAGGATGGTGCATGGAGCGGTGATTCGCACCTTTGCCCAAAGCGATGTTGAGGACTTCGCCAAATTCGCGAACATCCCGACCATCAATGCGCTGACGGATGATGAGCATCCTTGCCAAATTCTGGCCGACATTTTCACTTTTCAGGAAATGCGCGGGCCGATTCAGGGCAAAGTCGTGACCTTCGTCGGGGATGGCGCATGTAACGTTCCGGCTTCCTGGATTTTCGCCGCGGCCAAGCTGGATTTCGAACTGCGAATCGCAGCACCGAGAGCGTATCAACCGTCGGCCGCTTTGTTGGCCCGTGCCGGGGGCAGAATCATTTGCACCGAAGATCTCAAGGCGGCGGCGACAGGATCAGATCTCCTCTACACCGACGTCTGGGTCTCAATGGGCAAAGAGGCCGAATCCATCGAGCGACTGCGCGAATTGACGGGCTATCAAATCAACGAACCGCTCGTCAAATTGGCTAAGCCTGACGCCTTGATCATGCATTGTCTCCCCGCATATCGGGGCAAAGAGATCACGGAATCGGTGTTCGAAGCCAATTCGATGACCATTTTCGACCAGGCAGAAAATCGGCTCCATGTGCAAAAGGCGATTTTAGACTGGGTCGTCCGGTAGTCACGGCTTTGCTCTCGACGGTTCTTTAGCGAGTGTTACGTTTGAACTATGTCATTACCGCCGCCGAATGGCCCGAAGAAGATCAACCTCCGTCGTCCCGATGTCATGGAGGCTGTCCAGGCCCAGGTGCTGTCTCATTATCGGAGCGAGCTGATCGATCGCATTCGCGCGAAAGGTCATGTTCTTTCGGCTGACGGCTTGTTGACAGTCAAGCTGGCCAAGGAGTTTGGCTTTTGCTACGGCGTTGAAAGAGCGATCGATTTGGCGTATGCGGCGCGGAAAGTTTTTCTCGATCAACCGATCTACATTCTGGGTGAAATCATCCACAACCCCGAGGTGAACGACCAGATTCGAGCGATGGGCATCAAATTCCTATCGGGCAAGGAGAAAAATGCCGACATCGAAGATTTGAAGAAGGACGACGTGGTGATCGTTCCCGCCTTTGGAGCAGAAACATCCACGATGAACACGTTGGAAGCAAAGGGATGCCGTTTTGTGGACACGACGTGCGGGGATGTCATGAGCGTCTGGAAGCGGGTTCGCCAGTATGCGAACGACTCGGTCACGAGCATCATTCACGGAAAATCTTGGCACGAAGAGACGAAAGCCACGAGTTCACGCGCCATGGCGAATGGCAGTGGACATTACCTGGTTGTCTTCACACTGGCTGAAACCGATTATGTCTGCAACCACATCGTCAATGGCGGAGATAAGCACGAGTTCCTGGAAAAATTCAAGGGAGCTTACTCCAACGGTTTTGACCCAGATGTTCACCTGAAAGCTGTCGGCGTAGCCAATCAAACCACAATGCTGCGGGGCGAAACCGAGGAAGTTCAGCGACGCTTGAAAGCCGCAATCGAGAAGAAATACGGTGCGAGCGAGGCTGATAAGCATTTCCGTTTTTTTGACACGATCTGCGGCGCGACTCAAGATCGTCAAAATGCTTTGGAAACATTGTTGATGGAGCCGCTGGACTTGTTGCTGGTGATCGGCGGTTACAACTCTTCGAACACATCGCACCTGGCTGAAATGGGCGAAGCCAGACTGCCGACCTACTTCATCAAAAATGCGACCAAGCTGGTTTCGGAACATTTGATCGTGCATTACGACCAACACCGGCATGAGGAAGTTGAAACTAAAAATTGGCTTCCTCCCGGGAAACTGACTGTCGGAGTGACCGCCGGAGCTTCCTGTCCCAACAACCTCATCGAAGATGTCATCCGGCGTTTGTTTGAGCTGAGAGGAGTTGCCGTTCAGGAATTGCTGGCAAACTGAGGAGTGGATTTCCCAGACTGCGCGCGCATGGCACCTCTGAACCCACCCCTACCCCTCCCAGGAGGGGAGCTTTGTTTCAAGGAATCGTTGTCCGTTCCCCTCCTGGGAGGGGTAGGGGTGGGTCGGTTCATGGGCAGGGAACACCTCCAAAAATCGGACGCGAATCGGCGCTGTGAACCCACCCCTTCACCCCTCCCAGGAGGGGAACCTGAAACCGGCGCGGACGACGCAGCCCCCCTCCTCGGAGGGGTTGGGGGTGGGTTCATGGAAAGGATCACGGCCGAAGATTTGCAGCCTGGTTTCAAACATGTAAACCAAGCGCACAGATCACGGCAAGTTGGAGATTTTCGCCGCCCAAAAACCTTGAATTAATTTCATGCCTTGCACCCGCGACGATCTGGAAAAACGCGAGCGCCAAATTCTTGCTCCGTACGCGCAGTTTAGCGCCGACACGCGCGGCCGCAAATATTCTGAACCTCCGCCCGAGTGGCGAACTCACTTCCAACGCGATCGCGATCGAGTGATTCATTCTAGGGCTTTTCGACGCCTCGAATACAAGACGCAAGTTTTTCTCAACGGCACGGGCGACCATCTGCGGACGCGGTTGACCCACACCATCGAAGTGGCCGCCATCTCTCGGAACATTGCCCGCGCGCTGCGGTTGAACGAGGATTTAACAGAAACGGTCGCGTTGGCGCATGATCTCGGCCATTCACCTTTCGGGCACAAGGGCGAGATGGTTCTGAATCGCCTGATGAAAGATCAGGGCGGTTTCGAACATAACCGGCAAAGCCTGCGGATCGTCGAAGAACTCGAACAAAAATATCCTCTGTTCCCTGGCCTGAACCTCACCTGGGAAGTCCGCGAGGGCCTGGTTAAAAACCCTGCGAATTCCCGTCGCCCTGCTAAAAGCGCCGCGCTCGAAACAAAGTCCTCCTCTCTCGAAGCGCAGGTTGCAAATCTGGCCGACGAGATCGCGTATTACAGCCATGACTTGGATGATGGACTCGACGCCGGCTTGTTAGATGAGAAGAACCTTCGCCGAGAAGATAAAATTTGGAGTGGGGCCGCCCGGGCGGTCCGGAAGGAATTCGGTGAGCTCTCCGATGAATGCCGACGTTACTTTATTATTCGATGCATCATTGACAGCCAAGTGAAGGACGTGGTGATGACCACCGAAGAGCGGATTGGCGAGGCCCAGTTGACATCATCCGATGAAGTCCGCCATTACCCACCGCCGCTCGTTCAATACAGTCCGGAGCGACGCAAGTTAAACCTCGAGTTGCGTGAGTACCTTTACGAGAAACTTTATTACAACCCGCAAGTACACGAGCCAAACGTGCGAGCCGTGCAAATGCTCGAGAAACTATTTCCCTTCTATCTCGACCACCATGCAGAGATCGGCGAGCAATCCCGGAAACGGGCCCGGAAAGTGGGATGGCATCGAGCTGTCTGCGACTACATTTCCGGGATGACTGATCGTTACGCAATTGAGGAATACCATCGGTTGTTTGGACTCGATCCCTCACACCGCACGGCGTCTTAACTTCTTTATGAACGCGACGTTGTCATCCGATGGCCAAGTCGTCATTCCGTGAGAGTTTTGCAAGAGAGCGCCTAGATCAAGCCTGAGTGGGACGCGTCGTGCTTGAAGTAAAGAGGAACAAGGATTGCTTTGCCTCTGGAACGAAAGCCATTTTAAATGGTCCACATGGTCCTATGGCTCAGAAACCCGAATCTCATGCAGCGTCGCCTGATTCTACGCCTTGTTTTGGGATTTTTCGTTCTGGGATTTAGCTCATTCGCTCAAGATAAAACTCCCGACACAGCAGCGGAAGCAATCAGCGATCTCCGAGCGCGTTTGAGTGACTACATTGCTCAACCACGTTTCTCTGCGGCCGCTTGGGGAATAAAAATTATCTCGCTGGACACTGGGAAGATCCTTTTCGAACGCAACGCCGGCAAGCTCATGAAGCCGGCCTCCAATGCCAAGCTTTACACCGGTGCCCTCGCGCTGGACCGGTTGGGACCGAATCACCGAATCAGGACTTCTCTCCTTGCCACGGCTCAGCCGGATACTGCCGGAACACTGAAAGGAGATCTTATCGTCTATGGTCGGGGTGATCCTTCGTTCGCGGCGCGGTTCAATAATGGCAGCTATCAGAAATCGCTCGAACCGCTCGTGGAAGCGGTAGCAGAGGCTGGCATCAAACAGATTGAAGGCAGTCTGATCGGTGACGCGAGTTATTTCCACGGGCCGCCCTTTGGCTCGGGCTGGGCCTGGGATGACCTTCAGTCCTACTACGGCGCGGAGGTCGCAGCGCTCACTGTCGAAGACAACGTGCTTGATCTCATCGTGCGACCGGGACCCAACATGGGCGATCCCTGCCAGATAACCGTCAATCCGGGAACGACCTTCGTGAAGTTCATTAACCAGACCAAAACAGCCGCAAAAGGTGCGAACCGATCCATCGCCATTTATCGGCCGATCGGAGACAACACCGTTTATCTGTCCGGCAGTTTACCTTTGGACAGTTCGAATCATACCGATGCGGTGACGGTGCATGAGCCGGCTGGCTTGTTCGTAGCTCTCTTGAAGGACGCACTCGAAAGGCGGGGTATCACTGTCTCTGGCAAACTGCGGGAACAAAGCGACAGTGGCCGAGAGACTCACGATCTCTCAAAGCTGGTGGAACTTGGATCTGTCAGGTCGCGTCCATTGAGCGAGATTCTAATCAAGATGTTGAAACCTTCGCAGAACCTGTACGCGCAGCTCTTGCTCTTACAGGTCGGCACCATGAGCAAAACCGAGAAGGATCAAATTGGAAAAACGGGATCAAGCTCCGGTTCGCCGCCTGGCGCTCTCTCCGATTCGTCCCCGCCGGCTTTGAACATTCAGGGGACCTCGGAAGAAATGGGTCTGGTGGAAATGAACAAGTTTCTCCAGCAAGTGGGCATCAAAAAAGGTGAAGTGTTGTTGGAGGAAGGATCAGGCTTATCGCGCGGCTGTCTGTTAACGCCAAATGCGACGGTCGAGCTGCTGAAGTTCATGAGCCACCACAAATATGCCGAGGTCTATCGAGAGTCGTTGCCGATTGCTGGTGTCGATGGCACATTGCGCAACCGGATGAAGGAGACGAAGGCCGCGCGAAACCTCCGGGCCAAGACGGGCCGGTTGCGCTACGTCGATACTCTCTCCGGCTATGCCACGACTGCCGGCGGTGAATCGGTTGCGTTTTCGATCATGCTTAACAATTACTCGAATCCGGCCGCTCTAGGTCGAGACGACGTTGATACGCTGGCGATCATGCTGGTCGATTTTAATGGAAAAACCTCCAAACAAGACAAATGAACTGGCCAGTAATAAATACAAAAAACTCGGTAGCGTGGTTGTTCGTGCTGGCGTGCGGTTTCGTCTCATCCCTCGGAGCCGAGACTGCCAATCCGGGCAAATTTCGCGGTTACATTGAGCAAAACCAACGTCGGCAAGCCTATGGCGTCTATATCAAAAACCGCAAGTTCGGCTGGGCCATTGATGAAATGAAACTCGGCAAGCATGACGGCAGGGATGTCGCTCTTTACACCTTCGACATCCAAGGGCGTTTTACTTCCGGC
>CAMAWP010000156.1 GCA_945861765.1 Akkermansia muciniphila | reverse complement strand
GACATCAAAGTCACCCGCGACTTAATCCGGGCCGGCCAAATGATGAAGATCGAAATCCTCGACCACGTCATCATCGGCACGCAGCGTCACTCCAGTCTTCGAACCATGGGATATTTTTACTAAAATTGAACTCACGCCTCGACGGCATTTTCCGTCGGGGCTTTTTCATCTCTATTTCCAGAGACGACGAAAACCAGTGACATCACTTGTGCTCAGTGCTAACACGCCCATTTCAATGGCAATCCAGCCCTGCAATTCGTGAATCACGGCTCGGAGTTCCATCTTTGGATTTACCAGCCAAAGAAAGCTAAACCGGTCGCGAAATGCGAGGAACCCTTGGCCTTTCGTCAATAAGCGCAGTTTGTCGGCCAAGTCGTTCACCGCTGACCGCACTGATATTGGTCAAGCTTGGGCTGTGCGAGATAAGCGTCGTCATGTAATCTCAGGGTTATGAGCGATGGCAGTTTTACAGTGGGCGCAGCGGTGCTTTGGGGCACGATTGCCAAGGATGCGCGCGACCGAATCCTTGCGAACGTGTTCTGCGTGAAATGCCGCGAGTCCGTCGAGATTGTGCGGTTCACCGGCGAGGTGGAAAACGGCGACGTGATTCTCAAAGGCGCGTGCGCCCCGTGCGGACATGCAATCGTCCGGGTCGTGGAAACTTCGGAAAGGGATTCATCGATGAATTAACCCGGAAAGGCAAGAAATCGCGCATGGACAGAAATCGCGCATGGATGTCCACCTCTGGAGTTTTGTGATCGGACCGCCGCAGAGGTGGCAGCGAAGTATCGCACCCTGCGATCAGAGCGAGCCGCTGCAGCAATTCCAGAAATTGCGTGTTCGAGGGGTGGCGTATGCTGGACGTCGGGGCAGGATCAGCGAGCGATGTCGCACCATTGCTTTCTCTGTTAACTGTATTCTTCAGCACTCGTCCTTAGACGGTGCGTGGGGACGAATGGTCGAGGCTTCAATTCCACCCGTGAGCGGCTTGACCTCCTTGGGGAACCGGTGATCCTCAAGATTGGCGCGGTCAAAAGACAATCCGTAAGCAACGGTAAATCGGGTGAACTCTTCAGCCTGTTTTCTGGCGGGCAAACTGGTGGGCCACTTCAGATCTTCGGGTAGTGGTATAGGTTTGCGACCAGGTTCAAATTGATTACATTGCTTGAACCACTTGTTGATGACGTCAGGATAGAGGCGGGTCTTGGCACCACCACCGCCAAGAAGGAGATTCAATGTTTTCCACTGATCAGCTCCCGCTTTCCGTCTTCGGCCGTCAGTGTCCTGGGTGAGCTTCATACGACCGCCCTGCAAGACTCTGGCCGCATGATCAAGCAACTCGATTTCAATGGATTCTTCAGCGGTCTTCATTGCGTGGTGAAGGGCTAGATCAATTCTGTCTCCTTCCTTTGCCCGTCGAATCAGCTCTTGGAGCTGAACTTGCCGAAGATCGTTGTCTGCGAGGCTGCGAGCTGCGCGTATCTCGATTTGGGACGAGCCAAGCGGGATCACTCCGGCAGAAACATACGAGATCGGGCGATCGTTGGAGGGATGCGTGTAGTAGATGAAAATGCTGAGATCCACAGTGCCGGCGCCAACGTCCACGAAAAGGTAGAGACCATCCACGCCAGCGCGGGATTTGACGTAGGATTGAACGTTGGCACTGACTTCCGGGTAGATGTAGCAAGGAAGATCGTCTTGGGCGACTGCGCTGAGACTCGCGAGCGCGGCATGAACGCGGGTCTGATCCCAGTCGGACAAACTGGCTTCCCGAGCGAGGAGCCATGCCTGTCGCAAGCACTTGTCGAATGCGGCGGCGATCGCGCTTTCCTCTGCGTGAGCCACCGGGACAGCCATGTTAATGAAGTAGCGGTCACCACGCGATTCGTCAAAATCCGGTGTCTTCGTGAGGATGAACGCCTTGGCCTTTTGGATAGCCCGCGCAAGAAAATATACCGTCAAAAGTCCGGGATTCGTGGCGAAAACGGCATCAGGATGGTGTTCGCGCAGCCGACGAAACTCGGCGGCCCACACGCCAGCGGTTTGACCAGAGGCGGTCTCGGCCAGTGTCATTTTCAGGTTTTGAACCCGGAATGGGCGGTCCTCGGTCATGGACTCGCCGAACAAGCCAATGCGGCTGGTTCCGACGAAGACCTCGGAGAGGAGAAGAAGCTGCTCACCGGCCATGGGAACCACGAACGCCTGATTCGCCCCTAAGTCCCTAACGACGCATTTGGTGAACGCGGTTCCAAAGTCCAAGCCAATATTCCACATCCTTGGAAGGCGACGCGATGCCGGTCTTGCGGGGATCGGTTCTTGGACCGGGGTGATTTTGATTGGCTCGGGCGCAGGGAGCGACGGGGCCGGAGGCGCTGGTGGAGGAGTTACGCTAACCGGCGGAGGTCGGACGGGACGAGCGGGCGGGGGGCGGCCGAACATCCGGCCCACGGCGGCAGAAAGGCGATTGATAATCTTCTTGATCATGCGGTCACCTCCACGATCCCGCTGGCAACCTCGCTGAAGTCGCTTCCGGGTTTCGCTTTGCTTCGCAGGTCGCTCACCTTTTCTTCGAGACGCGCGCGGTCTTTGGCGATGTTGGCTTCCACGAGCGCAATCATGCTCTCGCGCCGCCCGCGCGATTGCAGGGTCTGCTTACGTTGCAGATTTGAGGCAAGGCGGCGTTGGAAATGATTGTTCACCTGCGCGAGATGAATCGTGAGCGTATCCGCGTTTTCGGCGACGAATCCATCGTGCAACTGGTCGAACCGTTCGAGCAACGCGGAGTGCACCGACTGATAGGTGGTGAGAACATCGTCGGAGGAAACCGGCGGCTCGTGCCAGGATTCAGAATTGGCGAGGATGGATTGGAAGAACTGCTCTGATTTCTCGCCATCGAAAACGTCTTGAGAACCAAGCCGGGAAACGCCGTAGGCCAAGTGTTCGCGCCCCCGAAGTCCGTTGAACTTCCAGCGTTCGACACGATATACATAAATGCCCGGCCGCCAGTCGGCGTTTCGGCAACGCAGAGCGGACAACCCGTAGAAGGCGCCATCGGCGCGGAGGTTTTCGTGCGTGATCCACTTTACGAGCGGAGACTGGTGAGTAATGAGCAGCAACGACTGCCCGGCAGGCAATAGGTGCGGCGTCTGCGCCACCGCAGGGTAAAGAGTCCCCATCACCTTGCGCGCGTGCAATTCCGGGGGCGTTTTCAACTGCTGTTCGCGCATGAATTCCCGAAAACGATCATGAGCTTCGGCGGTGAATTCCAACGAAAAGCATTCGGGTCTGGGCCAGTCCCAAGCCAAGACGCAGCCGCGGTAATTGCGGTTGAAAAAGTCGGCGATATACGCCTGAAGCTCCTTGGGCGTGATGTAGCGCCCGAGGCTGCGATCGCGGTTGACCTTGGACGCGATATAGTCCGCGTGGGCGAGGAGGCTTTCGCCTTCGGATTCAAGATTGGCAACCAGCCTCCGGTTATTCTCGATCGCCAGGCAGGTGAGATCGATGACGCGTTCCTCCTCTTCCGGCGACAGATCTTTGCTCAATAGTTCCATGGTGAGGCGCTCGATGGTTTCACCGAGGATGGGTTCGATGTCACCAATGCTCTCCTCAAAAACGCGGAGTTTTTTATAGAGCTTCTCGTAGAGGCGTTCCTCGACCGTGCCCTTGACCTTGAAGTGGACGATGGTGAGTTTGTCGGCTTTCTGGCCGACACGGTCAATGCGACCGATGCGCTGTTCGACACGCATCGGATTCCAGGGAAGGTCGTAGTTGACGACGACCCGGCAGAACTGGAGGTCGATACCTTCACTGCCAACTTCCGACGAGAGCAGCACTCGGACGTCCGATTTCTCCCGGAAGGCTTCGAGTTGTGCGGCTCGCAGCTCGTCGTCCATTTCGCCGTGAAGCAGGACCGAGCCTATGCCCTCGGCGGTGAGCCGTTTATGCAGGTATCGAAGAGTGCCCTTGAAAAAAGCGAAGACTATGATCTTCTCCTCGGGAAGCTGCTCGACCAAGAGCCCCCTCAGAGCCGAATACTTGGTGTCACCCACTTCGAAGTCGTGACCCTGCAACCATTCGAGAACGTCTTCGGACAAGCTTTCCTCAACGAGTTCCTCATCCGCGTCGAGTTCCAAGTCGAACGCGTCACTCAGCAATTCAACCGGGTCGCCCAGGTCCCCTTCGCGAACGGCGCGAACCATGGCCGGGATGCAACTGGCGGTGCGTTGCTGGGGCAGAATCAGGTGGAACGTGAGGAATCCTCCGCCGGAGTCTTCCACCTTGCGCCTGACCATCCGCGTGACGGTCTTGTAGAAGCGCATTTCCTGCTCATTAAAGGTGACCTCCAGAATCATGGGATTCCGCACTGCCCGGCGCTCCTTCACCTGAACGCGCCGGGTCCGCGAGATGTAACGACTGGTGATGTTCAGTTTCTCCACCGTTTCGAGAATGCCGAGAATGCCGTCATGGTCGCCCGGCTGGAGCACCTGCACGCGCTCGATCGCTTGACGCAAGAGTTCCGATTGGCCCACGAACGGACTCCGCCGAAGCCGTGACAGCGCCTCGGCGGCCTGCATGAAGTTAGGTTTGGCCTGGTTGAGAGCGAGAGACGCCTGGAGCGCGGGCTTATTCTCCTCCAGCAGGTAGTTGAAGAGCGTCTCGTTGGAAAAAAAGTCCGGGTCGAGCAGGCGAAGCAGTGAGAAGAGGTCCGTGCTCGTGTTGTTGACCGGAGTGGCGGAGACGAGGAGCAGAGCGTTGGTGGCATTGCCGACCGCCGACCCAAGGCGGAAGGTCGTCGATGCGGGATTCCGCATGTGGTGGGCCTCGTCGAAGATTGCGAGATCAAAGAGAGGAAGACTGCCCTCCCAGTTCTGGAACAAGCTGCACAACTGACCGCGCTCCGTGAGCTGGTCGCCCTCTGGGTCGTCCATGCGGCTCAAATCGCGCCGGGCGGGGCGCAGGCCGGAATAAGTGCAAATCCACGCGAAGGATGCGTTGTCGCCTTCGCGTCGTACGTCCGCGACGGCCTGCTGCAAACTTGCAGCATTGCCGACCTCCGCCTGGACACCAAATTTCTGCCGGAGTTCGGCTCGCCACTTGGGGGCGAGCATCTTGGGGCAGACGACGAGCAGGCGGCGAGCATTGCGCCGCGCCTGAAGTTCCAGCCAAATCAGAGCCGCCTCGATGGTTTTGCCCAAGCCCACCTCGTCGGCGATGAGTAGTCGCTCGGTCGGCGAGTTGACGAACTTCAACACCGGCTTGAACTGGTATTCGAGGAAGTCGATCCGGGCGACGTCCATCGAGTAGATGAAGTCGTGAAGCGTCCCCTTGAGCTTTTCAAACGTAAGAAGCCGCTGGAGGTCCTCCGTCTTGCCATACATGCCGCGCCGAATCAGATCGTCCGTGCCGGAGTTCCGTTCGTCGAATGCTTGAAGGAAACTCTCGGCGACGAAGCGTTTTTCATTGGGGCCAAACGCGACTTCGCGGAACACGACAGCGGCCCGGGTCTGCTGCCGACCGGTGATTTGCCCAACCCGCGCAGGGTTGTTCACATCAAAAACGGTGGCACCGGCAATAAACGCAGGATTCACAGAAATGATGGTTCGTCGTCGGTGCTGGGCGGGACCTCGACGGACGCGGTGGCGAGAGGAGTTGTGGCAGCAGATTCCTTGACGAACAGGTCGCCGTTGACGGTGGCCTGACGGAAAATGTCCTGGTCACCGAGTTCCCAGCCGCGAACTGTGCTCAGATAAACCCATTGCGTGGCGCGGGTGATACCGACGAGCAGGAGGCGGCGGCGGCGCTCGCCCGTCACGCGCTGAAAATTATTTTCCACCAGCTTGGGCAGGAGGACGCAGTCAAAGGTGAGACCCTTGGCGTTGTGGTAGGAGGCGATGATGGGCGTGAGGGAGTCGAAATCCGGCGGCGTGCCGCCCCGCCGGACGGCGATCGCCTGGTGAACCTCGATGCCGCGTTCCTTGAGTTTGTTGGTGACGCTGAAGAGATCCCGGTTGGTTGGGACGATTATGCCGCACTTGTGATTCAAGAGACGGCGCTCACGCAGGACATCGGCGAGCTTATCCATCTCATCCTCCCAATCGGCCGCCACGTAGAGACAGGGCTTCTGCCGTTCCTGAGCCAGATAATTCATGCCGTCATAGGCGTTGCCGAAATAGGAGGCGAGTTTGGCGATGTCCGGCGAATTGCGATAGGCCGGCAACAAGGAGGCGCTCTGGCCGGTGAGGGCGAGGTGTTGTTGCATTTCCGACACTGACGCCCCGCCCTCGAAGATCTGCTGGCGCGCGTCCGCGAACACGGTCAGATGCCGGGTCATCTGGCGCAGAATCCCGTAGGCCGTGGCGTCCAAGTCCTGACCTTCATCCACGAGCACGAAATCGAGAAATGATTTCGGCTGAGGGACGCGAGCGCTCAATCCGCCGCCGGACTGCAGGCTCTGGAGGACGCCAGCCCGCACGGCGGCAAAATCAATGAATGACCTGCCACGCCGGTCGGGTAGAGTGCGAGGCTTGGGCTTGCGGACAAATTGATCCCACAATTCGGCACACCAATCATCGAAGGTCCGCACGTTCTCCTTGGGAATGCCGAGGAACTCCAAAGACTGGCGCAGAAAGTAGGTGAGCACATTCGTGTAAACGAGCACGCAAAAACCTTCGGGCGGGGTTTTGTAGGTCTGTCGCAACCAGCGGGCGCGATGCAGCAGCACCTGAGTTTTGCCGGAGCCGGGCGGACCCATGATGAGATGATGGCGGTCCGGGCGCAGTTCGACAATGGCGCGCTGCTCGCGGGTCAACTGGCTGTCATGGAGAACGGAGGGCATGGCATCTGGGTCGGTCAGGATTGAGATACCACGGGCAGTTCATTTTCGCCCGTCTTGCTGCCTTTGGGTTGGACGCCTTTTCGTTCGCGTTGCAGTCGGGCCGCTTTGACATCGGCTTCACGTCCGAGGGTGGCGGCACCGTCTTCATACCAGCCCAAGTGCCACGGACTTTGGGCGGACAGCGGCGGGAAATGGCCGATGCCCTGCTGGGCCGCCTCCTTGGCTGCGACCGGCTGGCCCATGCCATCAAGAATCCGGGCGCGCAGAACATAGTATGGGCCTGAATCGGGCTGGCGAAGAATACCTTCATCCACTTTCTCCAACGCGAGGGCAAAATTGCGGCGACGAAACAAATGCAAGGCCCAATTAAAGAGCGGCCCGGCCCAGTTGCCGGAAACGCGCGCGGCTTCAGCGTAGTGAGCCTCCATCCGGTTCAGGTCGCCAATTTCGTCGTAGAACATGGCGAGGCGATTCAGGATCTCCGCGTCGGGGCGGCCGACCGCGCGGGCAGCGCCTTTCAAGATGTCCACGGCCTTCTCGGTCATGCGCAATTCCCGGTAGAGTTCGGCGAGGCGCATGAGTTTGTCACGATGGCGCGCGCTGAACCCGCCGGCGTCCCGCAAATCCTCCTCAATCTGTTCAATCTCGACCCTCACCGCGCCGGGGTTGGAAACATTGATCAGGGGATTTTCGGCCGCGACGACGAAGCGGTTATCGGGACTTTTGCGGAGCGCGACGGCACATTCGAACGAGTGGCCGGAACCGAAACGGAACTCAAGGTTGAGCGCCTCGCCGGCCTCGCTGACATCAATCTTCACCGGCAGGTTCAAGACGACGTGTTCTTCGGGCAGGGTGATGGCTTCAATCCGGAGGGTGCCGGTAAATTTCTTCGGCAAGGCCAGACCGGCCACGTTTTTCCATTCACCGTCCGCCGGAAACGGAATGGCGGTGCCAGCGGTGACCAGCGGTATGGGATCGCGTCCCTGCACGCGCAACGCGATCGTCTGCGAAATGACCGGGTTCACCAGCGGTTTTTTGAAGGCTTCCAGCCAGGCGGCCGTCCACGCCGCGCCGCGGGCAATAGCGGTCTGGGCGGCGGTGCTATCCGGGAAACGGAGCACGCGGCTTTGAGGGAAGAACTTTTCGACAGCCCACTGCACCTGGGGAACGAGCGAGCTACCCCCGGCCAAAAGAACCAAGTCCACATCCTTGTTCCGAAGCTTGGCGCGTTCGAGGGCATCGGTGATCGGGGCAAAGACGGAAAGAGCCAGGACATAATCCGTTTCCCGGGCGTGCATCATTTCCAAGTCGAGAAACGGCTTGAGGATTTCCTCCCACTGGGCCGCGCTGAGTTCGGGATGGGCGAGAAGGTAGTCCTTGCCGCCGACCGAGACCTTGGTGGGAGCCTGCCGGGCGACAATCTTAGTTTTTTCCGCGCCCTCGTAGCGACCGTGCAAGTGAAGCTGGGAAATTTCGCGGCAGAGTCCCTCCTTGAGAGCCTCGGCGCAACCGCGCAAGGCGGGTTCGATGATCTTCTTGCGGTCGGTCCACTCGAAGTGACGTGCGGCGAGTTCGTTTTCCTTGAGCAACTGCGGAATCAGCACGTTGTGAATGATGGCCGTGTCGAAATCGCCGCCGCCGAGCCGGTGGTAACGGGAGACGGAGCGGGTTTCGATGGAGAAGGCCGAGCCATTGTCAGCAGGCGGGAGGCGGGCGACAAACACGTCGCATGTGCCGCCGCCGAAATCGAACACGACGGTGTTCTGAGGCTTGTCCCAAACTTCCGCGCCGGCGTAGGTGAAAAGATAATCCGTGAGGGCCGCGACCGGCTCATCGAGGAGATCGTAATTAGCCAAGGATAATCCGGCCAGTTTGGCGGCGGCGATGGTATCCTCGCGCTGATTGATCTGGAACGACGCGGGGACGGTCACAACGGTGCGGCCGGGAGGCGAACCGGTGGCCTGCCGCGCGCCGTTGACCATGAACCGGAGCAGATGGCCGGCAATTTTGGAGGCGTGGTCGAATTCTTCAGCGGCGCGGTGGTAGCGCTTTTGCAGCCCCATGTCGTTCTTGGTTTCGTAGAACAGATTTTTTTCGAGACTCAAGCCGTGTTTCTGTGGCTCGGCGCGCATCCGCTTCGCGCCCTCGCCGATCCAGACCTTGCCAGCCTTATCAATGGCGAGCACCGAGGGTATGAGCGCGCCGGTGAATGGGCTCATTTGCGTGGCCTGCTCCAGGGGCACGCATTCGCACGCAAACTCGGCGGCAGAACTTTCGGGCAACGGCAACCGCACTTGGGCGACGGTAGAATTGGTTGTGCCGAGATCAATGCCGATGACCCGCGAGCCCGGTTTGGCGCTGGCGGCAGCGGTGCGAAGTTTTTCGAGTAGGTTCATAATATCAAGTTTCGTTGAGGCGGTGCCAGGCCTTCACGTATTTGGAGAGGCGCAACGCATCCTTCGGCGTGACTTCGGGCAAATCTCGGACGTTCATATTGTCCTCGAGGTCCGCCAATTTCACCCGGCGAGCGATGGGGTTGGAGGCGGCGCGGGTGAGGAAATCGTCATACGACTCGCCTTTGCGTTCCGTTACACAGTCGAGGGCCTGGAGAATGTCCTCGGGGAAGCCTTCGCGTCTGAGATCGTCAAAGGTCCAATGGGTATCTTCGACCACGTCGTGCAGCACAGCGACAATCTGCTCCGCCTCGGTATTCAAGGCGCAGACCATGCGCAGCGGGTGGAGGACATAAGGCGAGCCCTTTTTGCGTTTCTGCCAATGATGCGCGGCGGCAGCGAGCGCGATGGCCTTTTGCAGAAGTGAGGCTTGCTGGTCGGCAAACAATTCACGGCAGTGCTCGTGAAAATGGCGGCCCAATCCGTCGAAGTAAGTGTCGGGATACCGACCCGCCGGGTGGCCGGTGACAAAGTAGGCCGTGCCGTTGCGTTTAAGGCCAAGCAACTGCTCGGGAATGAGGGGGCGAAACTCGCCGCCCGCAACTGCTTCAGCCGATTGGCGATGTTTCCAAAAGTAGAAAACCACAGCGCGAGGATGATGCAGCGCGATTTTTTCCCGCAAGGTGGCAATGCGGTGGGCGGCGAAAGCAGCATTGAATTGGACACGAGACTCCGCCCAATCCGGCAAGCCTTGGTGGTCGGCGTAGGGCCAGTGAGTTTGGTTGCGGGTCGGCAGGGGCGACAATTCCGTGAGGCAAACATGGCCGAAAAAAGCGCCAAGCTTTTTTTCCTGATATTGCAGCAAAGCCTCCTCACCGACCGGTTCGCCGCGAGCCAAGAACAACAGGCGAATCAACTGCCGCCAAGTGGGCTGCAAGGTGGCATCCGGGCCATGCCACGATTGCTGACCGCACGCAGGATAAAACGACGGAGCATCCTCCAACTCGCGGCGACCACGATGATCCCACGCCGCCAGCCGGGCCTGCAACTCTTCCGGTGTGCCAGCACCCGCCTCTTCGAGGCCCACGAACCAGACTGGCGCATCCCAGCGGCCAAAGCCGAAGAATTGTTTGCAGTAGGCTTCGATCATATCAGTTGCGGGCGAACAATTCATCTTCAGCCGGGGAAAGCGATCTTGGCGGTTTTTCCGTTGGCGCGGGTTTCGGTTTCAGCAACTCGGCCAGGTATTTATCGAGGTGAAAATCAGTCTTGGCACATTCCGTGGTGAACGACGCAAGCCAGGAACCAGCAAGCCGCTGGAGACTATGGCGGTCGCGGTGGACGCATCGGTTCTCGGGCGGACTCGACGCAAACTCGGTGATGGCATTGAACACCGCATAGGCATTGGGGCCCAACTCGCCTGCGTAGCGAGTGCTCATCTCGCCGAGATGCGTGCCGAGGCTCTGCCAATCCTTCGCCTCGCGGGTGTCGGGCTTCAGCGGTTGCGGTGGCCGGAGTGACAGCACACCCTGAATGAGCGGTTCAAACTGCGGACGCGGCACGGCACACTTGCGCAGGCCGGCGAGAGAATCGGTGAAGGTGTTTTTGAATTGAGACAGCTTATCCTTGGCAATCTTGAACTGAATGGTTTCACCGATGTCCCGGCGCTGGTGCGTAAACTTGAAGCGGATGATGGTATCCGGGATGATGAGGCCGTTTTTGCAGACCTTCCGGTAAAAGCCGATGTTGAAACCGAGCGCGCGCAAACCGTTGAAGCTATTGGTCACGCGGATGAACGGGCCAAACAAGTCCGGGCGCTGGTCTGGGGGAACGGAATTAAAATCGAGCGACGCGGAGTTGTGGACAAGGTCAATGTGGCAATAGCCGGCAGTGGCGGGTGCATCCACGGCGTTGACCGACCATTCGCCTGGCTTGGTTTCAGGGAAAACGGTGCGGCAGCACTGGTTTGCCATTTCGAGCGCCTCGCGATTATCGACGAGGCGGTAACTGCGGCTGACAATGCCGAGCACGCGGCTGGTCTTCTGGTTCAGGATCGCTTTTTTCTCCGGGACAGCCAAGCGCCGCTCCCCATCCTTCTCGGTGATGCTGACGAAGACCGGATGTTCGGCCACGGGAAAGAGGACATCATCAAGTTTGGTGAGGCGGGGCATGGTTCGTTCCTTTCGATAGGCGTGCGTTTTATGGGTGATTAGTCTGGTGAAAGATTGAGCCCGTCACTTGGGCCGGAATTGAACAATGATGCTTGCGACACGCCGCGTTGTTTGCGGAGGGCTTCCCATTTGGATTCAAACTCGGAGCGGAGCAGTTCCTCGAATTGTTTCACGCCGGAGCTTCGGGCCGCCACGGTTTTTACCTGAAAGAGCCGGGACAAAACGGGGCGCGACAGCACGCCGAGGGGGATGCAGGAATCGGATGGGGTTCCGGGCAAATTGCGGCAGGCGGCACATTGCAGTTGGGCGATGAGGTCTTCCGGTTTGCCCCGGATGGTCAGATACAGGTCATTGACACCGCCGCACACGTCGCAGGCGGGGAAGGCGGTTTCGGGATCGGGGTCGTTGGCGAAATCCATTTCCAACTGGCCGGCGGAATCCAGCGCGAGGCTGGCCGCGGCGCTGCCACCAGTGAAGGCGTCTCCGGTGCGGTAGAGGTCGAGCAGGAGGGCGCGGGGGAATTTCTCGCCGGGGCCGATACGGGCAGCGGCGAGTTTCTGCTCGCCCTCGGCGGACAGTTGAAAAGTGACGACGGCACCGCGAACGGCGGTGAGGACGTAGCAGGCGTTGCGGTCGCGGTATTTATGGAGGCGGGGCATAATAGGGGAAAGGTTGAATTATGAATTACGAATTATGAATGGTTTGTCAGCCCAGCGTTGGATGGTCTGGAGCAGTGATTGGAGTTGCCCGTCAGGGGAGGCGTGAGGGACATAAACTTCACCGGCCAGAGCGGCGACGAACTCGTTGCGGCGGGCGGCGAGTTCGGCGGTGATGCGCTTTGCCGTCGCGGTGAACGCGGAGAGAATCAGGAGGCGACCGGCTGTCAGGGGCTTTTTCCAGTCCGGCGGCACGCGCTGGGGCAAGGCACGCGCCGGGCAGATAATTATGGGCTGCGAGCCGCGCAAGAGGATGTGCAGACATTCCTTTTCCACCGGGGAATGGAAGCCGCTGATGACGCAGCGTCCAATATCACGCCAACGGACAGCCTGGTCGTAGGTTGTGAGGATGACTTTGCCAGGGCAACGGGCGGAACAGAACAGCGCGGTGTTGGGCAAGGCCAGCAAGTCGAGGTTGCCGAGAGCGGCGAGGGCCGTAGGTGATTGTGCGCCGAGCCGTGCCACAAGAGCCTGCGGATATGCGGAGTCTCCACGATTGATCCGGTGGAGACTGGCAACGGCCGATGGCGGGCTGGCTTTCATTTCATTTCAGCCGAAACAAATCCTCGATGGTGTTTTCGTTCATGAACCGTTCCTTGGCCCGGTTGAAATCAATTGTGGCCACGTTTTGGCACGCCTCGTCGAAGAAATCCAACGCCTGGTCGAGACCGTAATTATTTTCAAACTCGAAGAAGCCGCGCTGCCGGCCCGCCGTGCCGACCAGGAACAGATGCCAATGGGATTGCGCGGCCAAGTTGCGCCACAGACCCTTTTGGGTTTCGTTCTTTGGGTCGAAATAACAATCCCACGAACTGAACGGTGCGGACAGGTCAGCGGGGTTCTCGACCCAGAACAGGAAGAAAACGAGCGGGCCGAAATCATTTCGGGCGCAACCGTTCTTCATCATCAGGCGGAAGGGTTTAACCTGCCGCAATTCCTCCATGAAGGGCGTCTGGTCGCGCACGACGAGGACCACTTCCTCCCCCACGGCTGGGTCAAGAATCACGGGCAGCGGCAGAAAGCCATCGCGCATTCCCAAGTAATCATCCAGCGCCGGGATTTCAAAGCGGGTCAGGCCGTGCTGCCATTTGTTGTGCTTTCGTTCGCGCATTGCATTGGGTTATGATCAGGGATTGCCTCCTTTAGCGGCGTTGCACTCCGGGCAAGCCACCTGGCCGTTCTCGACGGTGGTTTTGCCACCCTGTGACCACGGAGTCTTGTGGTCGGCCTGCCAGGCATCCCATTCACATTTGACGCCCTGACATTTGAGACGCACCTGACAAATGCAGCCATCGCGGCGGAAGATCGCAAGGCGCTGCTCGTGTGAGAACAAACGTTGATTGTCCTTCTGTTCGATGTCCGGCACGGCCTCGAAAAACTTGCGGAGCAGAAATTCATGCCGCCATTGGATGGAGTCCTGAGCGTCGGTGCTGTGGCTGGTGCGTTCCTTGTAGGCGAGTAGTTCAGGATCGGCCTTATCGGCAGGCATGTCGTCCTGAGTGCGCCGGTTAGCTTCAAATTGCAGGAACCAGTTGCGCAGAGCGTCCTGTTTGCCCTGCATTACATACGTTTCCAAGCACTGAGAGACCAGCGCATAGAGTGAAATCACGCTGTATCGCTCCAACTCGGGTGTTTTCTCTGTGAACACTTGTGCTAAATATTCCAGGACGCGGCGAATCTTCCGCGCCTTTGTGCCAGCGGCGTCGAAATCCATCTGAGCTTCATACATGGCGTTCAAATTGGAGTTGCGCACATGGCACGGGCCGCCATTCAATTCGATGGCGGTCATTTGGGCGGCGACAAGGTCATACGTGAAACGGCTATCGGCAAAGCCGACACGGGTGAAGAATGGATGCTTGGACAAATCCTTAATAAACGACCGCATCTTGCCCGGCATGGCGTTGCGCTTCTCCTGGGCCTTCAAACTGGTGCCGTTTTGCAACCGCAGAAACATCTCACGCACTTCATCTTCACTCGTGTCAGTGAGCACGATCACGTCCAATGGATAATTGTCGAACTGCAGGCGCAAGTCTTCGGGCAAATCGGCATAGTGCATTTTGGCGACCACGACGCCGTCAATGTCGTCGGCATCCTTGGCGAGATTGAAGTCGCCGGAGTGAAACTCGAAAATCGTCCGGAGCCGTTGCTGGCCGTCCACCACTTCGTATTTCTCTGGCGATTTGCTGACCTTGCGCCAGTAGAGTTTGGGAATGTCGTAACCCCGCAAGATGGTGTCCACGAGCAATTGCTTTTGCCCGAGACTCCAGACGGCGGGACGCTGAAAGTCGGGGTTGGTATCAATGCGTGTCTTGAAGCCGCAGACCGACAGGATTGGCCAAGGTTTTTTGCTTATTTCCATAATGTTTATTCGTCGTCGGTTTCCGTGCTGCGGCCGAGGCGGTATTTGATGTCGTAGTTCAGGATGAAATCCAACTCCTCCGCCGTGAACCCGTAGTGACCAGCCAGCACCGTGTCGATTTCGTCGAGGATGGGTTTGGACTGATCTGGATAAAACTCGTCGTATTCAACTCTGCCAGCAACTTCATACACGTAAACACGACGTTTTGAGTGCCGCTTGAGATCTGCCATCAACTCGGCAAAAATCTTGGTTAGCCCTTTTAGTTTCGGATCGTCCAAGTCGCCGACAGGGAAAGTCTCGATGTCAGGGCCGGCGATGTTGCGGCAGTTGCCTTGTGCCGTGAACCAGAAGTAGAAAAGACTGCTATTGAGAAATGCACCTGCCTTCTGAGCTTGGATGGAATCTTGGAAAAACAAGTCCTTTAGATGGTCCGTGGACCTATCCTTAACTGGGGATTTGAAGAATGGCTCGAAGTCCATCGAGCGGATCCAGAATACCGGGCTGCGATGGTAGGTGATGTGGCCTTTTCCAGACCGACGAAGGTATGTTGCGAGAGTTGGCTTTTTTGCCAAGAGCTTTGAGGCCACTTGTTCGGCCAACCGCGTCCCAGTCTTTGCGAATCGGAGAAACCCAGATGAAAATTGACACGGTGTGTGTGCCACCTTTGCAGCAAACAGTGTTGGCCTCTCGTCGGCATACCATCGCAGATAGTCGGACACTCGGACGTCTCGCCTGTCGGCCTTCGTCTTGGCGGCAATGATGACACAGAGACGATACTTAACGCCGTCGAAAAGAACCGACGGATGTGCGTCTCCGCTATAGAATGAAAGCGCAAGTGAATTGAAGCGACTCCAAACGAACTCTTGATAACTCAACATTCGCTCCGTCGAAAAGCCGCTGAGCGGTGCATCCCGAAGATGACGGTGGACTTCAGTTCCAAAGATGGGATTGATCATCATTTTTAACCAACACGGTCAACCGGAGCAGGGACGTCAGGCCGGAGCGGCTCCAAAATTGTCCACAGCCTCGTAGTCTGCGTTGAAACTGTT
>CAMAWP010000155.1 GCA_945861765.1 Akkermansia muciniphila | reverse complement strand
AACACAATGCACCACGCCGGCAGGGATGCCGGCGCTCCCAGGGCCGGATTACAGGCACCGGCTGCTCGTCATCCTCAAGCCCTCGAATTCAGCCGCACAGCCCTAGCCCGCTGGCTGACGGCACCGGAAAACTCGCTCACGGCGCGCGTGCAGGTGAATCGCCTTTGGTAGCATCATTTCGGCACGGGCCTCGTCGCCACGCCGTCGGACTTTGGTCGCAACGGCAAGCGTCCCACGCACTCTGAACTACTCGACTGGCTCGCGCGTCAGTTCGTGCGCGATGTCTGGAGTCTCAAGAAAATGCATCGCCTGATGATGACGAGTGCCGCCTACCGCCGCGCCTCGTCGCCGGAGGTCGATGCTTTCGCCAAGGACCCGGGCAACACGCTCCTCTGGCGCATGAACCGCCGCCGCCTCGAAGGCGAGGCCATCCGCGACACCATTCTCGCCGTGAGCAACGCTCTAAATCCCGCGATGGGCGGCCCCGGCGTCTATGCGCCATTGCCGAAGGTCGTGAACGTCGAGTTCCCCAACAACGACAAGGGATTGAGCTGGGGCACAGCAAGCGCAGAAGAAGGCCGCCGTGGCAGCATCTACCTCTTCCAGCGTCATCCTTACCGCCAAAAATCCGGACTAGACATCCGCCAGAGCACGAAAGCCGGGCAAACAGGGTATTCGCGACGATCGCGATTACTTCCGTCCGGGTTCTCACATCAAATTCCGATCACGGAATCCACGAAAAATTGGCCAAAATCGCGGAATTCAGTGCGGATGTCTGGTCGGCATATTTGGCGGTAAGGATGAGCCCGCACATCGCCGGGCGCGTGGACGATATGTGCTTCGTGCGCTCGCTCACTTGCGACAGCAACAGTCACACGCCCGCGCTCTTCCAGATGAACAGAGGCACGATTCAGCAGGACTTCCCGTCGCTCGGGTCGTGACTGCTCCATGGACTCGGCAGTGAGAATCCCGACCTGCCGGGCTTTTGCGTGATGCTGCAGAAGAACGCGCTCTTGAACGGCGGCCCGGCGAACTGGGGCGCGGGCTTTCTCGGCGCCACGTATCAAGGCACGTATCTGCGCAGCGGCACGGCGCCGATTCTGCACCTGGAGGCGCCCGCCGCTCAACAGGGCAGCATGGAATTTCTACGCGCGCTGAATCGTGAACATCTGCGCGGTCGCGAGGACGACGCGAATCTTTCCGCGCGCATGGCCAGCTAAGACCTCGCGTTGCGTATGCAGGCGCGCATGCCCGAAGCCGTGGACCTCGCGCGAGAGAACGAGGAAACGCGCAAGCTCTACGGCCTCGACGATCCCGACACTGAGGACACCGGCCGCAAATGCCTGCTCGCACGGCGACTCGTCGAACGCGGTGTGCGCGTGGTGCAGGTCTATAGCGGCTCGTCGCAGTGCGGCGGCGCGTGGGACGCCCACAGCAGGCTCAAGGACGGCCACCGCAAATGCGCCAAGTGGATTGACCGTCCCGTCGCCGGCTTGTTGCAAGACCTCAAGCGCACCGGCCTCCTCAGTCAGACGCTGGTCGTGGGCCTGAGCGAGTTTGGCCGCATGCCCATCTCGCAAGGCGGCACCGGACGTGACCACAATCCCGGCGCGCAAACCGTCTGGCTCGCGGGCGCGGTCATCAAGCCGGGCACCCTCGTGGGCGCGACCGATCCACTTGGCTATCGCGCCATCGAATCGCCGTATCACATGCGCAACCTGCCCGGCGGCGTGGTCTTGTTTGACGGCCACGTCTATGGCTACTCCGACAGCATCGGCTGGGTCTGCCAGAACTGGGAGACCGGCGACGAAGTCTGGTCCTCGAAGGCATTGGAGAAAGGCACTCTGACCATCGCGGGTGACAAAATGATCTGCCTCACCGAAGACACGGGCGTCTTGGCGCTCGCCGAAGCCTCGCCGAAAGGCTGGAAGGAAATCAGCCGGTTCACTCTCGCCCCGCAGTCCGAACGCCGCGCGCTCAAAGCCAAAGTCTGGACGCCGCCCGTCATCGCGAATGGACGGCTCTACCTGCGCGATCAGTAAAACTTGTGGTCTTTTCAAATTTCTTGGGATCCTCTACCGTCCAAGACCGCGAACTCGCGCCAACCATGATCCGGCATCTGATGAGCAACGGATCTGTTGGATCGGACAAAGTTTCATGCAACTGAAGACGTTACTGAAAGCCGGATTGACCGCTCTCCTGAGCGGAGTCTTTCCCGCATTTGCTGCCGCACCGGATGCTGCGGTGCGCCCGCCCGTCAGCTACGACGACATCAAGCCCGTGCTGGAGGTGCATTGTTACAAGTGTCACGGGCCGGAAAAGCAGAAAGGCGGGCTCCGGCTCGACCGCAAGGCGGACGCGTTCAAGGGTGGAGACTCGGGTGAGCGTGATATTGTGCCGGGCCAGTCCGGCCAGAGTCGGTTGTTCCAGATGGTGTCGTCGAAGAAGGACGATGAGCGAATGCCGCCAAAGGGGGAGCCGCTCAACGCGAAACAGCTCGACCTGTTGCGGCGCTGGATTGAAATGGGCGCGGAGTGGCCAGAATCGGGCACGAATGCGGCGAAGTTGGCCCGCTCGGAAATGAAGGTGTCCGACGCCGACCGGCAGCACTGGTCGTTTCTTCCCCTGCGCCAAGTCGTGCCTCCGTCGGTGAATGACAAAGCATGGGTGCGCACGCCGCCAGACCAGTTCATCCGCCACGCGCAGGAGGCCAAGGTGGTTTTGCCGTCAGCTTCGGCCGACGCCCGGACGCTGGTGCGCCGGATCTATTTCGACCTCATCGGCCTGCCCCCGATGCCCCAAGAAATGGCGCGTTGGAGTGCGCGCATCGGCAAATCCCGCGAGGCTGGCCGTGAACTGGTGGACGAGCTTCTCGCCAGCCCGCACTACGGCGAGCGCTGGGCACGGCATTGGCTCGACGTGGCGCGCTACGCGGACAGTAATGGAATGGAGGGCGACAACGATCGGCCCAATGCCTATCGCTATCGCGACTTCGTGATCCGCGCGCTGAACGAGGACCTGCCTTACCACACCTTCATTCGCTGGCAGCTTGCTGGCGACGAGATCGAACCGGATAAACCGGAAGCCATCGCGGCGACGGGCTTCATCGCGGCTGGGGTCAACGCCGGGCTTCCCGACAAGTTGATGGAGGAGGAAAAGCTCCGCAACCGCGCCAACGAGCTCGACGATATGGTCTCGACCACGGGGCAGGCGATGCTCGGCCTGACGCTCGGTTGCGCGCGCTGCCACGACCACAAATACGACCCGCTACCGACGCGCGACTATTACCGGCTGATGCGCATCTTCAACAGTGGCGATCGAGCTGAAGTGCCACTGGCGTCGCCCGCCGAAGTGAAGGCGCGCGCGATGCCGATGGCTGCATGGAAAAAGGAATCCGACGCGGCGGTGAAGGAGCGCGATGAGTGGCTGAAGGAGGCGCGCAAGCCCATCGCGGACAAATTGCGGGCGGACAGAATCGCGAAGCTGAAAATCACCGACGACGAAAAGGAACTCCTCACGGAAAAGCGCGATGACACCGCAGCCAAGAAGCTGGCCGACCGTTTCAAAAAGGAACTCAAGATCGAGGATTCGGATTACGTGGCCGCGTTGGCGGCCGGTGAGCAGGAGCGATGGACGGAACTCGATGGCCGGGTGAAGGCGATCGCCAGGCGCAAACCGAGCGAACTGCCGACGGCATTCGCCTTCGCGGACTTCGCGTCGGAGCCACGCGAGAGCTGGTTCTTTGAGCGCGGAAATTTCATGGCACGCAAGGAGAAGATGGACCTCGGTTTTCTCACGGTTCTGACCACGGGCAAGACCGCCGAGGATTACTGGAAAGCCGCGCGCGACACCAAGCTCCGCGACGACAGCACGCAGCAACGGCGCGCCTTGGCTGATTGGATGACCGACACCGACCACGGCGCGGGCACACTGCTGGCGCGCGTGATGGTGAATCGTGTCTGGCAGCATCACTTCGGCGAAGGACTGGTGCGCACGGCCAGCGATTTCGGCGCACGCGGCGAACCGCCCACGCATCCGGAGTTGCTCGAATGGCTCACCGGGGAATTCATCCGCAGCGGCTGGAGCGTGAAGCACCTGCACCGGCTCATCGTGAACAGCGCGACCTACCAGCAGGCGTCGGCTTTCGACGAGAAGAAATCCGCCAGCGACCCCGAGAACCGCCTGCTCTGGCATCGCCGTCCTCTGCGGCTCGAATCGGAGACTCTGCGCGACTCGATGCTTGCGGTCGCCGACACGCTCAACCCGGCGGTCTTTGGGCCAGGCTTCAAGCCGCCGATTCCCGCGGAAGCCATGCAAGCCCGCAATGTGAAAGACCCGTATCCCGGCGATGCGAAGGACACGTCGGAGACGCGGCGGCGGACCATCTACATGTTTCACAAGCGCGTCGTGCAGTATCCGCTCATGCAGGCGTTCGATGCGCCGGATGCTCAGCAAAGTTGCGGTCGCCGCATGAACACCACGGTGGCCCCGCAGGCGCTGTCGTTGCTCAACGACCCGTTCGTCCGCCTGCGTGCGGAGGAACTGGCCGGGCGCCTGCAATCCGGCGCTGGCGCTGGAGCCGATGCGCAGATTCAACTGGCCTTTCAGCTCTGCCTCGGCCGCGCACCCACTCCCGGCGAACTCACCGACTCCCGCGTTTTCATCTCGGCGCAAGTCGCCGCCAGATCTCAGCGCGACGAAAAGCAACCGCCCTCCACCGCGCAACGACTCGCACTTGTCGACTTCTGCCATTCGCTCTTCGGACTGAACGAATTCATCTACATTGACTGACGCGCCATGAACCCGACCCACCAACACTGCGGACGCTTCGAGTCCTTCACCAGCCGCCGCGATTTTTTGAAAAAGGCCGGCGCTGGCTTTGGCATGCTCGCGCTCGCGGACCTGATGGGGAAGAACAACCTGCTCGCCGCCGCTCCACCGGATGCGTTCAACCCGATGGCACCGCGCGCGGCGCATTTTCCGGCAAAGGCGAAGTCGGTCATCTGGCTCTTCATGGAAGGCGCGCCAAGCGCGGTGGACATGTTCGACCCGAAGCCCGAGCTGACCAAGCGCAATGGCCAGCGCATCGACATCGATGTGTTCAATGGTAACCCAGGTCCGCTGATGAAATCGCCGTTCAGCTTTGCCCAATACGGCGCGTCCGGCGCGTGGGTCTGCGAGCATTACCCGAACGTCGCGCAGCACGTGGACGACTTCGCATTCGTGAAATCGTTTTACAGCGAATCGAACGACCACGTTCCGGCGCTCTACCAGATCAATACCGGCATCCCGCGGCCCGGCTTTCCCAGCACGGGCTCGTGGGTCACCTACGGCCTCGGCTCGGGCAACAACAACCTGCCCGGTTACGTGGTGCTCGGAAACAATCAGGGTGTGAAAGGTGGCAACCTCAACTGGAGCTCCGGTTTTCTCCCGACCACGTATCAAGGCACGCTCTTCCGGGCCGGTGGCACGCCGGTCATCAACCTCACACGGCCCCGTGACGTTACCCGCGCCGACCAGCGCGCGCAGCTCGACTTGATGGCGAAGCTCAACGAGCGGCATTTGGAGGAGCGACCGGGCGAGGCGGAGCTGCTCGGGCGCATTCAGAGCTTCGAGCTTGCTTACCGCATGCAGGCGGAAGCGACCGATCTCGTGGACTTCAGCAAGGAATCCGCCGACACCCGCGAGATGTATGGCATCGACACAGATGAGACGCGTTCCTACGGGTCGAAATGCCTGATGGCGCGCCGCCTTGTCGAGCGAGGCGTACGTTTTGTGCAGGTCTATAGCGATGGCGAATGGGACGCGCACAGCGACCTCAACGGCAATCACAAGGGCCACTGCCGCGCGACCGACAAACCGATTCACGCCCTGCTCACCGACCTCAAGCGCACCGGCCTCCTCAACGAAACACTCGTCATCTGGGGAGGCGAATTCGGCCGCATGCCCGTGTCGCAAGGGAACGGCGGGCGTGACCACAATCCGAACGGCTTCGGCATGTTCATGACCGGCGCGGGCATCAAGCGCGGCACCAGCTATGGCGAGCTCGACGACATCGGCTATCGCGCCTCCGTGGACCGCGTTTCCGTCCACGATCTCCACGCCACGATGCTGCATTTGCTCGGCATCGATCACAAGGATCTCACCTATTTCCACAACGGTCGCCGCTACCGTCTCACCGACGTGGCGGGCGAGGTGTTGCACAAGATTCTAACATGACCCGGCTGCGCCTCGACCGACTCTCGCTTCTCTTCAATAATTTGAAAGCAAACGCCATGGACCCGTAATGAAGGAAACTGACCAGCCCTTACTCACTCCGATCCCCGCTCTGGCCTAGCTGAACGCGGTTGACACACCCGAGACGCATCTGGCAAGCGCTCGACAACATTGACAAGGAAACTTGAGATTGAAAGCATCAGCCTCATGAAATCCCAGCGCCTCACTCGCCGTAATTTCCTCGCCGCCGCAGGTGCCAGCTCCGCATTGGCCGCGATGCCCCTCGCCGCTGCGGACCCCCGCATGACCAGCGGCCTCATCGACTGCCAGAGTCATCTGTTCTTTCCCGAGGTGCTCGAGCTGATGCGCCGGCGCAAGACCGAGCCGCTCGTTTACGTTCAGGACGGCACCACGTTTCTCAAGATGGGCGACTGGCTGCGCAAGGTGCCGCCGCATTACGTCAGCGTGGATGCGAAGCTCGCCGCGATGGATGCCAGCGGCATCGCGATCACGATGTTGAGCACGAACGACCCTGGGCCTGAATGGTTCGGTGACGACGGCCCGGCGGTGGCGCGGGTCATTCACGATTCCCTCGCGGGTGTGATCGCCAAACACCCCACGCGCTTTCGCGGACTTTGCACCCTGCCGCTCCAGAACGAGAAAGCCGCCGCCGCGGAACTGGATCGCTGCGTGAAGAAGCTCGGCTTCCGGGGCATCCTGCTCTACACGAACCTCGCCGGCGCCTGGTGCGACGAACCGCAATTCCACTGGCTCTACGCCCGCGCGGAAGAGTTGGACATGCCCATCCTGCTGCACCCGGCCAAGCCGATGACCACCGAGCAGGTGAAGGGCTACGAGCTGACCAGCACGCTCGGCAACATGTTCGAGAATACCATCGCCCTGGCCCGCGTCATCGCCAGCGGCCTGCTCGACCGGCATCCGAAGCTCAAGCTCGTCTGCCCGCATCTCGGCGGCACGCTGCCCTACATCTGCGGGCGCATGGACCATCAGCTCGCCGTGCTCAAGCGCGGCCCGCAGAATCTCCAGCGCGAGCCCAGCGAATATCTGCGCTCGATCTACATGGACATCGTTTCGCCGCTGCCCGAGGCGATGCGCTTCGCCCTCGATTTTAGCAGTGCGGACAAGCTGCTTTTCTCCAGCGATCATCCCTGGGTGCAGCCCGGGGAAATTCTGATCCCGCTCCGGAGCCTGAACCTCCCCGTCGCCACTGAGTCGAAAATACTCAGTGGGAATGCACGACAACTCTTTCGCTTATGAAAACGAACCTTTCGACAGTCACGGCCATTACGATTGCCAGCCGTTGGTGTTGCCTGGCATTTGCCACAATAAGCATGTGCATTTCCGTCACGCACGCGGCAGAACGAACATCAAACTTCGTCGCCGACGTTCAACACGACCGGGTCGTGATAACTCACTCCGGCCAACCCGTCGCAGAGTTCGTCTTTCGCGAGGAGAAGATTCTCCGGCCTTACTTCGCGAACCTGCATGCGCCCGGGGGATTGAAAGTCACGCGCAACCATCCGCCCGTCGCTGGCGTGGATGCTATCGATCACGACACGATGCATCCGGGTATCTGGCTGGCTTTCGGCGACATCAGCGGCTCGGACTTCTGGCGCAACAAGGGACGCATCGAACACGTGCGGTTCATCGAATCACCCGCGGTTCGGGACGGTCGTCTCACCTTCGCCACCGAGTGTCGGCTTCGAACCGTCGAAGGCCGGACGCTCTGTTCGCTGACCAATCGATTCGCGCTCTCTGCGCAAAGCAACGCCTGGCTGCTCGTCTGGGACGCGACCTTGCGATCTGATGACGGCGACTTCACCTTCGGCGACCAGGAGGAGATGGGTTTTGGCGCGCGCGTCGCCACTGCCATCACGGAGAAGAGCGGCGGCGTGATCACCAGCAGCACAGGACTGAAGACGGCGAAGAACACCTGGGGCCAACCCGCCGAGTGGTGCGACTATTCCGGGATCGTGGACGGCAAGCCCATCGGCATCATGCTCCTGTCGGACCCGAAGAACTTCCGCCTGAGTTGGTGGCACAACCGCGACTACGGCGTCTTCGTTGCGAATTCCTTCGGCCGAGCTGCCATGAAGCAGGGAGACAAGAGCGCCGTGACGGTTAAACGCGGTGAGGATTTCCTTCTTCGCTTCGGTGCAGTGCTTCACGCGGGTTCAGAGTTCAATCCGGCGAGCGCGATTCGGGCCTATCTCGAATCGACTCAGGGCCGGTCGGGCAGATAGCATTCAGCCCATGTCCCCGCGATACTCTGGCTTCGTCATAACTTTGGTGACAGCTCTCATCGGCTGCGCTGCTTGCGCTTGGGCTGCGGATGAAAATGCCGAACAGCTTTTCGTGCGCCGCATCGCACCGCTATTCCACGAGAAGTGTCTCGCGTGCCACGGCAAGGATGAGGCGAAGATCAAGGGCGGCCTCGACTTGCGCACGCTCGGGTCCACGATGAAGGGTGGCGACAGTGGGAAGCCCGCCATCGTCGCCGGCAAGCCGGAGGCGAGTCCGCTGTATCTCGCGATCACGCGGGCGCACGACGACGATTGGAAGGCTATGCCGCCGAAGGAGGCGGACAGGCTATACGCGGAGCAGGTCACCTGGATCAAAGAATGGATCCTGGGCGGCGCGCCTTGGCCAGAGGAGACGCGGGCGCAGGCCGTCGCGAAGGCGAACGAAGCGAAGTGGTCGTCGGAAGAGGGTGTCACGGTGAAGACTTCGGGTGGTCAGTCGCCGGAGTGGACGAACCGCAAGTACAAACCCGAGGGCTTGTGGGCCTATCAGCCGGTGAAGCGGAGCGGCGGCATCCTTGCCGCCAGTTCTTTTGGCGCAATCGGCGGCAAGGATGCCGCCGCTCCCAAGCATCCCATCGACGCCTTCATCGCGGCTAAAATGCCGGGCGGTCTTCAGCCAGCGCCAGCAGCCGATCGAGTGACGCTGATTCGCCGCGCGACGTTTGATCTCATCGGCCTGCCGCCGACGCCGGAGGAAGTGGATACGTTCGTGAAAGGCCCGCTGCCGGAGGCGGAAGCGTTTGCGAATGTCATCGAGCGCTTGCTGGCATCGCCGCACTACGGCGAGCGCATGGCACAGCATTGGCTCGACGTGACGCGCTACGCGGATTCGTCGGGTTTCTCGAATGACTACGAGCGCGGCAATGCGTGGCGCTATCGCGATTACGTCGTGCGATCATTCAACGCGGACAAACGCTACGATCAGTTCGTGCGCGAGCAGATCGCCGGGGATGAAATCGACCCGGACAATTCCGAGATGCTCGTCGCCACGGGCTTTCTCCGGATGGGACCGTGGGAACTCACCGGGATGGAGGTGGCCAAGATCGCGCGGCAGCGATTCCTCGACGACGTGAGCAACAGCGTGGGCGAGACTTTTCTTGCCCACTCGCTGCAATGCGCGCGCTGTCACGACCACAAGTTCGATCCCGTGCCGACGCGCGACTACTACTCGCTGCAGGCCGTCTTCGCGACAACGCAGCTCGCCGAGCGTCCCGCGCCGTTCCTGCCGGTCGAGAACACCAAGGGTTTCGAGGAAAGTAAGTATCTGGAACTGCGGCGCGACGAGCATGTGGCCACGCTAGCGGAACTCGACGACGTGCTGCTGCGCAATGCACAGCGGTGGTTAGACGAGAAAAAGAAAGATACGGCACAATGGAACAGTTCGGTCGATGTGGCGCGTGGCAAATCCGCCGTGAACAAGCGTGGTTTCTCCGATCTGTTTTCAGCGGCACGCGGCGCTCTGATGAAGCAGGGCGTGCCAGAGAGTGAGTTTCCGCCGAAGCTAGTCGGTTTCACGCCGGAGCAGTTCGGGATGGAGCGGATCGCCCGCAAGGGGCTTGAACGGCTCAAGTGGGAACTCGACCGCTACGAACCGGTGGCACTGTCGATCTACAACGGCCGGACGCCGCAGGTGAGCAGCATTAACGCGCCTTTCCGCATCCCGCCGAATCGCCTGACTGTCGGCGACCTGGAGGAAACGTGCGTGCTCACCGGCGGCGATCCATTTGGCACCGGCGAAAAGGTGAAGCCCGGTGTGCTGAGCGTGCTCACCGCCACGCAGAAGACGCCGATTCCCGATGCCCTCGAAGGCCGCCGCAAAGCCTTCGCCGATTGGGTCGCGAGCGCGGAGAATCCGCTGACGACACGAGCCATTGTGAACCGCATCTGGCTCTGGCATTTCGATCAGCCCATCGCGGGCAATCCGAACAACTTCGGCAGCACCGGCAAAAAGCCCACGCATTCCGAACTACTCGACTGGCTCGCGGCGACCTTTGTGGAGAAGGGCTGGAGTTTCAAAGCCATGCACCGAGTCATTATGAACTCGGAGGCGTATCGTCGCAGCGCGCTGCATCCCGACTTGAAAACGCTCGCGGACAAGGACCCCACCGGAAAGAGTTATGCCGTCTTCAGACCTCGCCGTCTCACCGCCGAGGAACTGCGCGATGCCATGCTCACCGCGACGGGTGAACTCAATCCCACGCTCGGAGGCATTCCCAATCGGCCCGAAATCAATCTCGAAGCCGCGCTGCAACCGCGCCAGGTCATGGGCACCTTCGCCGTCGCGTGGACGCCAAACCCACTGCCGGAGCAGCGTCACCGCCGCTCGCTCTACGCGCTGAAGGTTCGCGGCCTGCCCGACCCGATGCAGGAAGTCTTCAACGCGCCCACGCCGGATTTTTCCTGCGAACGCCGCGAAGCCTCCACGGTCACGCCGCAGGTCTTCAGCCTGTTCAACGGCCAGTCCACTCAGTCGCGAGCGCTCGCCCTCGCGAATCGCGCGGTGAAGGAAACCAGGAGCGATGAGCAGGCCGTCACGCTTTGTTTCGTACTCGCCTTCACCCGCCCGCCCAAGGCCGAGGAACTGCGAAGCTGCCTCGCCCACTGGCGCGAAATCGAAGCGCTGCTCGGTGACGCCAAGCCCGCTGCGACAAAGCCGCCGCTCGAAGTCCGGCGTGATGCCATCGAGGAAAACACCGGCGAGAAATTTTCCTTCAACGAGAAACTGCACGCCTACACGGAGTTCGTCCCCGACCTGCAACCCGCCGATGTTCTGCTGCACACCCGCGCCCTCGCCGATGTGTGCCTCGCGCTCCTCAACTCCAACGAGTTTGCTTATGTTTATTAAAAACACGGAGGTTGCACCGCAGAGATGGAAAGAGCGCAGAGAAGAAGTGGCAGTCCTTCCCCAGGCACTCCTCTGCGCTCATCCCGCCTCTGCGGTGCAAATGCAGCGCCGCCAGTTTCTCTACAGTCTCGGCGCGAGCCTTGGGAGCGTGGCGTTCACTTCCCTGCTCGCCGCGGAGGAAAAGAAGAATCCGCTCGCGCCCAGGGACGTCCATCTCCCCGCGAAAGCGAAGAATGTCATCTTTCTGATGATGGAAGGCGGGCCGTCGCACATCGACACGTTCGACCCGAAGCCCATGCTGGCGATGATGCACCTCAAGGAATTTGTGCGTGAGGGCAAGCAGAAGTCCGCGATGGAAAGCGGCAAACGCTACTATGTGCGAAGCCCGTTCAGGTTCGCCAAGCACGGCCGGAGCGGCGCGGACATGGCGGAGAATTGGACGCATCTCGCAGAGGTCGCGGATGAGATTTGTTTCTTTCGTGGCTGCACCGTGGACAGCGTGAATCATCCCGCCGCGATGTATCAGATGAACTGCGGCAACCGCTTCGGTGGCGACCCGGCCATCGGCGCGTGGATGAACTACGGGCTTGGCACGGTGAACCAGGATTTGCCCGGGTTCATCGTGCTGCCCGAGGTGAGTTACCCGCAGGGCGGCGCAGCGAACTGGAGCAATGGCTACCTGCCCGTGAGCTTCCAGGGCACACCGCTGCGTGCGAAAGGCTCGCCCATTCTCGACCTCACACCGCCGCCCGGAGTGAGCGAAGCGCGGCAGCGCAAGAACCTCGACCTCATCGCCAAGCTCAACACCACGCACGCCGCGCAGCATCCCGGCCACGACGAACTCGCAGCGCGCATGGACAACTACGAACTCGCCTTCCGCATGCAGATGCAGGTGCCCGAGACGCTCGATCTCTCGAAGGAAGACGCGAAAACGAAGGAACTCTACGGCATCGGCAACGACGCCACGGATTCCTTTGGCCGCAAGTGCCTGCTCGCCCGCAAGCTCGTCGAAAAAGGCGTGCGCTTTGTGCAGCTCTACAACGGCTCGTGGGACAGCCACGACTACATCGAGCGCGCCCACGGCAATCTCGTCCGCGGCGTGGACCAGCCCATCGCCGCTCTCATTACCGATCTCAAACAACGCGGCCTGCTGGAGAGCACGCTCATCGTTTGGTGCGGCGAGTTTGGTCGCACGCCCGACAACGGCGTGCGCGGCGGCACCGCCTACGGCCGCGACCACAATCCCAACGCCATGACGATGTGGCTCGCCGGCGGGGGCTGTAACGCCGGCCACACCATCGGCGCGACGGATGAACTCGGCATGACCGCGGTTGAAGGCAAAGCCCACGTCCGCGACTTCCACGTCACCCTCCTCCGCCTGCTCGGCCTCGACGACAACAAGCTCACCTACTACCACGCCGGCCGCTTCAAGCAGCTCAGCCAATTCGGTGGGAAGGTCATCAAGGAGTTGTTAGCGTGATCCGGTTTATGAAATTCTTCCTGATTGCAAATTTACTCTCGGTCAGCGGATTCGCGGCGGACTCCAGACCTTCGATTAAGACAAAAAGAAACGGGAGAACCGCCATGAAACTCACTCTTCTTGGTCTCCTGCTCATTTCCTTTGGGTCGATTGGAGAACTTCCCGCCGCCGAGATTGTCGGCACCTCCATCATCGCGCACTCGATTGAGTCGTCGATGCGTTTCCGTCGGCCGCGCGATACGAATCTCGCCGCCCGCGTTCAGCTCTTTGTCAAAGGCCCGGCCCGGCCCACTCGCTTCAACGGACACACGCCCGCCGAGTTGCTCGCCACCACCGAATGGGCGTGGCACGACCTCGGCACGGCGGTGCCGGTGCCGGAGGGAGCGTTGACGGTTTGGAGCTTCAATGGCCGGTCGTCGCGCTGGGGTGTGGGCAACTCTTTTGACCTGGAGGCGGAGGGTCTGGCGCGGACCAACGTGCGCATCACCGCGCCGGAGCAGTGGATTTCGGCGGTGACGTTTCTTGCGAGCGACGATTCGGTGCGGCCGGATACCATTGTCCTCCATTTCGCGAACGAATCGAAGCAGGAGTTACGAGTCACGTCGCTGCGCCTGTGGCTGCCGAAGGCCGGGACGGAGTGGCGGGTGCTCTGGCCGCAAGACTCGCTCGCGGTGTCGGCGACCGTGCCGCCGGCTGACAAGGGATTCGTCAAGGTGCGCCTTCCGAAGTTACCGCTCACCTACGCCGCGTTGGAAATCGGCACCAGTGCCGGGCCGCTCTGGGCGCATCTGCGCATCAAGCGCGAGGCGCTCGACATCAGCGGTGGCTGGGTGGGCGAGGCCGCGACTCATGAGCCTTATCTGAAGCTGCTCCGCCACCTGCATGTGAATGCCGGGCACTTCGATCAGGTCGCCGGCTACACGGACAACCCGGCCCTCTACGACCGCTATCCGCTCAAGCTTTTCAATCGCCTCTGGCCGCTGGAGAAATGGGACACGGATGCGTGGCTGCCGAAGATTCATGCGGTCGAGTTCATGGGTGAACCTCAGTTCGGCGGCGGCAAGCCCGTGTCGCCTCAGGAGGTCTTCGACAAACTGCTGCCCTATCGCGTCAGCCGCCTGCCCACTTCCGTCACCCTGAGCGATGAGCGCACCTGGCGCTGGTATGCGGGACTCTCGGACTATCCGCACTACGATGCCTATCGCGTGGCGGCCCCGGCCGCCGATGCGTGGGGCGAATACGATCGCTGGGGCGGACGCCGCATCCGCTGGGGCGCGCCGTTGGAAACGATTGGTGACATGTGCCGGTCGCTGCGCGAACTCAGCCGCCCCGTGCCATGCGCTTATTGGTCGCAAGGGCCGCATGACGGCTGGGGCGGAGGCTGGGATGGACGCGCGCGCCGCTCGCCCACGCCGGATGAACTACGTTCCCAGGCGATGCACGCGCTCTCCACGCGCATCACCTCGCTCTACTGGTTCAACCTCAGCCTGAAGTCGCTGCTGAAATTTCCCGACACCTGGGAGCCGATCACCCGGATCGGCCGCGAGATGCGCATGCTCGAACCCTTCCTGCTCGAAGGCGACGCCTACCGTTTCGAACGTCGCACCCGCGGCGGCGCGCCCGACTGGGATCTCGCCTCCATCGCCGCGCCGGAAGCGGCTGTGCTCTTCGCCAACGACACCGCCTACACCGCCGATGCGCAGGAGAACGTTTTCAAGTTCGGACCGCCGCGCGCCGTCGAGTTCACCTTCGCCCTGCCGCATTGGCTGCGCGTTCCGAAGGATGTCTTCCGCGTGGATGCCGACGGCCTTCATGAAACGAAGTGGCGCAGCACCGGGCCGGGAGTGGTCATCGAAGACCAGCGGAGCCGCGACGCCATTTACATAGCGACTCATTCACCGACCGTCCGCGCCGCACTGGAGCAAGGCCGACAAAGCGCGCTGGCTGTGGAAGTCGCTCATCCCATCGAACGCGAAGCCCTTGAACTCCTGAAGAAATGACCGGCCTGCGAGAGGCCGTCAGCCAGGCGTTCGAATTCAGATGCGCGCATCGCCTCGAGCGAGCGAGGAAGGTCCGAAGTTCAGTCAGTTCGACATTCCAAATTCGTCATTCGAAATTCTCCTGGTCCTTGGCGAGTTGGATCAGTTCTTCGATGACCTGAATCGTGGAGATGGCGCGGTCAGCCCCAAAGGGGCGAGATATGCCAGCCGAGGGCAACGCCCTGGGTTCGTTCGTCAAAAACATCCCAAGCCCTGAAGGGGCGAGACGACGGTTGTGCCGCCCTTTCAGGGCTTGATGAATCAATGAACGCAATCCCAGGGCGTTGCCCTGGGCTGGCATGTGCCGCGCCGTTGGCGCTCAAATCCGGCGGCGGTGAAGATGTCGATCACCTGGCCCGGGGGGGGAAGTGTGAAGTCAGAAGGACGAAACGGAGTCGCCTAAACTTCATCATTCATACTTCATCCTTCTGCCTTTCCCCGCCGTGCATCACGTCGCAGGCGATGCCGTGCTTCTCCAGCATCACGGTGATGGCTTGCGCGGTGTCGAAGGTCGAGTCAGGACGCGGCGGCGGCTTCGGGCTCGGTGTAGGTGGCGCGGAGGGTTTGGTGGAGCGGCTCGATGCCATTGAAATTAGGGTGCGTGTCGAACTCGTTGGCGACGTCAAAGGCCGCGCAGATTTCGATGTCTTTCTGCGAGAGGTAGTGGGCGTGGATGAGGACTTCGCGGATTTGGTCGGCG
>CAMAWP010000154.1 GCA_945861765.1 Akkermansia muciniphila | reverse complement strand
CGCAGAGCGCGAGTGCGCGCAGAGCCTGCACGGTGCTGATGTAGGTGATGAAGTGATACGTGTCCTTGTAAAGAGACTTCATCCACCAGCGGCCGCTCACGCGTTGGTTCGACTTCAGCCAGGTAACGCCTTTTTGGATGCGCGGGTCGCTCGTCGGCACGCCGCTCTCGCGCAGCAGCACGATGGCGAAGGCGGTCATGTAGGGATCGCTCGCCGGGCTGGCGGCATCCGGTTCGGCCGCCAGCATCGCGATGGTTTCCGCGTCCACGGCTTCATGCCATTTCATGACCGGCGACATGCGCCGCGTGGACCAGCCGCCATCCGGCTGCTGCAAGCGCCAGAGCATCGTTGTGGCCGCGTCGCGTTGCGGCGGGGGCACAAGCTCCGGCATCAGCGCGGCGAGCTGGAGCTTGAGCGCGAGTTCGTAATCGTTCACCGGCTCGTGCTCGCGGAGGAACTTCTTCATCCGCTCGACGCGTTCGAGCGTGTCGGCGTCCTTGAGATTCGCCAGCCAGCCTGGCGCGACGACCACGGCGCGCGCCGCCTGCACGGTCAGTTGGAAGTGCGTGGTGATGTAGGGAATCTCCACCTCCTTGTAAGTCTTGAAAAAGCCCTCCGGTTCGAGCCGCGTCATCGTGCGTTGCAACGAGACCGCCGTGTGTGCGCTCAGCTTGCCGGTGACGTGCTTGTCCCAGGAGGCGAGGCCGGAACTGCGCCACACGGACGAGATGGTGGTGATGTCGGACTTGGCTTCTGGTTTCGGGATATTGTCGATGAAGTCAGCGAGGACTTCCTCGCTCGGCTTGCCCAGCAACGGGGTCAACACCGAGCGATCCACCATGTAGGTGCCCGTGCTGTGGCAGGCGATGCAGCTCTTCTCCCGCACCCAATTATGCGCGCCATCATCGAGATACTTGCGGGCCGCGCGGATTGTCTCCGGCCCGAATGTCGCGACCTTCGGCTCGTCGGCGGTCGCCGCAGGCACCTCGATGCCCTCGGACTTGTATTGAAACTTAGGCTTGGGCTTGCTCGCCGGCTTGGCGACTTCGGATGCGGCTCCCGCCGGCTTGCTTGGACTGACGACAGGAACTGCAGCGGCAGCGGGTGAGGTGATCTCCGCCGCCAAAAGTGCGGTGTGCAAGACGGAGGCAAGGAGCGTGAAGGTGAGGCTGGTTCGGCGTGCGTTCATAGACAGGAGTTTGCTTTTCCACAACGGACATCACCGTAGCTGTCCACAGGCGTTGACACAAGAATCATCCCCAGCGATTCCAGCGTCCCAGCGTCCAATGAGGAGAATTCTGCCTGGAGATCTCCGAGGAAGGGGGATCGGGCGGGAAATTGAGCTTGGCGCGGACAGAGCGGGAGCCTCAAGCCGTCCGCAACGTCTTGACCGAAGGGGCGTCACCGACCTCACTCCCATTGGATTGAGCTCCGATTTCAGAGGGCCATTTGCATACTCTTAATCCTCCTCCTAATCGTAATGTTCTCGGTGTGAGTTTCTTGCAGATTAAGAGTAGGATTACGAGTAGGAATCACGCTCAAAATCCTTAATTCAATGGCAGTGGTCCCGGGCCGGCGACTCTTCCCACGGCCCGCTGTGGGGATGCCTCCGCTTGCTCCGCCTCGGCCAATTCTCAGTCAGGCTCTAAGGGCGACCCAGCGAGCCGGGCGAGTTTGAAATCTTGTAGCCCGCTTGAAAGCGACATTGAGATACCAAGAGTCAGCGGTACCAAGCCACCCCTGAAAACAGCACAATTGACCGGCCTGGGATGTGGAGCTAACGTCAATCCATGATCCATGGAATTTTTCTCTTAGTCGCCGGTTTGCTCCTGACATCCAGTTCAACCACCACCTTCGCCGCGGAACAAAAGCCAATGCATGCGCTGCTGATCACCGGTGGTTGCTGCCACAACTATGCACTTCAAGCGCAACAACTGACCAATGCGGTGGCCAAGCTTGCGGCGGTCAAGTGGACGGTGGTGATGGAAGGCGGCAATGGAACGCGCGCGGAGATTTCACTCTACGACAATCCCGATTGGGCCAAAGGCTTCGATGTGGTCGTCCACAACGAATGTTTCGCCGACACGACCAACCAGGTCTATATCCGCAAGATCACAAGCGCGCACAAGGCTGGAGTGCCTGCCGTGGTGATTCATTGTGCGATGCACACGTATCGGGCGGCGGACATCGACGACTGGCGCGAGTTTCTCGGCGTGACCAGTCGGCGGCATGATCATCAAAGCAAGTATCCGGTCAAACTCGTTGAACCCAGGCATCCGACCTTGAAAGGCGTTTCGGACAAGTGGGTGACGCCGATGGACGAGCTTTACGTCATCGAAAAACTCTGGCCGAACGCGAAGGCGCTGGCGACCTCGGTGAGCGAACAGGACAGCAAGACCTATCCGGCTGTGTGGATCAATCAATACGGCAAAGCCCGCGTCTTCGGCACCACCTACGGACACTCCGACGATACATGGCGCGATGAGAATTATCTGACGCTCGTATCGCGCGGCACGCTCTGGGCGGCGGGCAGGCTGGGTGAATGATACAACAGGCGACGGTGAGCCCGGCCCGATGACGCTCTGGCGGGGGCTCCCGCAGCTCAACAATCTCACGGCAATGTGGCGCCTGTTTGAAACAACAAACGTCGATGGAAAATGGGCGCGATGAGAAGCTCATCAGTGGCGCGACGAGGTTACCCCGAGCGACATGAAGCGGCCCCAACAATCCATCGTCACCACCGCGCTGTCACTTAGATGACCACTGACGAAAGCTCCCTTCTCGATACCTTGGCTGATCTGGTACGGATCAATAGTGTGAATCCCGCTTACGAAGGTGGGCGACCCGAGGCTGGCATGGTGGACTATATCCGGCAGTTCTTCGCGGACCGGGGGATCGAGACTTGGGAACAAGAAGTCTTCAAAAACCGTCCGAATCTAATCGCCAAACTTCCGGGGCGCTCGACCCGGCGGGTTGTGTTCGAAGCCCACACGGATACGGCATCTGTGACCGGAATGAGCATTTTGCCTTTCGAGCCAACGATCGCGGATGGGCGTCTGTATGGGCGCGGATCGTGCGATACTAAAGCCGGTCTCGCTGCCATGATGCACGCCCTGGCTTCGGTAAAGCGCGAGGGCGTGGTGCCGCCATGCGAGCTGTGGTTGGCTGCTGCGGCGGATGAAGAGCACTCCTTTCGCGGTGTTGTGAAATTGTGCGAAGGTCTTCGGGCGGCCGCAGCGGTAGTCTCGGAGCCGACCGAAATGCGGGCAGTGATCGTGAGCAAAGGCGTCCTTCGATGGAAGATTCGCACACGTGGCAAGAGCGCTCACAGCTCGAAGCCTCACCTCGGAATCAACGCGATCAACCACATGGGCCACTTGATTCGCGCTCTCGAAATGGACGATCAACAACTCCGGCAGCGCGAACATCCGCTTGTCGGCCACGCCACCAGTAACGTGGGCGTCATCAACGGTGGGGTGCAGGTGAACTTCGTTCCGGATCAGTGCGTCATTGAAGTGGACCGACGTTTGCTCCCCGGAGAGACGGTTCCTCAAGTTCTTGAGCATTACGAGAAGCTGCTCGACAGCCTCAGGACTACGGTGCCATCGTTTGATGCGGTGATGGAGCCGCCCATGGTTGTGGATGAACCGCTCGTCACATCTCCAGAGTCCGCGCCTGCCCGGCTCGCATCCGACATCCTCATCGAGCTTGGGCTCGAGTCGGAGCTTGCCGGGGTTCCGTTCGGAAGTGACGCGAGCAAGCTTTCCCGTCAAGGAATTCCGAGCATCCTGATCGGCCCGGGCAGCATCGATCAAGCGCACGCCGCAGTGGAGTACGTCGAGTGCGACCAAGTGGTGCAGGCTCTCGAGTTCTATCGGAACTTTATGCTCCGGTTTGAATGAGGAGTCCCTCGGCCATCAGGCGAGGAGAGGTTTCACCACTGCGCCGTGAACATCGGTGAGACGGAAATCACGGCCTTGGAACCTGAACGTCAACTTTTCGTGGTCAATGCCTAAGCAGTGGAGGATGGTCGCGTTAAAATCATGCACGTGGACTGGGTCCTTCACGATGTTGTAGCAATAATCATCCGTCTCTCCGTAGGCGATTCCGCCTTTGATCCCGCCCCCGGCCATCCAAATGCTGAAGCAGCGGGGATGATGATCGCGACCGTAATTCGGATTTTTAATATCGCCTTGGACGTAAACCGTGCGACCAAACTCGCCGCCCCAGATCACGAGCGTCTCATCGAGCAATCCGCGGTTTTTGAGATCGGTAACGAGCGCGGCAGAAGCCTGATCCACGTCGTGGCATTGCTTGGGTAAATGTTCTGAGATATGGCTGTGCTGGTCCCATCCCCGGTGATAAAGCTGGACGAATCGGACGCCGCGCTCGCTCAGCCTGCGGGCGAGCAAAGCGTTCGCTGCAAAAGTCCCCGGAGTGCGCGCCTCTGGGCCGTACAGATCGATCACCTGTTGCGGTTCCTTGCTGATGTCCATCAAATCTGGAACCGACGTTTGCATACGGAAAGCCATTTCGTATTGGGCGATGCGTGTGGTGATTTCCGGATCGCCAATCTCCTTCAATTGGATCTGATTGAGCTTTTCCAAGCTTTCGAGCATTTCGCGCCTGCTGGATGTATCGATGCCCGGCGGGTTGGCCAGATGTAACACCGCATCGCCGCGGCTGCGGAATTTGACTCCTTGATAGCTGGTCGGCAAAAAGCCTGAGCCCCACAGACGCGAGAAGAGCGGCTGATCTGTAAGATTTCCGCTTCCTTGAGAAATCAGCACGATGAAACCGGGGAGATTCTGGTTTTCAGTGCCCAGACCGTAGCTGAGCCATGATCCCATCGATGGCCGCCCTGGCTGCTCGCTGCCAGTTTGGATGAACGTAATCGCCGGGTCGTGATTGATCGCATCGGTGTTCATCGATTTGATGACCGCGATATCGTCCACGATCTTCGCGGTGTGAGGGAGCAATTCGCTCAACCAGGTGCCGCATTTCCCGTGCTGCGAGAATTTGAATTGCGTTGCCGCAACGGGAAACTTGGCTTGGCCTGAAGTCATGCCAGTAACGCGTTGTCCCATCCGGATTGATCCAGGCAGCTCCTGTCCATGGTACTGTTGCATGGCCGGCTTATGATCGAACAGGTCCACATGCGAAGGGGCTCCGGATTGGTGAAGGTAAATCACGCGCTTGGCCTTCGGAGCCAAGTGAAGCGCCTGGAGGGCGCCTCCCGGGCCGGTGAGCGCCTGCTTCGGGGCACCAGCGAAGAGACTTGGGTTCAGGATCGAACCGAGCGCCGCGACGCCAATGCCCAAGCTGGCGCGCCCGAAGAAATGGCGTCGAGTGATCTGTTTCCGGAATTCGTTTTGGATGTTCATTTGAGGCTCACAGTGGCTAACCGCCAGTCGCTAAAGAATAGGTAACTTGGAAAAAGGAGGTTTTGTGCATGGGTCAGTTTTTGGGATGGATGGGTCGTCGTCATCCCTTCGTGATCGTTTCATCCAAGTTCAAAATCATGCTGGCGATGCTCGTCCACGCAGCCAGCTCAGTGACGTCGAGCTTTTCGTTTCGCTTAGCTTCACCCAAATTGATCAGCTTAAGGGCGCCGTCGGGATTTCCTGCAAACCGCTTGATCTGTTTTTCGTACAGGTCCAGCAGGACCTTGGTCTCGGCATCGGTTGGACGGCGGGCCAGGGCAAGGCGGAAGGCGAAGCCGATACGATCCGCGGGGTTAGGCTTGGCTTCGGTCATCATCCGTTCCGCTAGAGCGCGGGCTGCCTCCACATACGTTGGATCGTTCATCAGCACTAACGCCTGGAGCGGTGTGGTGGTCCGGTCTCGCTGCACGGTGCAGGTCTCACGATCCGGAGCGTCGAAGGCTTGGAGCGAGGGTGGGGGAGAGGTGCGTTTCCAGAAGGTGTACATCCCTCGTCGATATAAATCTTCTCCGTGACTCTGAACGAACCGCTGGGCGGTCCAGTTCCCGGAGTCTTTGCGGGAGGAAAGTTCCTCCCAAAGCCCGGGCGGTTGATAGGGTGAAACACTCGGTCCGCCAATCCTTCCGGCGAGCAGGCCGCTGATCGCCAGAGCGTTGTCACGAACGGCTTCCGCGGAAAGTCTGAAACGGGGACCGCGCGCATAAAGTCGATTATCCGGATCCTTCTCCTCCAGCTCACGCGTGACCACGGCCGATTGCCGATAGGTGGCGGAGGTTACGAGGAGCTTCATCATGTGCTTGACGTTCCAGCCACTGCGGATGAACTCAGTCGCAAGCCAATCCAGCAGTTCCGGGTGGCTGGGCCACTCTGCTTGCGCGCCAAAATTGTTCGCTGTTTTCACTAGGCCAGACCCCATCACCATGGCCCAAAATCGGTTGATGGTCACGCGGGCCATCAGCGGATGAGAAGGATCCACCAGCCATTCTGCCAAGCCGAGCCGATTCGGCGGGGCGTCTTTTTGCAAAGGTGAAAGGCTCGCTGGAACACCAGGAACAACCTTTTCTCCACGGTTGTTGTATTGGCCGCGAACCAGAACGAATGTGTCGCGTGGATTGGCCATTTGCTCCATGACCATCGAGGTTGGAATGCTTTTTTGGAAATCAGTGGAAGATTTGCGAAGTTTGGTAACTTCTCCCGTGCGCTGTTTGAAAGCGGGCGAGAAGGTTTCTCGATAGTATTTTTGAAGTCCGTCCCTTTGTGTTTTGGTCCGTTGCTCCTCCGCAATAGCCAGGATGCTGCTGATCTCGGGCGGGATGAAGTCTCCCGGCTTCGCTGCGGCAGGATCGGTGCTCACTGCCAAACGGCTCCGTCCCAGAGCATGTTGGGCATGCTCGTCTTCGAAGCGGAGGCGGAACCGAAGCTCGGTTCCTCCAGCGAATCCGAATGGCTTGGAGCTGGCAAACCACGCCACGCCGCTCTTATGACGGGAAGGCGCATCGATGGCCCAGCCGGTCCGTTTGTCTCCGTCAATTGCTTTCGCCACGGGAAAACCTGATTGCGAGAAATCAGCGGTGGCGCTGGCGAACGCGATTCTTTCCTTGCGGGTCGGATCAGCTACCGAGATCGCGTCCAGCTCAAATTCGCTCAGAACGAAATTTGAATTCTTGAACCGGCCAGGTCCTCCTTCCGGGAGTGAATTGTCTCTCAGCGCTTCGAGTCGGATAGCCGTAAGATGGGTCTGATCGATGCGCGCGTTCAGCTCAAAGACATCGTGATCTGGAATGGCACCGCTTGCGACGATGGATTTGTCTTCGAGCTTGGTCAGCGTCGATCCTTGTTGAGATTTGTATTCGACTGGGTCCAATACCGTCCATTCGATCTGAGCTTGTCGAACCGCCTCCTTTTCCCATACGGCCTGCGCCGCATCGACTGCGAGCAACTCGTCTTTAAGCTGCTGCTCGGCTTTCTGAACTGCGAGATGGAGAGCCGCGAGCTTGGTTTCCTGCTCGGGTGTGCCAAGAGAAATCAGGGGCCCAGCGTTGCCTTTCCCCCCATCGAGCCCGTTTTCGGGCACCGCGTTAAAGTATCCGTAGAACTGATAGAACTCCTTCTGCGTAATAGGGTCGAACTTGTGGTCGTGACATTGCGCGCAGGCCATCGTCAGTCCCAGAAAAACCGTCGATGTTGTCGAGACGCGGTCGATGATGTACTGCGTCAGGTACTCCTCCGGAATGGCGCCTCCCTCGAAATTGATCATGCTATTCCGGTTGAAACCGGTCGCCAATTTCTGCGAAGTCGTTGCTTTAGGCAAAAGGTCACCGGCGATCTGTTCCAGAGTAAACTGATCGAATGGCTGATTTTTGTTAAACGCTTCAATCACCCAGTCGCGCCAGTTCCACATCTCGCGGCCGGCATCGAGATGGTACCCGTGCGTGTCGGCATAGCGGGCAAGATCAAGCCAGTGTAGCGCCATCCGCTCGCCATAGCGCGGCGAAGCGAGCAGGTGATCGACCAGCTTTTCGTAAGCGTCGGGCCTGTCATTCTCAACAAACGCATCAATTTCTTTCGGCGTCGGAGGCAGGCCAGTCAGATCCAAGCTGAGCCTGCGGATCAGTTTTTCCCGGGTGGCCTCTGGCGAGAGTTGAAGGCCGGCGGCTTCCAGCTTGGACAAGATGAAGTGATCGATCTCGTTTTTGAGCCGGGGCGTATTCTTGACCGTGGGCAACGTCGGACGTTCTGGCTTGATGAATGCCCAATGTCCCTGCCACGTCGCACCCTGATCAATCCAGCGTCCTATGAGGTCGATTTGAGCTGGGGATAGTTTCTTTCCTGATTCTGCTGGAGGCATGTGATCGTCCTCATCCGCCGTCGTAATGCGTCGGTGCAGCTCGCTATCGCCGCGATGACCGGGAACGACGTTCGTATGATCCCCGCGCTTCGCAAAGAGATCTTCTTTGATATCGAGCCGCAGTTTTGCTTTGCGCTTCTTCTGGTCGGGGCCGTGACAGGCGAAACAATTCTCCGAGAGGATTGGCCGGATATCACGATTGAAATTGACCGGCGGCAACGGTGTCGGCGTGTCTGCCGCCCAGGATCTCCACGCGAACGATACCATGACTGAAACTAAAGTGATTTGAAAGACACGTGTTCTCATCGGAGAACAACCATGCACCCGTCCAAGGCTGTCTGTCACGCCGAAAGGCGCGGGCCCGTTGATTGAGTCAGAGTTCACAGTCATCGAATGCTGAAGATTTTAGCGCGGTCTGAAAATGCGGATCAATCCCCGTCGCGCGAGAGGAGAATGGAGGAGGAGCTTCCGCGTTGACTTGATCCAGTTTTTGCTCAACCCTCCGGGCATGAACTCACCTAAGCGAATTTACATTCTTCTGGTACTGGCCGCAGCTTTATTCATCCCTGTTTTATCCCGAAGTGAAGTCAATAAATCGGAGGCCGTCGCGCCTGACATCTATTTCCACGAAGGAGACCTGAGCGGCAAGGGCCATTGCAACAATGGTTGGATCGTTTTTGAAGATTACGTGCTGGTCATCGACGGAAATTTTCCGTCCGGCGCCCAGGAAATCATTCCCAAGATCAGAGCTATTACCAACAAGCCGATTCGATTTGTTTTCGACACGCATCACCACGGCGACCACGCCTACGGAAACCAGGTTTGGGTGGATAATGGAGCAGTGCCGGTCGCTCATACGGGCGTCATCGACGAGATGAAAAAGTATGAAACCAGCTTTTACGGAAACACGCCGGGGCGTTGGGAGGATGCGGCCAAGGGCCGGAAGGATGTTGCCGCGAGCAAGCTGAAACCTCCGACCTTGCTGTTCCGTAAAGACATGATTTTCGACGATGGTAAACATCGAGTGGAGCTCCTCCATTTCGGGGTGGCGCACACCCAGGGCGATGGATTCGCCTGGTTGCCTAAAGAGAAGATCGTTTTTACGGGCGACGCCTGCGTCAACGGTCCGTACAACTTTGTGGGAGACGGTAACACGGAACAATGGATTCAAACGCTCGAAGCCGTTAAAAAGCTTGGCGCCAAAACAGTCTGTCCAGGACATGGACCGATGGGAACGGCGCAGATACTCGAGGATCAGCAGAGCTATTTTATCGAATTGCGCAAGCAGGTCAAAAAACTGGTGGATGCGGGAAAGAAACCGGAGGAAGTCAAAGCGGCCGTTGGCGACATCAAGGCAGCTCTGCAAAAGCAGGAACGCATCGCGCGGTATATCGGCGATTTTTTAGGCGCGCAGGTGGAGAAGGTTTTTGTCGAGATGGGCGGCAAACCATTTCAATCGGTCTCTGCTGCGTTCGATGATCACAAACATCACGCGGGCGCGCACGGAGGAACCTTGACGTCAGGCCGTTCGGTGGTCAAAGCCCGGCTCATGGGAGTTCGTCCGGGACGGTAGTTGGAATCCTGCGACGGATCAGCCGCAGCCGCCTCGTTGGTGTTGCTGACCACCGTGGCGCTCGCCGCAGCTTATTTTGTCTTGATTCGCAGGGCGACATCCTCTGAGAAGGTCGGTGAGACGAGCGTTACCGCGGCGGCGGTATTTTTAATATTTTCGCGCTTATCCACGTTTCCAGTTTTAGGGTTAATCCACTCCGCTTTGTAAACGCCGGGCGGAAGATTGAGGGAGAGTTCGACGGTTTGATTTGTCGCCGAGCCTTTCAAAAGGTCAGCGAATGGGGAAACGCCAGTCCAATCGAAATCAACCGCCGCATCCACGCGGTTGAGCCTTAGAAGCTCGAAATTCTTTCCAACGTAATATCTTCCTTGGAGTCCGTGCCGCTTCCCGTCCGCCAGAAAAAGCTGGGATTGGGGAGTAATCTCCTTGGGCTGGCTTGGGCTGGACCACATCAGTTTCATGGCTGCGCCTCCACCGCTTTGATAGTAATCCAACTTGAGATCGTATTTTTGCCCGGCTTTTAGGGTGATAGTTCCCGCATCCTCCTGATCTGGATGTTCGGTCCAATTATCGATGATGGGCTTGCTGTTCACGCTCAAACGAACGCCGTCATTTGAGAATGTGTGAAAGGTATAGCTCTCGGAAAACTTCGGCTCCACTTTGCCGGTCCATCGAACCGAGAATTGATCTTTAGGAATTGGCGTTGGAGCGATATAAACTGCGTAGGCTTTGCCTGGCTCCGTTAAACCCACGGCCGTGGTTCCAAGGGGAACTCCCCTTTTGATGAACGAACCGTCCGGCTTCATCTTGATGAACTCAAAGCTGTTGATGAAGTCCTTCAGGGTTTTCATCTGCGCGCGAAATGCTGGATTCCCCCCGCCAGGCTGGGTCGATGGATAGACAAATGTCCCGTCCTCATGATCCGCGGTAAAGGAGTAATCGAGGTGATTGAACAGACCTCCGCCGGCCATGATGAAATCCCATGCCTCGACCCGATAGGGCGTGTCGTTCGTGCCACGGAAACCGGTTTCATTGTCGCCGAGCACCATGTTGAGATTGTAATTCAAGGCCACCACCGTCGGCGGCGTGGCATAATGAAAGTTGAATATCGAAACCGCGGAGTGAGGGTTTGAAATCTTCGCCGATCCATTCGCAATGTTCATCGAGATCAGATGCTTGGCCTTCAAACCTTTCTCAGCTTCCACAATCACATCGACGATATGATGCTGCCATTCCGTGGTGACGCCGCCGAAGTAAGGCTCATTGCAAATCTCGAAATAGACGTTATCGAAACTCTTCAGCTCGGTGACGATTTTGCGGACCATAGCCTCATGCACCGCGAGAAGCCCTCCGTGCTTGTCTAGCGTATAAACATTGGTCCGAGAGACGTTGCCAATGTCGTTGACGTTGTTGGTTGCATTTTGTGGGCTGAGATTCCATTGAGAATCTTCGTAGAAAGGGCAAAATAAATTCACCTCGACGATCACACCGCGCTTGCGAGCCTGACCGACAAAATCCTTGAGCCGCTGAAAGTACGCGGGGTCCCACTTGGTCAGGTCAAAGCGATTGCCGCCATTGGCGTAGCCCGGCGTGGCACTTCGAGCCCACGGCGCAATGAATCGGTTCGCGCTTGGCGCAAGGGTATTCTTGGCAATGTTGAAAGCGCCCTGCGGCTCGACGTAGGCGCCGGTAAAAGTCCGGGTGTTGTTGAGACCTTTCGCTTTTAGTTCGTCGAGGTACCGAACGTAATCGAAGTCGAGGTTTACAACGGCGCCGTAATGTTCGCCGGAAGTAATCAGAATTGTCGGTTTGCCCTGGTAAAGAAAGTAGTGGGAGTTCTCCGGGTGCAGCGAAATTGGAGCTGCCCCGATGGTTAATATCGAATTGGAGATTAGGAACGATGCGATAAGCCCTGCCAGGAGAGAACTCCCCGGACTTCGCGCGCGCAGGGCGACTCTGAACCCACCCCTTCCCCTCCCAGGAGGGGAACGGACAAATCTGTCCTCCTGGGAGGGGTAGGGGTGGGTCGCTTCATGGGCAGCCTGCCTGAGACGGTTCATGATCTCAGCAATAGCAGATCGAGGATGACGTTGTAAACTTAATGATCAGAATGAACTGTTGCGTTACCGAACGCGGCGAGAACGACTCAGAGGGTCGTCACTTGGATTTTCTCAAACAATACAGCAGATGATTCAGATAGGCTGGAGTTCCCATCTCCAGGCGCTCGGCTATCCAGTCCACTGTCAGCGCCGTCTCCTTCCGCAAACGCGCCGCCAATGCCACTTTCACGGCATCTCCCTTTGGGGTGGCTCGCAGGTGGGCTCTTTTCCACCCGCGCGGTTTCAGTTCTTCCGCTATGATCCGTTCCGCCTTGGCCACCGCAGTCTTTGTCGTTCCCTTGCCGTCATGATCGGCACCAATCCACTCGCGCATCCGCGCCAGCAGTTTCTGCCGAAATGCCACTCTCCCAAAACACCAACCGCGCCGGATCGGATTGAATTCCTCGCCATCCGCCGCTCCTCGCCGCTCCTCCACCGCTTGCTCCAACCGTTGCCGGCCCGCCGAGCTGTCCGTTTCGATACCCCATTCGCCCATCAACCGGTCCACTCGCAGCCAGGTGGGTCGATTGGACGGGGCTAGCAGATACGCCGGCCAACTGCTCCAAGCGAAACCCTTCAACGGTTGCTTGGCGGCCACTCGCTTGGCCCGCGCGGGATTGAGGTGGACGTAATCGCAAACGCTCTTGAGATAGCCGCTCCGCGAGCCATCCACGATCAACGACTTGTAACGCCCCGAGAAAACGGGGCCGAACAGCCTGTGCCGCCGATTGAATCGGCTGGTGTAAGCGCCCAAGAACCATTTCATGCCGACGACTAGATTCGCCTGGGGCGTCTCGACCACCAGATGAAAATGATTGGGCATGAGGACATACGCGTGAACCAGCCAGCCGGTCTTGGCGCACGCCTCGCCTAGCGCAGCCACGAAGTGCCGCCTGTCCACCGCGTCGTGGAAAATCAGCTTGCCCTGGTCGCCACGGTTCAGGAGGTGGTAGATCGCGCCGGGATACTCGACTCTCAACTTGCGTGCCATGCTCGGAGAATCCCCGGCGTCGGCTGATGTGTCAATATCAAGAACTGACCTATTTACCACCTCAGTACATCGAGGCGGTGTTTGACGCCCTGCTTGAGCCCACCTAATCTAGCCTCATGAAAACAGGTGATCAACGCCGCTCAAAAAATTTCCTTCAAGCGGTCCGCTTCGGTGCCTGGGTGATTCGCTGAAGATCTGGATGATTTACTTTGACCATAACGCCACGACGCCGATGCTGCGGCATGCTCGGGAAACTTGGCTCGACGCCACGGAGAAATACATTGGCAATCCTTCGAGCCCACATCGCCTCGGAGCGCGCGCTGATGCAGCCTTGACTGAGGCTCGTCAGAGGCTGGCTATGTTCTTGGGTTGCGATGCGCTGGACATTGTCTGGACCTCGGGAGCCAGCGAGGCGAACAACACGGTGCTCCATCACTTCGCTTCCGCATCGGCTGCGGAAGAGGAAGTTTGGATTTCGGCGATTGAACATCCTTGCGTCGTCGAGGCCGCGAAGCATTATTTTTCGAAACGACTTCGGTGGATTCCGACGACGCGCTCAGGGGCGACAGACCTGGACTGGCTCAGGGATCACCTCGCGTGCGCTCGACCCGCGTTAATCGGGGTGATGGCCGCAAACAATGAGACGGGCGTTCTTCAACCATGGCGGGAAGCGCGAACCATGTGCCACGAATATCGGGTGCCGTTTTTCTGCGACGCCACTCAATGGGTCGGCAAGCTGCCGGCCGCCGGGCTCGGCGAGTGTGATTTTGTGAGTGGCTCCGCTCACAAATTTGGGGGACCAAAAGGTGTCGGGTTTCTGAAGTGTCCTTCGAAAGGGCGTTTTCAATCGCTTTTGTTCGGAGGGAAACAGGAGGAAGGTCGGCGCGCCGGGACTGAGAACGTTCCCGGTGTTATTTCAATGCTGGCGGCTCTCGAAGCGCGCGAAGGGCTGATCGCCCAAGGCGAGGTTCAGCGACGAGCAGGCTGGCGTGAACAGTTCGAGGCGCGTCTGAAGCGCGAGCTGCCTGGCTCCGTCGTTGTCGGGGCCGGACAGGATCGTTTATGGAATACGGTTTCCGTGCTCATGCCAGCGGCTGATTGCCAACAGCGTTGGGTGGTGAAGTTGGACAAAATCGGATTTGCTGTTTCGACTGGTTCGGCGTGTGCGAGCGGTCGTGAGGAGCCTTCCCGAGTCCTTGTTGCCATGGGTTATTCTTCGGCTGAGGCTGCCCGCGTGCTGCGTTTCAGCAGCGGCTGGGAAACGACGGAAGACGATTGGAATGCGTTGGCTGAAGCGTTGGGAAAGGTCAATGGCGGAATGAAGAAGCGCGGCCCCTAGCTCCGCGGCCTAATTCTTCTAGAGCGCTTCTCATCCGCGTCGATTCGTGAAGTTTGTGAAATCCATGGTTTCAACTTTCAAATCTAGCTTTAGAATCCCGCCAATGAATCGCGTGCTCCAGATCATCACGGTACCGTTCGCGCTCGTTGTCCTAATGATTCTTGCGAGCCCAGTCGCGATCGGGGAAGTTCAACCACCAGGAATCCAACAGCCGAGCACATCGACTCCACTGCCAGGCGTGAGCGCGAAGCAAAGCCCGGCCAGCGCAAATCAAACGAATGCCTTGGCCAGCACAGCCATGGTGATCCTGAGGAAGAATTGTTTGAATTGCCACAACGCCGAGAAGAAGAAAGGGGAGCTGATCTTGGAATCACGCGAAGCCTTGTTAAAGGGCGGCGAGAATGGACCCGTAGTTGTGCCCGGCAAGGCGAGCGAGAGCCGGATGGCGCAGGTTCTATTGCCCGACGCCGATCCGCACATGCCGCCGAAAAAGCAACTGACCGACGAGCAAGTCGCCACGATGCGGGCTTGGATCGACGACGGCGCTAAGTGGGACGAAAAAGCATTGGCAGAAACCAATGCGATCCTCCACGCGAGGAAACTCCGACCACTTCCCATTTCCTATCAGCCGGTGTTGGCCATCGCGCTCTCAAGTGACGGAAAGAAGCTGGCCGTTGGTCATGTGAATCAGATTTGCGTTTATGACGTCGGCCAAACGAACCATCCGATTCTGGGAAGGCTTGAAGCGCACCGCGACGTCGTCCAGTCGTTGGCTTGGAGTCCGGACGGGAAATGGTTGGCCTCGGGCGGGTATCGTCGGATTTTGCTTTGGGATGCTCAAGGCTTGAAGCAATCCTTGGAGATTACCAACTTGATCGGCCGAGTCACGGCGCTCGATTTCACCCCTGATTCCACCACTCTGATCGCCGCCGACGGAGCAGAAACGCAAAGCGGATTGGTCGGTGTATGGGCCGTCGGTGAGGCAGCCCCGAAGGCAACGTGGACGGCGCACAGCGACACCTTATTGGACTTAAAAGTGAGTCCCGATGGCAAGCTGCTGGCTACAGCCAGCGTGGATAAACTAGTGAAATTATGGGAACTCTCCACGGGTAAAGAGATTGCGCGGTTGGAGGGACATGGCGGGCATGTGCTCGCGCTGGCTTTCAAACCGGATGGCTCGCTGCTGGCTTCTGGCAGCGCCGACAAGGAGATCAAGGTGTGGGACATCAAAACCAAGGAGCAGAAGATTACTATTGGGCGCCATCCGGGCAGTGTGAATGACCTGGCCTGGACGTCGGATGGCAAGAAGATCGTTTCTGGGTGCGAGGATGGAGCGGTGCGTTTGAGCGACGAATCAAAGGATAATCCCGAGAAAACTTTCAATGCCG
>CAMAWP010000153.1 GCA_945861765.1 Akkermansia muciniphila | reverse complement strand
TCTGCGGCTCGTTGCGAGGAAAGCGACCAGCACCAGAAACGCAATCGCGCCCACCGCCAACCAACCCGAACGATCAGGCGTGGCCGGCGATCCCAGTAACCGCCGGATGCGCTGCAACAGTGAACCGCTTCCGGCTGCCACAGTCAGTTGGAGCGGTCTGCTGCGTAATTCTTCGAGTGTGGCCAAAGCTTTTGCGTAAGCGATGCGATCGCCGCAGATTTTAACCGTCAGATCATCGCAGCAATTTTCCCGTTCCTGGCAAATCTGACGGGAAACCCACCATACCGCCGGATGATAGAAAAGGAGCGTTTCCACAGCGCTCTGCAACAGGTTGACCAGATAATCGTGACGACGAATATGGAAAAGTTCGTGCGCGATGATCGCTTCGAGTTGAGCAGGCGTTAGACTCGTGAGCGAACTGGCGGGAAGCAAGATGACCGGCCGGAACCAGCCGATGACAGTCGGCACTTCCACCAAAGCAGATTTCAAGAGGCGGATTGGCCGGCTAACGTTGAGTTGCCGAATTAGGTTAGCCAGTTTCTCTTCCCACGGATCGCCGATCGACTCCGTGGCACTGCTCCCGATCTTGCTGACGTAAAGCCAGCCCGCCAATAATCGCAACGAAAGCACCGATACGACCGACAGCCAGATTGCTACGAGCCAAGGCAGAGAATTCTCCACGCGAACGACGAAGCTGGGCGCGTGAATCCGCACGGGGACTGCCTCGAACTCCAACGGCGACGACGCGACCGTGGGAAACGTGACAACAGTTTCTCGCGAGACGACAGAGGTTAGGGCTGGCATAATCACAGATTGCTCTCGTCGCTTTGTCAGATAGCCAAACGTCAGCACCGGAGAAACCGCCATGAAGAACAGAGCAAGACATCCAGCGAGATAACGAGCGTTCGACGGACTTTTGCGCAAGGCCGCTTGCGCTAGCAGCAGGAGAACGGCTATGGCCGCGCCCTGCCAGAGGAAGTGAAGCAGCGTCCAGCCCAATGCTTCCACCACCGGTTGGCGAAACCATTCCATAAAACTGTTCATCGGGAACCTCCTTCGATTTCATCGATTAGTTTGCGTATCTCGGCCAATTCAGTCCGCGAAGCTTTTTTAGTCGCGAGCGCCTGCATCACCAATTTCTTAGCTGAACCGCTAAACGCCCGATGCAGAAGGTCGCTCACCAATTGCTTTTGTGTTTCCTCTTCCGGCAGCCGCGCTTGATAGACGTGCGTCCGTTCGGATTCATTGCGAGTCACCAGCTTCTTTTCGGTCATGATTTGCAGCAATTTTAGGGCGGTGGTGTAGCCGGTCTCTTCACCGAGTTCCTCTTGGACTTGGCGGACGGTGCTGGGGCCGCGCAGCCAAAGAACACGGAGGATGGCGAGCTCGGATTCCGTGGGACGGGGCAGAATGGGTTTTGCCATAGTGATCTTTCGAAAGCTTCCGCGATGAAGTACGAAAGTATTCGTAGTGTCAACGACAATCTTCGTACTTGTGCGCGGTGAACTCGATATGAAGGAGAAACCGGCGTATTAGAATGTTCAATTCAGAACTCCAACACTCCCCAGCCCCATTGCTTCCAGTGAGCATGCCTAGCGCTTGAGCAGCGCGACCAAGGCGCAGAATACGGCGCAGATTCCCACGGCGATCAAGACCTCGGATGGTTTCCGGGAAAAGATAAGAACAAACCCTTTGCCCTTCACCAAGGCGGCAAAGCTGGAGACGCAGAAGGGCATCAGAAAGAGCCTGAAGATTTGCCAGCGATCCAGCCGTATTTTCTTTGAGCCCGAGGCGGTGGTGTTGATCAACAGCGCAAAGCCTATGATGAGACTCAGCCCGAGCGAAGTCAGCCAAAGCGCCGGGTTAGGATCGAAGTAACCGACGAGAACGACGAGATACCAGATGAAATAGCACCAAAGGATCAACCGCGCCGTTGTGAGGCTCGCTAAGTAGTTCAGCATAACGCGGCGGTGCGAGGAACGTGAGCGGATCGGCCGTCAAGAATCGACAGAACGAATTCTCAATGACGGGGTGCGAACCAAGGGAGCGTGCCGTTGGCTAACGATCGTCACAGTGGCTCAAGCACCCGTTTGTTCAGATGAGAGATGGGTGGGCGGTTTCTTCGGCGCGTCGAGGCAGCTCCGAACTGTTTGAGCGAGCAGCAGGGATTGGTAGGGCTTTTGAAGAAAGTTGAATCCTTCTTTGACCGGACAATCCTGTCCGAACAGAGCCAGGCTATAACCGCTCGTGTAAATGACTTTGAGTTCAGCCTTCTCGAGCAACAATATTTCCGCCAGATCCAGGCCCGTCGTTCCGCCCGGCATCACCAGATCCGTGAGGAGCAGATTGATTTCACCCGCATGCTCCTTCCAGACGTCGAGCGCTTCCTTGGCATTGCTAGCGACGAGGATGCGATATCCACGCCTCTGCAAGACCTTTCGCACCAACTCGAGAATTCCTTTTTCATCCTCCACCACCAAAATCGTTTCGTGACCACCAAGGGCTGCCTCCGGCACCTGTTGATCATCGGTTGAGGCTTCCGCGAGCAGTTTGGTGCTTGGAAGAAAGACTTTAAAAGTGGAGCCTTGACCGACCTGGCTCAATACTTCGATCCAGCCTCCGTGTTGCTTGATGATGCCATAAACCATCGCCAATCCCATTCCTGTGCCCTTTCCAACCTCTTTGGTCGTAAAGAACGGCTCGAACAGACGCGCCTGGGTCTCAATGTCCATCCCACAGCCCGTGTCCGCGACGGTCAGGCAAACGAATTGTCCGGGCACAGCCTCGGGATTTTGTCGGGCGATTGCGGCGTCGATTTCCACCTTCGCGGTGCTCACGATGATTTGGCCTCCTTTTGGCATGGCGTCACGGGCATTGACGACAAGGTTCATGATGACCTGCTCGACGTTCCCGTGATCGGCGAAAACCGAGGGCAGAGCCTCTGAAAGATTTTCCTGAAGGCTGATGTCCTCGCCAATCAGGCGAGAGAGCATACTAGTCACCTGCACGATCAATTCGTTGAGATCGACCACCTTGGGCTGCATGAGTTGCTTTCGGCTGAACGCGAGCAATTGTCGGGTCAATGTCGCGGCCCGCTCAGCCGCCCGTAAGATCTCGTTGAGGGCGTCCGCTGCTTCCGCGTCCAAATTCGGAGCGCTCAATCCCAAGCTGGTGTATCCCTGGATGATCGTCAGTATGTTATTGAAGTCATGAGCGACACCCGCAGCGAGTTTGCCGACAGCTTCCATTTTCTGAGCTTGCCGAAGTTGGTTTTCCAAACGCAAGCGGTCAGAAATATCTTGAGCGATCGTCAGCAGATAATGCTCGCTCCCTAAATTGAACAGTTCAAGCGACACGAGAGTCTCTCGCCCTTCGCCCGACTTCGCTCGAATCCGGCATGGCCAATCTCGGACCGACTTTTCCTTGTGCAGCTTCTCGATCATCTGGCCCCGGGCCTCCCGATCAATCCAGATTTCCAGTTTAGCGGGCGTGCGGCCTATGATTTCTTCGCGACTCAATCCTGTCATCTGCAGAAAGCGATTGTTGATATCCACAAAGCGCTCGTCCTTGAGCGTCTGGATGGCCATGGGTATGGGGCTCGAGTTAAAGGCTCTCGAAAATCGATCTTCAGAAGAACGCAAAGCTTCCTCTGTTTTTTGTCGTTCCACGATTTCCGATTTGAGCTTTTCGTTCGCTAACTGGACTTGCCGCGTCCGCTGATTCACCATTTCCTCCAAGTCAGACATCTTGCATTTGGCTTGCTGGCTGAGGGACCACTTTTGTGTCAATGCATGAGCCAACTGGAGGACTTCGATATTATCGAACGGCTTCTTGAGGATCACCATGTTGTCGGATTCCCCCAGATTTCTGGCGATTTCTTCCCAGGAATAATCGGAGTAAGCCGTGCAAATTACGATTTGGATATCAGGATCGACCTTGCAAATGCGGGTAATGGTTTCCACACCATCCCAGCCCGGAGGCATGCGGACATCCACGAAAGCCATCGCGTAGGGGCGTCCGTCCGTGAGAGCGCGCTGGACCATCTCCCATCCTTCTTGCCCTTGAAGCGCGGAATCAATCTGAAAGCTGGTCGGGCGGACAGCTTTGGGGGCGTCGCCGAACAGCGCCAGTTCAGCTTCGGCGAGATTGACGGATCGGCCTTTGGCTCCGGTGAGGATTTTTCGAAAATCGTCGTGGATGGCTGGATTGTCATCAATCACGAGAATCCGATCATTTCTCTCCTTATTGAGTGTATTCATGTTGCGTCTCTTTTGTTGCCATCGGCAATTCGAGCGTGAAGGTCGCACCCTGCTCAGGTCCATCGCTGTGAGCCGTCAGGACACCTCCCATCTCTCGTGCAGCCAAGGCCCCCATGTGGAGCCCAAAACCGTGGCCGTCTTTCTTGGTGGTAAATCCGTGCGAGAAGATTCGAATCATGTTCTCTGGCGGAATTCCCACTCCATTGTCCTTGACCGTAATCTTTATTCGGCCAGCTTCCGTTTCGATGCGGAGGGTCATCTGCTTATCCAGAGATGCCCCCTGGGTCAACGCGTATTTCGCGTTGCGCATTAGATTCACCAAAATCTGCAACACCTTGTGTTTGTCCAAGGACACCGGAGGCGCGTCCTCATACTCGCGAACCACCCGGATGTTATGGCGCTTGAGAACACCTACGTTCATCTGGAGGGCGTCCTCCACGAGACCGGCCAGCGACAACGACTCGACGAGCCCCGACACCTTGGAGTAACTCTGTTGCACCGCGACGATGTCCTTGATGTGGCCTACATTTTTCATGAGCAACTCAAGTTCTTTGCTCATCTCACTTTGCTCTTCGCTCAGATGTTCGGCCAAATCGGCCAGATAACGTGGCAGCATTTTGCCTTTGGGATCGTTCGCCACAAAGTCTCCAAAGTCACCGACATGCTCGCGCAGCAATGCGGCAAGCTTGGCCAAGTTGGATGACTTGGATTGCCGGACGTTCTCCCAGACCAAGGTGGCCGAGACGTTGACACTATTGAGGACGTTGCCCACGTTATGGAGAACCCCCGTGGCCACCTCCTCCATTCCGGCTTGCCGAGAGGCTCGTTGCAATTGTTTGTTCAGAACCTGCAACTCCAGTTCGGCGCGCTTCTCCTCCGTGATATCCTTAAAGACCACGACTGCTCCCATTAATTTCCCATCTTCCAAAATCGGAGTCCGCGCATACTCGGCATGAAAGTTCGTTTGATCTTTGCGCCAAATAATTTCGTCCGCGCTCAGATAGGGCCTGCCTGCCAGCAAAGCAGCGCACACGGCGCATTCTCCATCTCGATACGGAACCCCATCGATGTCTGAATGACGCAACACATGGTGCTCGGACTGACTCACCAGCTCTGGGACAGTCCAGCCGATGATGTCCGCGGCGGCCGGGTTCACGAAGGTCATCTTGCCCGACATATCAAGTCCACAAATGCCTTCCGCCGCGGAGTTCAAGATCAATTCGTTTTGCCGCTGCAAGGCGAACAAGTCCCGGGTCCGTTCCCGCACACGATCTTCCAGCTCTTCCTTGGCCTCGCGCAGGGCGTGATCCTGTTCCTGGATCTGGCCGAGCATCTGGTTAAACGCCTCAACAAAAGATCCAAGCTCATCGTCGCTCCGCTTCTCGGCTCGGATCGAATAGTCCTTGAGCTCAGAAACCACTCGGGCTGTCCTCACGAGATCGAGGATGGGCTCCGAAATGACTCGCTGTAAACGGCCCGAGAGAGCGTATGCGATCACGAGAGAAATCAGCAGCACAAGGGCCACGATCAGCGTGTATAATCGCAGCCGGTTTCGCATGGCCCCAAAGTCGGCCAAGAGGCAAATGGTCCCCATTCTCTCGCTCGACTTTTTTTCGACCAGACCCGCAAAGAACAGTTTTTGGTCTTTCGTTGAATGAAACCCATCGGCCAAAGGCTGCGCAGGAACATTCGGTTTTGCGCCCGCTCGAATATATTGCTCGAAAATTCCTCCGTCCTTGCTGTAAATACAGGCGGCGACAATCTGAGGCTCTGCCTGGAGCGCCGCTAGAATTTCTCGCGCGAACTCCATTTGATACATCGAGAGCGCGGTCACTGTATTTTCTCCAATGATGTGCGCCAACGTCGAAAGATCCTGCTCTAATCTGGCATTAAAATTGATCCGTTCGAACGCGAAGAGGGCCGCCGACGTGACCAACAGCGCGGCAGCGGTAGTGGCCATGATCACCAACCTTAACTTAGCTGCAATCGGAATGCTCTTCGGTGTCCACATCTTAAGGGACCTCTGGCCCGGAAATTTCACACGCGGCGGGAGGACGCGAGGTGTGTAGTCCCGGCTTCAGCCGGTCCGACAATGCTTCACAACACATCACCGGCCAGTAAGGTATCGGTTTTATTGAGCCGTGTCCGAATGGAATGTGATATGAAAACACCGGATAATTTCAGATTCTAGATCGCAATCTATAGCAGCGGAACGGCCACCATCAAGCTCATTCGCGCCAGGCCGCGCGGACCGGGTGTGTGACAAGAAAGTCTTTCCCTGCACCATGGATTTTATCTGTCATTTTCACTTTCTCAGAGATATCGGCAAAAATCTTCTGGAGCAGGACTATGACGCCATCCGCCAGCGCTTGCGCCAACACGCCCTCAGCGAGAAACTTCCCCATCAGTCCCGCCAGCTAAACACCACGATCGATCAACAGCCTGGGTTGGCCGAGAGCTTTTGCCAGAATGTTCAAGCCGGCTATCTGCCCGCAGAAAGGCTTGAGCGATTCCCGTTCCTGTGCGCCTACAGACTGATCCAATGGGTGCTGGAAGGCAAAGCTCACGGCGGCAGCTATGGGTTTCCCTTCGATCGGCCGCAGGTGGAGTTTGCCAAGCGCTTGCGGATCGCTGCCAAAGAACTGGAGTCGATCAAGGATATCCATTTGCGTGGCCAGTGGAGGGACAACATTCCCTTGTTCAAGCTCTCCTGTGAACTCAAGAAAGTCTCCGCAGAGGAGCCTCTGACGAATCAGGAAGGAAGAAATGGAGCGAGCGAAGGGATTCGAACCCTCGACAATCACGTTGGCAACGTGATGCTCTACCAGGCTGAGCTACGCTCGCTTCCAATAGGTCCGTGCAAAACTAAATAAAACTTCAGTAATTGCAAGCCATCTTTTGGCTGCATGCTTATTCAAAATCGTAAACGACAACTTTCTTACACGCAGGTTTGAAGACTTTCTCGACAAATTCGATGTGGAGCGGATGGGCTTGATATTCATCCTGCGCTTTCTTGGACGGGAAGATGAGATTCAAGGCGACCTGATAACTTTGATCGACAACAGGCCGGGGACTGGCAGCCATTCTTCCTATGTGGAAGTTGATGACACCGGGGATTGGTTTGAGGTAGCGCTCCGCTCCGGCAATTAAATCGTCGGCCGCTTTCGGATTGGCAGGATCGGTCCAAAAAATGACAACGTGTGAAAACATGGTCCGAGGCTAAATCGGAGAACTTGAAACGTAAAACCTAAACTTTCTCTATTTGAGCTGAGCGTTTGGTCCATCGCGTGATCTCCAATGGGTGATTCGCGGCGAGATTATTGGCATCTGTTGGCGTTCTGACCGATTGCACATCACGGGACAAATTGCCGATTACGATCCACGTCGCGGTCAAATTCTGGAACGGTCAAATTCTCTCTTGCAACTCATTTCACCGGGCCTATCTTACTCGTCGCCTGAACGCCGTGTGTGCGGCTGTTCGATAAGGCTGAGAAAAGAAAAATTAACGTCGCAACCTAACCTTTAACCTCCGTTGCCACCGCAACGTCTGGTCCGTTAGGGCAATGGAGTCTTCTAAGGTGCCTCGGCACCTGCCAAGCCTCCCGCAATTAGTCGCATATTCATCATTATGCTCACAATGGAAGAAGCCATGAAGCAAAGCCCAGTTCGCTTTGCTGCAGGCGAGATCGCAAAAGGAATCATCATCGAAGTCCGTCCCAAGGAAGTTCTTGTGGACATCGGATACAAGAGCGAAGGCGTCATTTCCGCCAATGAGTTCGAAGACATCAAAACCGCAAAAGTCGGAGATGAAATCGATGTCTTGATCGAAAAACTCGAGGATAAGGACGGCATGGTCGTTCTTTCCAAGGAGAAGGCCGAGTTCAAGAAGAATTGGGACAAAATCCTCACCATCTGCAATGAAGGCGGCACGATTACTGGCAAGGTGAAGGCCGTGGTCAAAGGAGGATTGCTGGTCAACATCGGCGTCGAAGCATTCTTGCCAGCTTCGCAAATCGACATTGTTCCGCCGAAGAATTTGAATGCTCTGGTCGGGAATAACTATGAATTTAAGGTCGTTAAGATCAACCAAGAGCGCCAAAATATCGTCCTCTCACGGCGTGAGTTGATCGAGCAAGAGCGGAATGAAAAACGCGCGAAGCTCCTGGCGGAAATGACGCCGGGCGACATCCGCAAAGGAACAGTGAAGAATATCACGGACTTTGGCGCTTTCATCGATCTCAATGGGTTGGACGGATTGCTCCATATCACGGACATGAGCTGGGGACGCATCGGGCATCCGTCGGAGATTCTCAAAGTCGGCCAGGATATCGATGTCGTCGTGCTCGACATCAATAAGGAAAAAGAGCGCGTCAGCCTCGGCCTCAAGCAGAAGTTGGCCAATCCTTGGGACCAAATCGAAACCAAGTTTCCGATTGGCGCGAAGGTCAAAGGCCGGGTCGTCAACCTGGTGCCTTATGGTGCTTTCGTCGAACTCGAACCGGGTGTCGAGGGCCTCGTCCATGTCACAGAATTGTCCTGGACCAAACGCATCGCCAAACCTTCGGATGTGCTTAAGGTGGATCAAGAGCTCGAAGCGGTCGTTCTCGGAATCAATCGCGAAGAGCAGAAGATTTCACTCGGCATTCGCCAGCTTGAAACGAATCCCTGGGACAAGGCGTTGGAGAAATACCCGCCGGGAAGCAAGGTCAAAGGCCGCATCCGCAATCTCACCAGCTACGGCGCTTTCATCGAGTTGGAAGATGGTTTGGACGGAATGATTCATGTCTCCGACATCTCATGGACGCGGAAGATCAATCATCCTTCAGAAGTCTTGAAGAAAAGTGAGGAGGTCGAAGCGGTGGTTTTGGAGATCGACAAAGCAAACCAGCGCATTTCGCTTGGGCTCAAACAGCTCTCCGAGGATCCGTGGAACAATATCGACAAGTATTACAAGGTCGGCGATCTGGTGACCGGCAAAGTCACGAAGCTCGCGAGCTTCGGCGCATTTGTCGGGTTGCAGCATGACATCGATGGCCTGGTGCATATCTCGCAAGTGAGCGAGGAGCGCATCGACAAAATCAAGAACGTCCTAAGGGTGGATCAGGAAGTCACCTCGCGCGTTATCAAGATCGACAAGGCCGAGCGCCGGATCGGTCTCTCGATCAAGGCGGCCAATTACTCACACGAACAGCTCAAGGCCGAGCAAGCTGTGCTTGATTCGCTGAAACCGGGTGAAGACCTCGTCGCTCTCCAGCATGCGTTTGACGCTGCGGATGAGACGAAGTAAGCGGGCGTTCGACTTGGCTTAGAACGAGATTCGATGGGCGAGCTGGAAACGGCTCGCCCATTTTGTTTTCTCGCGATAACTTTTGTCTCCCAATGAATATTTACGAAGAGTTGGAATGGCGCGGTCTGGTCGCCGACTGCACCGATGTCACCGAACTGCAGAAGCGTCTCGCCGCGGGCTCAGTCACCCTTTACTGCGGCTTTGACCCAACTGCTGACAGCCTGCACGCCGGGAGTTTGGTTCCGCTGCTGGCGTTGCGCCGCTTTCAGTTGGCAGGTCATCAACCCATCGCCGTGGCGGGTGGCGCGACGGGCTCCATTGGTGATCCGAGCGGGAAAACCGCGGAGCGCCAACTGCTGACGAAAGATGTTCTGGCGGCCAACATTACCGGCATGAGAAACCAGTTGGCTCGCTGGCTCGATTTCGAGACCAAGGCCAATCCGGCGCGCTTGATGGATAATGCCGATTGGACAGCGCCTGTCAGTTTCCTTGATTTTCTCCGCGAGGTTGGAAAACATTTTTCGGTGAACATGATGGTGGCCAAGGAAAGTGTCCGCGCCCGCATGGAAGATCGCGAGGCGGGAATCAGCTTCACGGAATTCAGTTACATGCTCCTTCAGGCTTTCGACTTTTATCACCTTTGCCAGCATTACAATTGCGAGTTGCAAATCGGCGGCAGCGACCAATGGGGAAATATCACTGCAGGCCTCGATCTTTGTCGGAAAAAACTTGGTAAACATGTCTTTGGTCTCACGCTTCCGCTCATCACCAATTCGGATGGCACGAAGTTCGGCAAGACGGAGGCCGGTGCCGTCTGGCTCGATCCCAAGCGGACCAGTGTCTATCGTTTTTACCAGTTCTGGATTCGGGCTGACGACCGAGACGTGGTCCGGTATCTAAAATACTTTACCTTTCTGCCGCGCGAAGCGGTCGAAGCTTTGGAAAAACATCACCTTGAACAGCCCGAAGCCCGGATCGCGCACAAGGCATTGGCCAAAGCGGTGACCGACTTGATCCACGGTGAAAGCGCGACTGCCGAAGCGATCCGCGCCAGCGAAATCCTCTTCGGTGGAGGTCTGGATGGTGTGTCCGAAAGCACTTTTGTTGACATTGTTGGTGAAGTTCCTTCGAAAGAAATCGAGACAGCGAAGTTGGCGAGCGGAGGCACGCCCTTGGTGGAATTGCTTTCCTGCGCCGGTCTTTGCTCGAGCAAAGGCCAAGCCCGCAAAGATATCGAAGGCGGCGGCATTTACCTGAACAACGTTCGAGAAACCAACCACCAACGTGCCGTCACTCCGGATGACCTGCTCTTCGGTAAATATCTCCTCCTTCGCAAAGGCAAACGAAATTACCTAGTTCTCACCGCGAAATAAATTCAGGGGGCTTCGTCGGCCAGCCCAACGCCAGCCATTCGGTTTGGAGGGAGTCGGAAATTCCCCAGCCATCACTACGACGTTAAGCGACGATCGCTTTGACCACATTGCCATGAACATCGGTGAGCCGGAAATCGCGGCCCGCGTACCGATAGGTCAGCTTCGTGTGGTCCATGCCCATCAGGTGAAGAATCGTCGCGTGGAGGTCGTGCATGTGAACTTTGTTTTCGACAGCGCGAGAGCCGTAATCATCTGTGGCACCATAAGCCAAACCGCCTTTCACACCGCCGCCGGCCAGCCAAACGGTGAACCCGTGAGGGTTATGGTCGCGGCCGTCGTTATTGCCTTGGGAGGTGGGAGTGCGGCCGAATTCGCCGCCCCAAACCACAAGTGTCTCTTCGAGCATCCCGAGAGATTTCAAATCTTTGAGCAGCGCGGCAATGGGCTGGTCCACTTCGAGCGTATTGCGTTCAAGGTCTTTCTTCAAATTCACATGCTGGTCCCACTTGAATGCGTGATTCACCTGAATGAAGCGGACGCCATGTTGGGCGAACCGCCGCGCCAGCAAACATTGGCGACCGAAATTATCGGTGGCTTGTTTATCAATGCCGTAAAGATCGAGCGTCGATTTCGATTCATCTGAGAGATCGGTGAGCTTCGGCGCTTCCATTTGCATGCGAAACGCCAACTCGTACGATTCAATGACACCTTCGAGCTGATTGTCCTGCTTGGCTTCCTTCAGATGGCCGCGGTTAATCTCCTGTAGCAAGTCCAGTTGCTCACGCTGCATTTCCACCGACAATTGTGAGTTCTTAATATGCCGAATCTGCGCCTGGCTCAGTGGAGTGTTTTCTCGCCCTATTGGCGTGCCCTGGTAAACCGCCGGCAGGAAAGCTGACCCATAGTTTTGCGGACCGCCATTCAGCAAGGGAGGGCTGATGGTAACGAAACCCGGCAAGTTCTGGTTCTCCGTCCCCAAACCATAGATGATCCACGATCCGACGCTCGGGCGGACTTGAGTGTTGGCGCCCGTGTGCAATTTCAACACCGCCTGGCCGTGGTCTTGCCCATTGGTGTGCATGCTCCGAATGAGGCAGAGGTCGTCGGCGCATTGTGCCACCTCGGGGAAAAGAGAGCTGATCTCGAGCCCGCTTTGGCCGTGCTTTCGAAATTCCCACTTCGACGACATCAACTTGCTGTTCGGCGCCACGAGATCCGCCGGGTTGACCTTGGCCATGAGCTTTCCATTGTCGCGGACCAGCAGCGGCTTTGGATCGAAGGTGTCGAGATGGGACGGCCCGCCGTGCATGAACAGAAAGATGATTCGTTTCGCCCGCGACGGAAAGTGAGGCGCTTTGGAGATGAGCGGATTGGCCTCGGCCGCCAAGGCTGCCTGCTGAAACAGACTGGTCAGCGCCAGATAGCCGAAGCCGCAACCGCTCTTGCGGAGCATCTCGCGACGGCTCATACCGGGAAGAGAATACGCATTCATTTAAAGCCTTTGTTTAATCCACAAACCGAAAGTCCGTTGACGCCAAGAGCGCCTGACAAAAAGACTGCCACGCAATCAGTCGCCTTTTCTCGGTGGTCAATTCCGCTCTGGACGCTCCTCCGAGTTTTTCAGCGAAGCGCAACGCCCGGTCGATTTCATCCGATGTTGCGGGCCGTCCGAAGGCCAGCAAGTAAGCTCTGCCCACGCGCTGAGCGTCATCTTGGAGAGACAGTAGGTTCTCGGCCCACTTCCGCGATTGCTCCTGGATGAACTCGCTATTCATCATGAAAAGCGCTTGCGTGGCCGCTGTGGTCACGTGACGCTTTCCGGAGAGTGTGTGTGGGTCCGGGAAATCGAACACCTGAAACATGTCCAGCATGTCAGTGCGCACCACTGGCAAGTAAATGCTGCGCCGAGTGCTGGCTACCTGGGGAATGCCCATCATCGGATTATTCATCGGTGCGCTATTCGCGGGCAACGGCGGACCGCCCGCTGTGATATCGAGTTGGCCCGTTACCATCAGGACAGCATCGCGTATTGCTTCCGCTTCCAAGCGGCGGCGGTTCATGCGCCAGAGATAGCGGTTGTCAGGATCTTTGGCGTACGCTTTGGAGTCATGCTCGCAGCTCATTTGATACGTGCTCGAAAGCATGATCGTGCGAATCGTTTTTTTGAACGACCATCCCTCCTCCACCAATTGCGTGGCCAGGTAATCCAGCAACTCGGGATGTGTTGGCTTGTCAGTAAGAAGGCCAAAGTTATCCGGAGTACCGACTAGGCCTTTGCCGAAGAGATGAAGCCAGATGCGATTTACAGCGACGCGTGCGGTCAGAGGGTTGCCCGGGCTCGCGATCCAATTGGCAAGTTCGAGCCGACCGCTGCTCGCTTGTTTTGTCAGAGACGAGCTGGCGTTGGTCCCACCGACAACCGTCAGAAATCCGCGTGGCACCTCGTCGCCGAGTTTCTCTGGGTCGCCGCGAAGGTTGATCCGGCAATTTTCGATGGTTCCTTCCTGCACGGCCATGGCCATGGGTGCCGGCGGAGGAGCGTTCGCGCTCAAGTCATAGATCTTGTCCTCAAGCCCTGTCGTGGTCACGAAACCACCCATGGCGCCTTTCATTGCCGCCACTTCTCCGGTTTTGGAACCTAGCTCCGCCAGGTTTGGAATCGGGCCAACGGATGAAGTCGGCCCTTTCATGGAAGCTTGCTCCATCAGGCTCACTTCCAGTTTCCATTCGTCGATCGGAATGAAATCAACTGCGTCGATAGCCACGAAGCCCTTCGTCTTTTCATTTGAGATTACGACGGATCCATTGGTGCCCGCCTGGAATTCATACGTTCCCACCGAGCTGAAGGCGTTTTTGAAAGTGGGAGGACGCCTTTCATCCAGCGACACCATGTTCGTCGCGTTCAGGCTGTGAATGGTCACCGGCACATTTGTGGCCCGGTTTGGGTGGGACGTGTAGGAGACCAGCACCTCGTAGGGCCCGGTATGCGGCAAGTTGGGGACAAACCGGGCGGACATTTTCCCTTTATCGGAATTGGCGTCGTGGACGTAGTCTTTGTCCACAAACAAGTTGGTCGAGGCAATCGCCGTCTTCCAACGACCACTGAGTTGGGCGGCCGTATTGTCCACGACGATTCCGGGCAGCTTGGTCGAAAGGATTCCACCCGGATTCTCGCGGGAAACCCGAAGCGCTTCGACCAATGTGTTCAGCTTCGTGGAATACTCCTCGATCTCCTTGGCCTTGTCCGCGGTGGCCAGGGGACGTTCCATCCAACGTGGAGCGCCAGGATTTTGCGGCGTTGGGCCGGCTCTTGAGAGCGTGGCGGTGCTTTTGAAAATGCCAGCCAACGCATAGTAATCTCTCGTAGGAATCGGATCGTATTTGTGATCGTGGCAACGGGCGCAACTGGCCGTAAGCCCGAGCAGAGCACGGGTTGTCACGTCGATCTGCTCATCCGCGACATCCATCGTGAGTTTGGCTTGGTTCGGTTCCGCCAGCGCTTTCGGCCCTAACACGAGGAAACCCGTTGCCGTCAACCGCTCGAACCGCTCCGCGTCCGTGCTGTAAGGAAGAAGATCTCCGGCGAGTTGCTCGCGAATAAATTGATCGAAAGATTTGTCCTGATTCAACGAAGCCACCACGTAGTCGCGATATCTCCAAGCGTTCGAATAAGGAAGGTTGATCTCCAGCCCATTGGAATCCGCATAGCGTGCTAAGTCCAGCCAGTGTCGCCCCCATCGTTCGCCGAAATGTCGCGAACCCAGGAGCCGATCCACGACTTTCGCAAAAGCCGAGAGTGAAGAGTCATTTAAGAACGCCTCGATTTCTTCAGGGGTCGGCGGCAAACCGGTGAGGTCGAAAGTGGCGCGGCGGATCAGAGACCGCTTCGAGGCAGTCGAGACAGGCTTGAGCTTCCGTTCCTCCAGCTCGGCAAGGATAAAGTTGTCCATGGACTGTTTGGGCCATGTTTGATCTTTGACTTGGGGGATCTGAGGATTCTTTGGAGGCCGAAAAGCCCAATGGCTGGCTGAGTTCTGGGAGCTTAGGGCAGATGACCTGGCGATTTTTTGGGCTTCATTGCTCACTGAAGCGGGCGCGCCCATTCGAACCCAGGTTTCGAGATCAGCAATTTGCGCCGCTGAGAGTTTTTCCTTTGGCGGCATTTGCAATTCCTGATCCGTGTAACGAACGGCTTGGATGAGCCGGCTCTTCTCGGGTTGGCCTGGAACGAGAGCGGGTCCGCCATCTCCTCCTTGCATCATGCTGTCGCGCGAATCCAAGAGCAGTCCGCCTTTAAGCTTTTCCGCTTCCGCGCTGTGGCATTTGTAACAGCGCTCGATCAGCACGGGCCGGATTTTCTTCTCAAAGAAATCAATGCCGTCCGAGGTGGCTGCCGGCAAGTCCGCGGCGCTCGCAGCCACGGCGGCACCAATGCACAAGCTGCCGGACAGAATCCATCCTGCAATAAGATTCATCACCTTCACTCGCGTCACAGTCATATTGGACAATCGCAGCTTGAAAAAGTTTTAGGAAATTTAGCACAGTATTCTGGAATCCGAATGAAATTGTGGCAATGGAATCGCGCTGGGGCGCAGCAATTCTCTCCATGAACCTGGGTGGGGCGAGACTCCGTCGAACCCTGACATTTTGCCGATCAGAATATCAGGACTCGACGAAGTCTCGCCCCACCAGTGGATAGGTTCATGGCCTCGATTCACGTCCGATTTTTGGAGGTGTTCCCTGCCCATGAACCTGGGTGGGGTGAGAGTCCCCTCGAACCCTGACCTTTTCTGGCGATCGAGCATGTCAGGGCTCGACGGCTTCCGGCTCGGAGACTACAGCTCGGAGAGAGTCTCG
>CAMAWP010000152.1 GCA_945861765.1 Akkermansia muciniphila | reverse complement strand
CGGGATGTCAGCACTCTTTTGCCTGCCCAAGCGCGAACAATCCTCTGTTCTGAATGCGCTGGAAGTCCGATGCTTAGTCGATCCAGTCGAGATCGCACGCTGGAATGACTTGGTGTGTAAACACCACTACTTAGAAAACGCCAATCTGGTCGGGGAGCAATTTGGACCTATTGGCTGCCTTCGTCTCCCGGAGGGAGATTCGAGAATAGCCCGGCAGTTCACTGCCGGGTTCGCATGAGCGATTGCATAAGTCCCGCAGGGACGGCCGAATCCCCCAATGTCCTACGTGAGCTCCAACTGTCTGTTCAGGACAAAGGATCGCCCGAGAAGAGTTCAACCGTCCCTTCGGGACTTTAGCTATTTACTCCCTAATCCCACCCTTGAAAGGGTGGGCTATTCTCGAATCTCCCTCCGGGAGATGAAGGCAGCCAATAGGTCCAAACTCCACTCAGCCTGGCGGGATGAAAAAAAGGTCTTCATCCGCTGTGGACCTATTCCATTGAAAACAGCGGGGAACCAAAAATGTAGTGAAATCCTTTGCCGACGAATTTCGAAAAACCCCAAGAAATCCTCGGGTCGCCAGAAAAAAATGCCCCTGCGTCGAAAGTTGAGTTAGTTTAGCCATTGGACATCGACCTGGCGGAGGAAATCATTCATCGGTGAGGACAACTCCATGCTTTTCAATTCAGCCAGAGGTCTTTAGAATCCTCGGCACTCGCCATGAATCCTCTTACCAATTACGCACTCATTCTGTCCGCGTCGCTACTTCTTATCACCCCGGCCCGAGCCGCGGAAGGTGTTCCGTCGCTGTTCGTCGAGGGCTACGCGGGGCAGCGGAGTTATGCTCCCGGCGAGGATGTGACATTTCACGTCTCAACCAGCGCGGCGAAATTCTCCGTCGAGATTTCCCGCCTTGGCGTACAGACAAACGTCGTGTGGACCAAGCGCGACCTGGCGGGCAAGGAATATCCCGTGCCCGAGGACGCCTCGGCACAGGGCTGCCGTTGGCCGGAGGCTTTTCGTGTGCCGATCCCTAGCGAGTGGCGATCAGGTTACTACGTCGTGAAATTTCACGCCGAAGATGCGGGCGGGCGCTGGACGCAACGCGGCCGTCGCACCGCGGAGAGCGATGCCTTTTTCGTCGTGCGCGCCGCCGAGCCGGGTAAAAACAGCAAAATTCTCCTTCAACTCGCCGGCAACACTTACAACGCCTACAATAACTGGGGCGGCTTCAGTCTCTACGCCTACAACGGCCTCTCGAAGAATCAGGGTAGCCGCGTGTCGTTCGACCGCCCGCCCGCGTCGCAGTTCAGGTCGTGGGAGCTTCCATTCGTGCAATGGGCCGAACGCGAGGGCTACACACTGGACTACGCGGTGAACTCCGACCTCGAATTTCGCCCCGAAATCCTCAAGCACTATCGGCTCGTGCTCAGCATCGGGCACGATGAATATTGGTCAGGGCCGATGCGCGACCACCTGGAGAAATTCATCGCCGACGGCGGGAACGCCGCGTTTTTCAGCGGCAACTCGGTTTGCTGGCAGGTGCGCAGCGAGGACAACGGCCGCGCGCTGACGTGCTGGAAGCAGAGTTATTCCACGGACCCCGTCTGGCAGACAGGTGACTTTAAAACGCTCTCGACTGCATGGAGCCATCATCTGCTGAAGCGCCCGGAGAACCAGCTCACAGGCGTCGGGTTCCTCTGGGGCGGCTACCGCAAGAGCCACGGGCAGTTCATGAACGACCCGGCAGAGTACACGGTGCATCGCCCGGAACATTGGGTCTTCGCCGGCACGGGTGTGCAGCGCGAAGAGAAGTTCGGCGACAAGGACACGATCGTCGGCTACGAATGCGACGGCTGCGAGCTGGATTGGAGAGACGGTCTGCCGTTCCCAACGCACCGCGACGGGACGCCGAAGAGTTTCACCGTGCTCGCGACCTGTCCCGTGCGATGGCACCCGAACGATGCAGAGTGGTATGAGCGCTGGGAAAAGGGTCGTCTTGGGAACGCGTGCCTCGGCGTTTACACGCAAGGCGGCACGGTATTCACAAGCGGCTCGACGGACTGGTCGCACGGCCTGCGCGGCAGGGACAAGATTGTGGATCGCGTCACGCGCAATGTGCTGGACCGATTGTCGAAATAGCCATACGGAAGAAACTCGCCACAGTAAGGTCGAAGAGAAAGCGAGAATTGAGTTGACATTGAAGGTCAGCTCGCTAGGTTTCTGGCGCTTAGCACCCTTTTTGACGGTACGCGCGATTTCTGCGTTTGATGACAATGTTGTTCTGACAGAATTAACGGAAAGAACTCAAATGAAAAATCCAACACCAAATGATTCCAATGCCCTCGAAAAGCCATCGCATTTGCAGAAGGCTTTTTTAACTGCTGGAGCTGTTCTGTTTGGCGTCTGCTTGGCGGCGAATTCGGTTTCCGCTCAGACCCAACCACGAGGGGTCGCCTATGCAGCTCCCAAGGGAGGCTGGAAGTATTTCTTCGGTGGAGATAAGGACAAAGCCGGCGACGATGGGACAGGCTTCGCGTCGCTCGACGGAACATGGAATCATGACAACGGTTCCGACCTTTGGGACGGTTCGAAAATTGGAGGCCCGCTTTCACCGAGCCCAACATTCGGCGGCGGAAACGCGCCAGGAGGTGTCATGAGCATCACGGAGGACGGGGTTACTTTCTTGCGGATGCAGGACCCGGGCGACCCACGAAATTACGGATTTCCAGACAACTTCAGCAATCGAAAGATCTACTTTGGACACGACATTACGGCCGATGGGGCTCCAGACACGCTCCTGGACGACGGAGTGACTCTGACATTCCGCGCCCGTATTCCGACTCCAACAAAGACCAAGGCACCGCTGGATCAACTCCATCTTTCCGGCGGGACGACCGCCAAGGCATATCCCGCTGCAGGCGACGGTTATCTCGTGAGCGACGGCGGCAAAGCCAATGTCGGGATCGCGCAGTTGGGTGGTGGGCTCATTTCCTTTGCCCTGACGGTACCTGATGACAATTTCGACGACTCGGTCGCTGGCGGCGCTAAAGCTAGCTTTTCAGGTCTCACCATGAATCAGCTCAATGAGAATTTCGTCACTGCCGCTGTCAACTTCGATAGCCCAGGCCAATTTCGCGGCGTTGCGTTAGACCCCACGGACTGGCACGAGTATTGGTTGACCATTAAGGCGGACCCAACGGGGGTGGGCACTCACGTGGTCGGGATTTATTTGGATGGATCCAGTCAAGCCACGACCAACGTGGTTGTGACGGCCGGAAACGGAAATGATTTTGCTGGAGTGGGATTTCTCGCAATTGGCGGGAGCAGAACGGCGGAAAGCTGGGCTTTGGATCTTGATTTTGTGGCATTCACAGTAGGAGCGGAAGCACCTCCCCAATCCACCGAACCTCCGAAGTTTGGCTCGGTGGTCCGACAGGCGGATAAGATCGTGCTCACTTGGACGGGCGGCGGCACGCTTCAATCGGCGGCGGAAGTAACAGGCGCCTGGACCGATGTGGCCGGTCTAGCCAGCCCAGCGACCATAACCATTTCTGACCCGCGGAGATTCTATCGAATCAAAAAATAGCGAGCTCAACTTACCAAAATAGACAGATTCAGCGCGTAGCCCGTACGGGCGGGCTACGGCTTGGAAGGCCAGGCGCGAATCGCTTGTAGGAATTTGTTTTTGCGGGGAAGACTCCACGATAGGCTATGGCAACTTATATTTACGAAACCATTCCAACGGATCCAAAGCTCCAACCGAGAAGATTTGAGGTGCAGCAAAAAATGACCGATCCCTCGCTTAAGGTGGACCCCGAAACCGGGCAGGCGGTGCGGCGCGTTATCACGGGCGGCAGCGGCACGATTTCCCATGGAGCCAGTATTCTGTCGATGAACGTGAAGCGCTCCAAGCGGTGATGTTTGGTAACGGGGCTGGAGGGGAGCGAGGCACTGCGCCCTGTCGCATCAGGCTCCGAATGGAATTGCCCGAGGAGTTACCGCCCTCACAAAGCAGAGCCGCACTGAAATGCCCGGCTTAAATCAAAACCTCGAGGTGATCTCGGCCTCACGCTAAAACATCATGAATGACTTCGCCGTGGACGTCCGTCAACCGCCGGTTGCTGCCATTGTTCCGAAAGGTCAATTTCTCATGATCGATGCCCAGCAGATGCAGGATCGTCGCGTGCAAATCATAGCAATAGGTCCTATTGACTGAAGCTTTCCAGGACCATTCGTCGCTTTCGCCATAAGCGACTCCGCCTTTGATGCCAGCTCCAGCCAGCCATGAAACAAAAGTGCCTCCGTTGTGGTCCCGGCCTTTGCTTCCTTGACTGAATGGCATTCGACCAAACTCCGTGGTCCAGATCAGCAGCGTGTCTTCGAACATGCCGCGGGCTTTGAGATCTTTGACCAATCCAGCCGCGCACTTGTCCGTCCGGCCAGCGATGAATTCAAGCTCTTTGCCAACATCACCATGGTTGTCCCAATTTCCAGTCGCTCCCGCTGTCCCACTCCAAACTTGCACAAAGCGCACGCCTCGCTCCAACAAACGGCGCGCGGTCAGGCAATTGCGGCCGAAATCCTCGGTCGCCTTCTCGTCGAGGCCGTAGAGCTTGCGTGTGGCCTCGCTCTCGCCGGAGATATCGAGGACTTCCGGAGCGCTGAGTTGCATCTTGGCGGCCAGTTCGTACGAAGCGACTCGAGCGTCGAGCCGCGAGTCGCCCTCCGACCTGGCGAGATGATCGCGATTCATTCGGCTGAGAAGGGCCAAGCCTTCCTCTTCGCTGGCTTTGGTGATGAACTTGGCTGATTCCGGCGGATAGAGGTCGGCAATGGGAATCGGAGCGGTCGGCTTGATGATCACACCTTGATGAGCCACCGGAAGAAAGCCTGACGAAAAACTCCCTTTGGAATTATACGGCAATCCCCGTGAATCCGGGATTACAACGAAAGCCGGCAAGTTCTCGGTCAAGCTGCCCAAAGCGTACGAAACCCAAGCTCCCATGCATGGAAAGCCCGGAGTGACGAAGCCCGTGTTCTGCATATAGACGCCGGGGCCGTGGACGTTCGACTTCGATGCCATCGCCATGAGAAACGCGAGGTCATCGACACACCCGGCGATGTGAGGGAAAACGCTACTAACCCACCGCCCGCACTGGCCGTGCTGTTTCCAGTCCCAGGGGCTCTTCATCAAGTTTCCGGGCACGCCGGTAACCGTCGCAGCGAGGCCAGAATCGCCTTTCTCACCGCTTCGCTTGATCAACTCAGGTTTGTAATCGAACGTGTCGCACTGGCTGGCACCACCGTTCATGAACAACTGAATGACTCGTTTGACTTTCGCGCGATGATGAATCCCGCCGTTCAGATCGGTTCGCGCCTTCGTCGCAATTCCATCTGCCAACAGTCCGCTCTGCCCTAACAACTGGGTCAAAGCGACCCCGCCCAAGCCTCCGCCGAAACGCCAGAGAAACTCGCGCCGCGGAATATTTGATCTCACCAAGCCGTTCATAGTGTCTTTGGTTTTTCGGGAATGGCCTGCAAGCCGTCAAGGCTTTGCGCCCAGGCAAGACGGACCAGACGGTTGTTTAGCCATCTCTATCAATTCACAAACATAAACTCATTGCTGTTCAGAATTAAGCGACAGGCATTGGCCATACCGTGTTTGGCAGCGTAGGCCTCTAAGGCATTCACCTCTCCCGAAGCGGGCTCCCGTCCGTAGGCCAATTGATAAGCGGCTCGGATCTGCGCGCTGAGGTCAGGGTTGCTCTGGCTCAGGCGACTGGCGAAATGCTCGCTCTGCCTCACGATGAAATGGTTGTTCAACATCGCCAAGGCCTGAAGCGGAGTCACGGAGCTATTGCGCGTCGGCGCGAGTTGAGACGAATCCGGGCAGTCCATCGAGTCCATGAACGGATCGGGCAAGGTTCGAAAAATCCAGCGATAGACGCTGCGACGAAAACTTTCAGGGCTATCCACGTTGAAGCGCGCATAATCCACCTTGGGCGTGACTCCTGGATTGGGATCTTCAAAGTGAAACTGCTTTACCGGAGCTCCCCCCATCGTCAGATCGAGCTTGCCGCTGATTTGGAGGATGGAATCGCGCAGAGACTCGGCGTCGAGTCGAAAGCGATTCATGCGCCAGAGGTAAGAGTTGCCGGAGTCAATCTTGGCAAACTCGCGATTGTGTTCCGATGTTTGGCAATAAACGGCGCTGGTCAAAATCAATTTATGCAATTGCTTGAGTGATCCACCGCTTTCCAGAAATCTGAGCGCCAGCCAATCCAGCAACTCGGGATGTGTGGGCCTCGACCCCATGTGGCCGAAATCATTCGGAGTATCGACCAAGCCGCGGCCAAAGTGATAGTGCCACACCCGATTCACGATCGATCGCCACGTCAGGGCGTTTTTCGGATCCGTGATCCATTTCGCCAGAGCCGCGCGACGATCTCCCTCATCGTTGGGGTTACTCAGGTGAAAACGAAATTCCAAACCAGGAATACACGAGAGCGCGGCAGGAGCCGCCAGCTCCTCAGGTTTGGTGACATCTCCGCGCTTCAGGAGATGGATGGCTCGCGGAACCTTTGCCGGAGTGAACTTCCCTTGCGGCTTGAAATCGTTGGCAGCGGCATAAACATTCTGTGGCGGCGGCAACGCAGCCAATCGCTTGTCAATTTGATCGGTGATTCTTTGTAGCTCGGTGGAAATCGAGCGGTAATAAGCCGACAGATCGAGCTTCTGCTGGTCGCTCCGTTCATCGACCGGCACGGCCAAGAGTTTGGTCACGCTGTCGGGCAACGGATCTGCCCGGACGGGGAGAGGCACGGTCGTGGCCGAAAGTCGGAACCTGCCGATCAGATGACTTCTTCCGTGGAGTTGGTCCAGGATGAAAGTCAATGTGGCACCGCTGTTAAACCCGATGCTTTCCTTCAGCTCGAACATGGCGGCATGAGATTTGCCAACCTCCGGATGAACTCCCCAGGCCGTATTTGTTTTCCCATCAACGGCCATGGCGACGCCCCATCCCTCTTGATTGAAGTCGGCAGACGGATTCTGCAATGTGACTCGCGTCGCGGCAGCCGCATCAGACTGCGGCGATGCCTTTACCACCAGTTCCGAAAGGTGGAGATTCCCATTGTCGTGTCGGCCCGGACCCCGTTGCGGCAAGGACTCGTCCGCCAGCAATTCCAGGCGAATCGCGGTGATTCCTTTCAGATCAGTGCGGGTCGTAACTGTGTAAGTATCGACGTCCGGTTTTGTGCCACTGACCAAAAAAGAAAGGTCAGGCTGTTTTGACAACGTCGCTCCCCCAGCGGATGTCGCAGCAACGGGATCGAGCACCGTCCAGATGCTTGCTCCGCTTCGAAGGCGTCGCTCCCACGCGATTTGTCCCGACGCAAGTTCAGCCTCTGTCGTGGGATCGAGAAGAGACGCTGCCAGAGTCTTTTGCCTCACCTCCACCGCGGTTCTCTTCTTCAACAGCGATTGGCGCGATCGATGAGTCGTCTGATCCGAGTCGTAAGGACGATCCGTTCGATCCACCCCGGCGAAGACGGCTTGGAGCGCATAGTACTCGCGTTGGGAAATCGGATCGAACTTGTGATCGTGACAGCGCGCGCAATGGACGGTGCTGCTGACAAACGTGGACATCGCTGTGGTTACCATGTCGTCCCGATCGAGGCTTTGAGCGATCTTCTTATCCACGGTATCAGCCATAATGTGCATCTGAGAACTTTCATCCCACGGACCCGTGGCGATAAATCCTGTGGCAATGACACCTTGCGGATCGCCCGGGTAAAATACATCTCCAGCCAGTTGCTCTTCGGCGAATCGCGCGTAAGGCTTATCTTCGTTTAAGGAGCGAAGGACATAATCTCGGTAAGGCCAGGAATTGGGCCGCGGCCGATCCTGGTCGTGACCGTGCGTGTCCGCATAATGGACGACATCGAGCCAATGCCGAGCCCAGCGCTCGCCGTACCGAGGGCTGGAGAGAAGCCGATCAACGACCTTCGCGTAGGCGTCGGGCGAATGGTCATCGAGGAAATCCTGAACCTGTTGCGGAGTCGGGGGCAGGCCCGCCAGATCGAACGTCACACGCCGCAGAAGCGTGCGTTTATCGGCTTCCGGCGAGGGCCTCAAGTTGTTCTCAACGAGTTTGGCGAAAATAAAATAATCAATCGGAGTGCGCGGCCAAGACGAGTTCCTGATCGGGGGCGGACTGGTCTTCTGAAGCGGCCGCAGCGACCACCAAAGCTCTCCTCCTTCGCCTCGGGGAGCAATCGAAGCCTCTTCCGCGAAGGTTGCAGCAGACGCAGCCGCGATCAACCCCAAAGCAGTCACCCAAACGAGGCCGAATGCTCGGACATAGCTTCGTGGTGAGGACATCCCCAGTAGTAAACTCTCGAATTCAAATGATTTCAATTTTATCCGGCACCTTAACCCGGATTTTTCACACCCAAGCTAAGCCAAGCAGCTCAAGCAGCGGATAGGAGTAGATGACTTTTACCCTCCTATGCGCGCTCACTCTCAAGCGCACTGATTCCAAGTTGCTTTCAAGTTGAGGTTAAGGCGCGCCGGATGCCGGGCGGCTGGCGAGGCGCGAGGAAAAAGCAAGGTTCCCCGCTGTTTTCGGTGGAATCAATTCCGTGTCCGGACAGGAGAACTCACTCCCGAGGGGTGCGTAGAGGTTCTAGAGTTTGGACATTTTCAGGCCGCGTGCTGTTGTATCCGATGAGCTATTTCCGACTGACATCTCCCGGAGGGGAGATTCGAGACTAGCCCACACCTATCTCCCGGAGGGAGATTTGAGAATAGCCCACCCTTTCAAGGGTGGGATTAGGTAGTAAATAGCCAAAGTCCCGAAGGGACGGTTGAGCCATTCTCGGGCGATCCTTGGTCCTGAACAGACAGTAGGAGCTGACGTAGGACATTGGGGATTCGGCCGTCCCGGCGGGACTTATACGAGGGTTCATTCGAACCCGGCAGTCAACTGCTGGGCTATTCTCGAATCTCCCTCCGGGAGACGAAGGCAGCCAATGGGCCCAAACTCCAGGCATCCCGGCGGAATGAAAAAAGGTATTCATCCGCTGTGGACCTATTCCATTGAAAACGGCGGAGAACCAGGAGCAAATCCACAGTGATCTGTGACTGACGAGCAACGAAGCCAGACGCCCGGCAGACCCGCGAGTTACTCTCAACTTGATAGCAACTTGGAATGAGGACACCGCGCTGTCGGGTGCAACTCGGCGTACACAACCCATCGAGATCAGTTCCCGGATTCGGTGGGGAGGGGAACAACTCGATAATAGCGGGCACGAGATTTCGGCGCGGTGGTGTCCAGATAGTCGCACGGAGCTTGATCGAGAATCGCATTGGTAATCGTCGTCCATCGCACCAGATCAGTGGAGGCTTGCACCTGAACTCTTTGGCCGCCGGGACCGAAAATAAGCACTCGGCAAGTCCCGTCGGACAGCAGCGTCGTTGAGACGATTCGCACCGCCGCCGTCGAGAGGAGTCCTTTATCATGGACCGGGCTGATGTCGATCCGGATGGGAAGAGTCGCCGCTAATTCCTCCGTTGGCGCTATTGCTTCAATTGGAGGAAACGACGTTGGCTGCGCCGGGTTTGCCGGAGGCTGCGGTGAACGGGTGAACAGATAGGCTGCTCCGGCATTTGTCTTGCCCGGGAGATCGGCCAGAACAGATCCGACGACAGCCCACTCGGCGTTAACCGCGACTGAAGTCCCAAACCGATCATCAACTGCGCCATCGTTCGCTGTCCATTTCACTTGCTCGACCCATTTGCTCCCGATCCAATCAAACACGTAAGAGGCACCGGCATTGCTTTTGTTCAATAGATCGGCCTGATTAGCTCCGACGACCAGGCTATCCTCGAAGATTGAGACAGCGGCGCCGAACCAGTCACCCGACACATTATCGCGGGCGGTCAATTTCGCTTGTTGTGCCCAAAGCGACCCTCTCCGCTCAAACACATACGCGGCTCCGGCATCCGTGGCATCCCCGAGGTCCGCCAAAAAAGATCCCGCCACCACGCGATCCGCGAAGATGGAGACAGACGCGCCAAACCGATCCGACTCCGCTCGATCGTCGGCAGACAGTTTGGCCTGCTCCAGCCAATTTGTTCCACTTCGCACAAACACATACGCTCCCCCCGCGTCGTGGATGCCAGAAATGTCCGCCAGCGATGCGCCAATGACAATGGTATCACCTGAAATTGACACGGCGCTCCCGAACCAATCCTCTGCGCGACCATCGCGGGCGGCGAGCTTCGCCTGCTCGACCCAGGCGGCCCCTCGACGCACGTACACATACGCAGCCCCTGTCAGCTCGTTCCGCTCCACGGAAGCTTCACGAGCGCCAACCACGATCGTATCTCCGTCAATTGCGACCGCCGAACCAAACCGACTCAACTCGACTGCGTCGCTCGCCGTCAATTTCGCTTGCTGGACCCAATTGGTCGCTGTCCGCAAATACACATAAGCGGCCCCAGCCAACTCCTGATCTGAAACCGGCGCTTGAGAAGAACCCACGACGATCGTGTTGCCTGAGATCCCGACCGCGTAGCCGTACCAATCTCCTGCCTTTCCGTCATCCGGCGTTAACTTCGCCTGCTCGACCCAGTTCGTTTTCTTTGGGTCGTACGCGAACACGTAAGCGGCTCCAGTGGCGTCTTTGCCTGTCACCGCAGCTCGATAAGCCCCTGCGACGACCGTGTCACCCGAGATCGCCAACGGATAACCCAAGAAATCGCCCGAAGCCCCGTCGCTGGCGACCAGTTTGATTTGTTGCTTGTTGACAACCACCACTTCGACCAACGCCGCCGTGGCCGACGCGTCGTTGCCATCGTAGGCACGAACGGTAAAGGCGCTCACGTTCCCAGCCCGGCTAGGCGTCCAGATCCAGCTTTCACCGGGTTTCAACAATGTCGCCCCGGACATCCCATTCGTCCCGCTTTTCGTCAATGTCCCGTCGAGCACTGCCTCCAATCGAAAGAAAATCAAGTCGCCGTCCACATCGGAGGCATCCGAAGCGTCGGCCAACGCCGCGTAACTGATCAACATCGGCAATCCATTGGTCGCGCCCTTCAACGGATTCACTGTGGTCAAGGCGGGCGGATCATTGACAGGAGTCACGGTGATTCGGAACGTTTCCAGAACGCTCGTATCAGCTCCATGATTGGCCGTTCCACCATCGTCTTTCAATCTCATCGTCACCGTCGCAACCCCATTGGCATTGGTCGCGGCGGTGTACGTCAACGCGCCTGCCGGGGTAATGGCCGGTGGATTCAAAAACAATCCAGGGTTATCATTGGTCACGAGGAATATCATGGATTGACCCTGCTCATCACTCGGGCCAGCCCGGATGCTGGTCGCCCAGGTGATCACCGTCCGCGGCCCTGCGTCCTCCACAACGGTCTGATCCGATCCCTTGACGAAACCAGGCGCATCGTTCACCGGGTTCACCGTCACGGAAAACGATTTGCTCGTGGCCGACCCCTCGGCATCACTCCCTGTGACGGTGATGGTGGCGACACCGTTTTGATCAGGCGCGGGCGCGATGGAGATTCGTCTCGCGGCACTAACACCCAAGAGTTGCAGGGCGGTCTGAGGCACCAACGTTGAATTTGATGAGCGAGCGCTTAGGACCAAATTCGTCAACGCCGTCTCCACATCGCCCACGGTCAAATTGATCACCGCGGAAGCGTCTTCATCCATGGTCTGGGCAGGAATGTCGGCCAGGGTCGGCGGGTCGTTCACAGCCCCAACATCGACTCGCACCTGCGCCACCGCTGCCGATGCGGCTTTGCCGTCAAACGCCCGGATCGTAAATGCAACCAACGTTCCATTCGCATCGCGAGGTGGCAACCACACCAAACTTTCGCCCGGACCCAACACGCTGCTTCCTTGAATCACATCGGAACCGTTCTTGGTCAACGTCCCACTGCTGACTTCGTCCACGCGGAATGAAATCGTGTCGCCATCAGTGTCTGAAGCACGAGCCGCAGCCGCCAAGGCTGCGTACGTGATCGTAAATGGGTTGTCCTCCGTCGCTCCCGTCAGAAGGCCCACACTCGTCAGGATCGGCGGGTCATTGACCGGGTCCACCGTCAGCAGAAAACTGAGGGCGGTGAATGCTCCATCCCCATCCGTGACGGTGACGGTGATGGTCGCACTCCCGTTTTGATCCGCGACCGGCACCACCGCCAGACGCCGGGCCGCTCCGGCCCCAGCGAACAGAAGACCCGTATCCGGCACCAGATTTGTGTTCGAGGATTGCGCCCGCACCACCAAGTCCTTCGCCGCGGTTTCCAGGTCGCCGACAGTGAAGTCGAGGATGATGAATGTGTCTTCGTTCACCGTTCGGTTCACCAGACCTGTTATTGTCGGCGAATCGTTCACCGCAGCCACGGACACTCTTACCAACGCGGCGTCCACCGAGGCCAGCTTTCCATCGTAGCTTCGCACGGTAAACGCATCGAGAGCGCCGTTGGCATCCACTGCGGACGTCCAGACCAGCGTTTCGCCAGAACCCAACAAAGTGACCCCTGGCGTAACCGGAGACCCATTTTTTGTCAAAACGCCACCGCGCACCGCCTCGATCCTGAATGACAGCGTGTCTCCCTCCACATCGACGGCGTCGCTCGATCCGAGCAAAATCGCGTGGCTGATCGAGAAGGGTGTGTCCTCCACGGCCCCGGCCAGCGTGTTCACCCGGCTGATCTTCGGCGCGTCGTTTACCGGGATCACGGTCACGACAAACTGCTTGTACTCTCTCCCGTTCTCTTCATCCGTCACTCCCAAAACGATTGTCACGCTCCCAAACTGGTTGGTCGCCGGCGTCACCGTCACCGTACGGTTGGCCCCGGTGCCATCGATCCTAATATTCCGGTCGGGGACCAAGGCCTGGTTTGCTGAAACACCGATGACTTCCAAACGGTCCACCGGCGTCTCGACGTCCCCCACCGTGAATAGAATCGCTGCTGTGGCGGTGTCCTCGTCGATCACCTGGTTGCCGATCGCGCTGATCGTCGGTTGGTCATTCACGGATGTGACAGTAATTGTGAACGTCTCCGAGCCGCTGGTATCAGAGCCGCTATTGGCCGTTCCGCCATTATCCTTCACACGAACACTCACGGTGGCGATGCCGTGGGCATTATCGGCCGGCGTGAACGTTAGCGCACCGTTCGAACCGATGGCAGGCAGGACCGAGAAGAGCGGGACATTGTTGTTACTCACGAGAAAGCTCACCGTTTGCCCCGATTCATTATTTGGCCCTGCGCTAATGCTCGTAGCCCAGTTCGACACGATCTGGCTTCCCGCGTCTTCTAGCACTGTTTGGTTCGCTCCTTTGACAAAGCTCGGCGCATCATTGACCGGCGTCACCGTGATGGTGAAGGTCTGCGAAGCGCTCGTGTCGCTGCCACCATTGGCTGCGCCGCCGCTGTCCTTCAAACTGATCGTCACCGTCGCGCTGCCGTTGGCGTTGGCCGCCAAGGTGTAAGTCAGCGTGCCGTTCGCGGAAACTGCTGGCTGCGCGGCGAAAAGCGCATTGTTGTCATTGCTCACTTGGAAGGTCAGCGTCTGACCCGATTCATCGGCCGGCCCCGCGCTGAGGCTCGTTGCCCAACCGTTGACCGTCTGCGCGGCGACATCTTCCAACACGGTTTGATCCGCGCCTTTGACAAAGCTGGGCGCGTCGTTGACGGGGGTCACCGTGACCGTGAACGTTCTTGTGACGGAGTTACCGCCGCCGTTGGCTGTGCCTCCATCATCGCTCAAAGTCACCGTGATCGTCGCGGTCCCGTTCGCGTTGGCGACTGGCGTGTAAGTCAGCGTTCCTGTCGCATTCGCGCTGGTGTAGCTGACTGTTGAGTTTGGGATCAACGCGGTGTTGCTCGATGTCGCGGCCACTGTCAATGTCTGCGCCTCGTTGCTCGCGCCGGTCCCGATACCGCTCAGGTTGATCGTCTGTTGACCCGCGTCTTCCAAAATCGCGGTCGGGTCAGCAATCGCCGTCAACGTCGGCGCGTCGTTGACCGCTGTCACCGTGATGGTGAAGGTCTGTGCGGCGCTGGTGTCGCTGCCACCATTGGCTGTGCCGCCGTTATCTTTCAGGCTTACGGTCACCGTCGCGCTTCCGTTGGCATTGGCCGCCAAGGTGTAGGTCAATGTGCCCGTGGACGAAATGGCTGGCTGCGCGGCGAACAATGCGTTGTTGTCATTGCTCACTTGGAAGGTCAGGGTCTGACCCGATTCATCGGTCGGCCCCGCGCTGATGCTGGTTGCCCAAGTAGTCACGCTTTGGGCGCCCGCGTCTTCCAACACGGTTTGATTGGCTCCCTTCACAAAACTCGGCGCGTCATTCACTGCCGCCACGCTCACTTGCACCTGGATTGCGCTCGCCGATGTCGTCGTTCCGTCGTGCGCCTTGATCGTAAACGCGTTCAATGTCCCGTTCGCGTCAGTCGCCGGTGTCCAGACCAGACTCTCCCCGGTGCTCAACAGCGTGGTCCCCGCCGTCACCGCGGCTCCGCCTTTGGTCAATGTTCCCGTGCTCACCGCTTCAACCCGGAAACTCAGTGTGTCGCCATCCACGTCCGCTTCGTTCGCGGCGGCTGCCAGCGTGGCGTAACTAATCGTGAAGGCCGTGTCCTCGGTCGCCCCAGCCAACGTGCTCACGGTGGTCAAGGTCGGAGCCTGATTCACTGCCGTCACGCTCACTTGCACCTGGATTGCGCTCGCCGATGTCGTCGTCCCGTCATGCGCCTTGATCGTAAACGCGTTCAATGTCCCGTTCGCGTCAGTCGCCGGTGTCCACACTAAACTTTCCCCAGTGCTCAACAGTGTTGTCCCCGCTGTCACGGCGACTCCGCCTTTGGTCAACGTCCCCGTGCTCACCGCTTCAACCCGAAAACTCAGCGTATCGCCGTCCACGTCCGCTTCGTTCGCGGCGGCGGCCAGCGTGGCGTAACTAATCGTGAAGGCCGTGTCCTCGGTCGCCCCAGCCAACGTGCTCACCGTGGTCAAGGTCGGCGCGTCATTCACCGCCGCCACTGTTACCTGCACTTGGATCGCGCTGGCCAATGTCGTCGTTCCGTCGTGCGCCTTGATCGTAAACGCGTTCAATGTCCCGTTCGCGTCAGTGGCTGGTGTCCAGACCAAACTCTCCCCGGTGCTCAACAGCGTGGTCCCCGCCGTCACCGCGGCTCCGCCTTTGGTCAATGTCCCGGCGCTCACCGCTTCAACCCGGAAACTCAGTGTGTCGCCATCCACGTCCGCTTCGTTCGCGGCGGCTGCCAGCGTGGCGTAACTAATCGTGAAGGCCGTGTCTTCGGTCGCCCCAGCCAACGTGCTTACCGTGGTCAAGGTCGGCGCGTCATTCACTGCCGCCACGCTCACTTGCACCTGGATTGCGTTGGCCGATGTCGTCGTCCCGTCGTGCGCCTTGATCGTAAACGCGTTCAACGTCCCGTTCGCATCAGTGGCTGGCGACCACACTCAACTCTCCCCGGTGCTCAACAGCGTGGTCCCCGCCGTCACCGCGGCTCCGCCTTTGGTCAATGTCCCGGCGCTCACCGCTTCAACCCGGAAACTCAGAGTGTCGCCATCCACGTCCGCTTCGTTCGCGGCGGCTGCCAGCGTGGCGTAACTAATCGTGAAGGCCGTGTCTTCGGTCGCCCCAGCCAACGTGCTTACCGTGGTCAAGGTCGGCGCGTCATTCACTGCCGTCACACTCACTTGCACTTGGATCGCGTTGGCCGATGTCGTCGTTCCGTCATGCGCCTTGATCGTAAACGCGTTCAATGTCCCGTTCGCGTCAGT
>CAMAWP010000151.1 GCA_945861765.1 Akkermansia muciniphila | reverse complement strand
CACCGCCCACTCGACGCCGGCGGCATCCAGGGTCCACGATTCGTAACGTCCGGCGGACCTCGCCGTAGAAGTCGCAAATTCAGTGAAACGCGCGTCCCGAAAGCGATAACCATCACCCTGCGAATCAACGATCATCACGTCGTTTGAACTACCCTTGGCGAACGCCAAGGCGGGTCTCATGGACCAGCCGTCGGCCTCGTGGAACGCTGTGAACTTTCCCGCCGCGTAACGAGCCAATAGTCCCGATGTCATCGTCACCCACAAGCCGCCTTGTTGATCCACGAAGAGTTTGCGAATCGCCCGGCCTTCCAGACCTGGAGTGTTACCGTCGAAAACATCGAAGCGCACCCCATCGAAGCGGGCCAAACCAGTAAGAGTGGCCACCCAGAGATACCCGTCCGAAGTCTGCACCACCGATGTCACATTGTTCCCAGGCAAACCTTCTGTCGCCTGCCAGACCTCAGTGATGTAATGGTCTGCGCTGACTTCGGGTGCCGCCAGGAGACGAGCATCGAATCCGAACCAAAGCAGAAGCACCGTCGCGAGGTTCGCCCAAAAATGGACGTTCCGCCGAGGACTGGCCTCAAAGCGTCCGGAGGGCGGCACGTTACCCTCTCCGGAAAGACCATGGTGCCCATCTTCACGATCTTTCACGGGCCGGACCTCGATGGTCAGATGTGCCGCGTTTACTCTCACGAGCGCGAGTATCTGCAAGAGGGCGTTCTCCGACAACGGAAAAGCCTGGCGTTGGCAGTTCTCCGTTGTTTTGAGTGGAACCATTTCCGTGTCCGGACAGGAGAACTCACTCCCGAGGGGTGCGTAGAGTTTGGACATTTTCCGGCCGGGTAATGTTGCATCCGATGAGCTATTTACGACCGACATCTCCCGGAGGGGAGATTCGAGAATCGTCCACACCTTCGTCCACACCTATCTCCCGGAGGGAGATTTGAGAATAGCCCACCCTTTCAAGGGTGGGCTTGCGTCGCAAATACCCAAAGTCCCGAAGGGACGGTTGAGAGGTAACGTAGGACATTGGGCGATTCGGCCGTCCCTGCGAGACTTACGCAATCGCTAATGCGAACCCGGCAATCAACTGCTGGGCCGGGCTATTCTCGAATCTCCCTCCGGGAGACGAAGGAAGGCAGCCAATAGGTCCAAACTCCAGTCAGCCCGGCGGGATGAAAAAAAGGTCTTCATCCGCTGTGGACCTATTCCATTGAAAACAGCGGGGAACCATTTTGCGGAAAATTAAAGAAGTGACTTCGAACTAAATGCGTTAAGTTCTTAGCTCGATACATGAACGAATCAGGCGTAACGTGAACCAATCGGAAAAAACTTGTTGTCAACGCGTACTCTTTTTCCTATTGTTCGCCGCAATTGCACCGTTTTTGGTGTGCGAAGCAAACTGGTTTTGCTTCGTCATAACGCATAAAAACGCACAACACACATCGCCGGAGGAACTATAAATGAAGGTTAATAAATGGACATTGGCTCTAGCCACTGCTGGAGTCGTGAGTATCGGATCGGTCGTACAGGCCGAAGAAGCGCAGCACCAAGTGCTCACCGCGCTATCGTCAACTACGTTAAGTGGCTATGTCGATACGTCAGCAAGCTGGCGCATCGGGAAGAACGCGGGCCCCATTCAAGGACGCACGTTTGACGGAGCGGATAAGCAAGATGGGTTCAATTTGAATGTCGTCAAATTGACTTTGGAAAAACCCCTCGATGAAGGTCAATGGTCTGCCGGCTACAAAGCGGATTTGGTCTTTGGCCCTGATGCGAACTATTATCAAAGCCTCTTGAACAACGGCGGCGGCACCGACGCAGGTGCCTTTGCGGTTAAGCAGGCCTATGCCGCTTTCCGTGCGCCAGTGGGCAACGGGATTGACTTTAAAATGGGTGTATTCGATACGCTGCTCGGTTACGAAGTGTTCGAGAGCGGTAACAATCCGAATTTCAGCCGTTCCTACGGGTATGCTCTGGAACCAACTCAGCACACGGGTGCCTTGGCCAGCTACCATTTGAACGATATGATCAGCATTTCGGCTGGTATCGCCAACACCTACACCGGAGCGATCAATGGTCGTGCAGCACGCACCGGTGGGACCGCTTCGCAGTCCGAGAAGACTTACATGGGATCACTGACCGTAACGCTTCCTGAAAATCTCGGCTTCTTGGCTGGTTCGACGATCTATGCTGGAGTCGCGGACGGACTGAACAGCGGCGAGATCGCTGGGCATAAGACAGACACGACGAGCTATTACGTTGGCCAAACCCTCAACACGCCTGTCACAGGCTTGTCGGTGGGAGCAGCATTTGATTATCGTCAAGATGGCGCAAACACCGTGACAGTCGGTGATAATTGGGCTTTCGCTCTGGCAGGTTATGCATCCTACCAAGCCTCTGAGAAGCTAAAGCTGAATGCTCGTGGCGATTGGACTCAAGGCTCGGACGGCACGTTTTACAACGGCGGCAAAGCAACAAAGCTTGTGGGATTAACGACGGTTAACGCAAGCGACAAGCAAAACGAACTGCTTGGTGTTACCCTGACCGCTGACTACAGCTTGTGGAGCAACTTGATCACCCGCCTCGAAGGTCGCTGGGATCGCGCGCTGAGTGGTGACCAGGCATTTAGTTCTGACAACAATGTCTTAACAGTGGCTTTGAACGCGATTTACAAGTTCTAATTCGTTCTCAACCGTGAAACCCCTTCCGAGCAATCGGAAGGGGTTTTTTATTGGTTCCTCGCTGTTTTCAGTGGAATAGTTCCACAGCGGATGAAGACCATTTTTCCATCTCGTCGGGAGGACGGGAGTTTGGACCTATTGGCCGCCTTCGTCTCCCGGAGGGAGATTCGAGAATAGCCCAGCAGTTCACTGCTGGGTTCGATTGAGCCATCGCATAAGTCCCGCAGGGACGGCCGAATCCCCCAATGTCCTACGTCAGCTCCTACTGTCTGTTCAGGACAAAGGATCATCCGAGAATGGCTCAACCGTCCCTTCGGGACTTTGGGTATTTGCTTCGCAATCCCACCCTTGAAAGGGTGGGCTATTCTCAAATCTCCCTCCGGGAGATAGGTGTGGGCGATTCTCAAGTCTCCCTCTGGGAGATAGGTATGGGCTATTCTCGAATCTCCCCTCCGGGAGATGTCAGTCGGAAATAGCTCATCGGATACAACAGCACACGGACGGAAAATGTCCAAACTCTACAAACTCTACACACCTCTCGGGAGTGAGTTTTCCTGTCCAGAGACACGGAAATGATTCCACTCAAAACAGCGGTGAACCTTTTTATTATCCGGCGGCGATTAATCCCCAACGGCCTCAGCTTCGGGTTGACCACCCCGCCGACTTGCGTCCGTGCAGATCCCGCGTTTCGTGGAAGCGACAAAATCAATTAAGATCCGAGCCCCACTGCTCATAAACTGTGTCTCTGCTTCCTTGAGTGCTTCGCGTAGCTTCGAGTTGCTGCGAAATAGAGCATGATACAATTGTTTCAATTCCAAGCGTTCTTCCCGGCTGAAACCGGCGCGACGCAAACCCACGGTGTTCAGACCACAAAGCCCATTAACACCCCGGGCGACAGTGTAAGGAGGCAAATCCATACTGGCCGCGGAGCCTCCCTGCATCAATGAGAGCGTGCCGATCCGCACGAACTGATGAACCAGACAGTTCCCAGAAATGAACGCGCGATCAGCTATGGAAGCATGCCCTCCCAAGAGCGCCCCATTCGCCACAACGACGTGATTACCGATCCGTGCGTTGTGCCCAACGTGACTGTTCACCATCAGGTAATTATTGGATCCAATGAATGTATCCTCCGACGATTTATTCGAGCGATGCACCGTGACGTGTTCTCGAAAAATATTGTGATCACCGATACTCAATCGTGTGGGCTCGTCCGCGTATTTTAGATCCTGTGGCGCCTCGCCAATAACGCATCCTGCGTAGAATCGGTTACCAACTCCGATCGTGGTGTGGCCGGTCACATGAACGTGAGGTCCTATCCAACAATTCGATCCGAGTATGACGTTCTCGTCGATAACCGCGTACGGCCCTATTGATGTGCTTGGGCCGATTTGGGCTCCAGGATGAATGATCGCGCTCGGATGAATCATGGCTCTTGGTGCTCAACTGTAGAAATATCCAAGCTCTCGAAGGGAGACGAAATCCAGCGGGCGTTCCTGCGTGCGCGCGCCAAGAATAATATGATCCAGCACCTCAATCTTCATGAGCTGGCCGGCGCGAATCAAATCGCGCGTCACTTTGATGTCAGCTTCCGAAGGTGTGGGATCGCCGCTCGGATGGTTGTGCACCAGCACGATCGCCGAAGCGTTGGCCGCGATCGCCAGTTTAAAGACTTCACGGGGATGAACCAGCAGTGTGTCGAGAGTGCCTTGGGAAATCTGCTCGGTCCGAATCAGCTTGCGCCGGGTGTTGAGCAGCACGACTTGAAAGTGTTCCACATGGTAAAGCCGGTTCTCCTCCCGTAGTAAATCAGCGATTCGTTCCGGCTTATCGAGCATGGGAGATTCGCGTTTGATCTCCCGGGCCATGCGCTGAGCCAGAGTAAACGCGCTCTTCAACGCAATGGCTTTGTCACGGCCAATTCCCTTGGTTTGACGGAGTTCATCGAGAGAGGCCCGAGCTAAGTGATCCAATGTCCCAAACCTTTGTAAAAGCTGCTCCGCAACTTGAATGGCCGAAAACCCTTTCAACCCGGTGCGCAGCATAATCGCAATAAGCTCCGCGTCGCGTAGAGCTTCTGCCCCGAGTTCCACCAATCGCTCGCGTGGCCTTTCGCTCTGCGGCAAATCCTTGATCCGTGTATTCGGGTTGTTGGTCAAGCTCGGTAAATCTGAAATCTCGGACGTCAAAGATCAAATTAAAAGCTTCAGGCTTTTTGGCTCTCTCCAACAATGAACAGGGCGAACTCCGGAAGATGATGCGGGGGGATCCGCGCCTTGAGGCGTGCGTAACCGTCTTCGTAAGCACACTCGATGACCTCGCCGACATTGTGCAAACGCGCAATCACGGCGGACTCCTCGTGCGGCACCGCCAACTCGATGAACTCCCGTATAGGCCGAAGCGAGGTGCCTAATTCTGCCAGTAACGCTGGCAAACCAACACCGGTCGTTGCTGAAATCGCAACAGCGTGTGGGAAACGTTCGAGGTTCCGATGCAGCACTTCCTTCGACTCCAGTCGGTCAATTTTGTTAAAGACCATTAAGATCGGTTTCTCATGAGCTCCGATCTCTGCCAGGACAGAATCCACGGCGAGAATTTGTTCTTCCACTTGCGGATGACTGATATCCGCCACATGCACGAGAAGATCCGCTTTCACGACTTCTTCGAGCGTCGCCTTGAATGCTTCGACAAGCGAGTGGGGCAGTTTGCGAATAAATCCGACTGTGTCTGACAGCAAAACGTTTTGATTGCTCGGCAAGCGCAAACGCCGCGTGGTCGGATCCAGCGTGGCAAATAAAATATCCTGAGCGAAAACCGAAGAGCCGGTCAGTTTGTTCAGCAACGTCGATTTGCCGGCGTTGGTGTAACCGACGATGGATGCGAGCGGCCAAATATTCCTTTGTCGGCCGTGCCGTTGGGTGGAACGTTGTCGGCGAACGGTTTCAAGTTCTACAGTGATCTTCTCGATTCGTTCCTGAACTCGACGCCGATCGGTTTCCAATTGAGTTTCGCCATCCCCTCGCATGCCGATCCCGCCCTTCTGTCGCGAAAGATGGCTCCAATAGCGGGTCAGGCGTGGCAGCAAATGCTGTAACTGGGCGAGCTCCACTTGCAGCCTGCCTTCACGGGTGCGAGCTCGCTGGGCGAAAATGTCGAGAATGAGCGCCGTGCGGTCGAGGATTTTACAATCAAAAACCTTTTCCAAGTTCCTGCTTTGGGTCGGCGAAAGGTCATCATCGAAAATCACGGTGTCCACTCCTTCGCGCTGGCAGTGCTGAGCAAATTCCTCGGCTTTACCAGTGCCGATGAAGGTGCCGGCTATGGGTGCTTCGAGTTTTTGGGTGCCTTCGCCGATGATTTCCGCGCCCGCCGTCGTCGCCAGCTCGGCCAATTCTTCCAAGGATTCATTGACCTCTCGCTTGCTTCGAGATTTGAGTTCCACCCCGATCAGAAAAACGCGCTCCGTCCTCTTGCTGGCGGTTGAAATGAGTGCTTTCAATCTTTATTTGAATAAACCAACCTGTGATCAACAACCCATTGTATGAACTATTTAAAACAACTTCTCTTGTTTCTTACCGTAGCAGCCAGTTTTGAATTTGCCAGCACGGAGATTTCTCGCGCCCAAGCTCAAGACCTCATCGTTGGACTTCAGACCTACACCTTGCGGAATATGGAGTTCGATCAGGTCGTGGAGTTCGCTGTGAAGCACAAACTGAAATACCTGCAAACGACTGACAAACACATCGATCCCAAAGGTCCTCTCCAAGAAATTAAGCGAAAGAAGGAGGTTCTCGATAAACACGGGCTGGTTTGTTATACCTTCGGCGTCGCTGCCACCTCGATCGACAAGGAGGAGAATCGAAAGCTCTTCGAGTTTGCAAAATTCATGGGCATCAAACTCATTGTGGTCGAGCCGAACGACTTTAAGATCTTCGACAACTTAGAAGAATTGGTGAAGGAATATGACATCAAGATTGCCATCCACAATCACGGCATCAAATCACTGTACGGAAATCCGTTGGTGGTCCAGAAAGTGATTCAACATCGCGACCCACGCATAGGCGTTTGTTTGGATGCCGGATGGATCACGTCCGCGGGCTTGGATGCCGCTAAAGTGTTCGCCGATTACAAAGGCCGCGTCTTCGACGTTCACCTGAAAGACAAACGCGTTGAGAAGTCGCAGGGCGACGATGTCGCTATCGACACAAAAATTGGAGAAGGTCACGGCAAGCTGAAGGGGTTGCTTCAAGCCTTGATGAAAGCGAAGTGGAACGGGGTGATGGCGATTGAAACTGATAGCCCCATTTTTGCCAACAGCCCGTCGGACTTCGTAGATGGCGCTATTCAATTCGTGAAGGAGAACGGGCGGTAGCCGGGCCTTTTCGCCCCCTGCTTCGACCAGTTCGGCTCTCAGATGGGAACCTCGACATATCCACCGGGAATAATCCCTTCGGTAGCGGCAACGACGGATGCAACTTTAGGTCGAATCTTGGGCCAACTCGTCGATAACAGTACCACAATCCTTATCTTCCGATGCCGCAAATCCTGCTGGTACTTCAGGTTGCTATCCGTCGTCACCAACACTTCGACACACTCTAACTCCGCAATACGAATCAAGTCTCCGTTCTGGAGCGTGCTCCATCCCTTCTCGAAAGCAGTCATAACCTCATGCTTCAGAAGAAACTGACGCAATGGAGCCGGTGTCCCCTGATCGAAGAGAACCTTCACGCGGTGGCAAGGCTATGTGTCGTATGCTCCAACACGGCCTCCACCTGCTGACGAGTAACGCCGGGGAACCAATCCAGGAATTCATCTACAGTGGCACCGGTCTCCAAGTTCTCGAAGAGGGCGATGACAGGCACTCGTGTTCCCCGAAAGACCCATGCTCCACTCACCTTCTCAGCTGAGCGCTCTACCTCTCGGCAAGATGTCCAATCCAACATGCCAGGAAAGTAATTCGATCACATTGAAAAGCAAGCCTGGTAACCGATTGAGCTATATCAACGATCAGCTCAGGCACGCCGGGCCTACGGGCTCAAGGCGACACGACGAGCGCCAACCGGCGTTGCCTGGAGCGCCTTTGTTAGACTCTTGATTGAAACAATGTGGAGCGGGTCGAGTAGATCGATGTCGCCTTCTTTATCCACGACTGCGACCTCGTATTTACCGATCGCGATGAACTCGGGATGCGGCACATCGAACTCGCGACCGTCCGAGGTGCGAATGACGAACGGCTGAAAACCGCCGATGAGCTTCTTGCGAATCTTTTCGACGTTCATGCAACCATCGTGCGCAGCAACATCGAGGAGTCAACTCACTAACGGCGGTATTCCGAGTGAATCGAGCTGAAGGAAAAGGTCCAGCCGAAGCTGCTCACAAATCCACCGGACCGCCCATCTTTTCCCCTTCCATCTGGTAGATGCCGACCAAGTAACCATTCTCTCGAATCTCGCCAACTCGTAATTTACCAAAAATTGTCACAGGCTGATCCATGATGGCCTTCACTCCTTTGTCGGTCATTTTGATACTGACCCACTCGGTGATCTTAGGAACCGTTCCGTAGCAGCACATGGATTGATCACGCATGATCAGCATCTCCGTCACCAAGCCGCCCTCGACTTTTAGAGGCAGCATGAATCCTTTCAGAGCAACACGCTTTTGATCCAGCGCCTTGACCGCTGCGGGGATTTGGTCTGAAGACTTCGAAGCGCTGGACACCGTGTTCGTGCCGGGCTGTTCATCAGGAATCTCGAAGGTAAATGACGCCAGCTTCTCAAACGTGACGGGAGTAAACTCGGCCACCGTAGCGGCGGTGGTCTTTAGCTGATCTTCCGGAATTCCAGCACTCGCGATGGCCGACAGATTCGCCCCCTCTGGCTCGGTTTTCTCTGTGTTGGTTTTCTCGGCTCGAGCAGGCGACGCTGCCTGCAGGACTGACTGAGTGGGTGCATTGATCGGCTCCCCGCGAATATCCCCCGCTGTGTTCTCTCCAGATGAGTTGCTCGCGGAAGGCGAACATCCTTGAAAAAAAAGCCCGGCAATTGCCAGGAAACAGGTGCCCACCAACGTTGGTGTCGGCTTGAGGTGTTGCAAATTCATAATCGACCGTTCAGTCATGACCACGCGATCCGCTCGCTTGGGCGCGATTTGGTTGCTTGCGGGAAAGAATAGGAATCACTCGCTACTCTTTACTCCGGATTGTGACTTCTTTCAAGAGATCGGCGAGAGATTCTCAGCCACGTCTGTCCGATAAGCTTTCACCGCGGGCACGACGCCTGCCAGCGCGCTCAGCCCAACCATGCCCAAAGGAGCCCAGATCATCACCGGATGGAACGCCGACGGATCCAGCACCACACCGGTTTGCGCGCGCACGATCGAGGCCACAGTCATCATGATCCCGCTGTAAAGAAAGAAGCTAGCCAGCATACCCAACCCAGCAATAGCCGCCGCTTCGAGAATGATAGCAGAAAAAATAGCGCTGCGCCGAGCTCCAAGAGCCCGCAGAATCGCAATCTCCCGCCGCCGCTCGTTCATCGAATTGTAGATACTGGCCAAAACCGAAGCGGTCGCGACGCAGCCGACGAGATAAGCAATCAATTCCAGCACACGATCAACCCAAGCAATCTTATTAAAGAGCTGCGCCATGATCTGGCCGATTGGCCAGGCGAGCGTCATCCGGCTGCCTTGTTTATTGTACATCAAGCTCAGTCTTTGGCCCGCGATGGCGCTGCCAGCCTTTAGCTTAATCAAGATGGCGCTGATGTCCGAAGCGGTTTGCGGATCATGCCCCGTCATCTTTTGGATGCCTTCCAGGGGGATCCAGATCACTCGGTCCGCCGGCGTGTTGGACGGCTCGAGGACACCAACGACAACGTAAGTTTCGGAGTGTTCTTTTTTTTCGTCGAAGATTAACCCGTGAAAAGGGTGGATGACATCGCCGCGCTTCAGCCCGAGTTTCTGCGCCACAAAACTTCCGACCAATGCCTCGCGCGCAGTCGGATCAAAAATACGACCGTGAGCCTTCACCGCATGACGTTTGCCCGGTGCGTACTCACACTGCGCAAACATCTCGACGATCGTGCCCACCAGACGGTGCCCACGGTAATTGTCACCCATGGCGATCGGGATGGCCAACTCCACGTTCGGGTTCTTCTGAATCTCGAAGTAATCTGTCAAAGCCAAATTCCCAGGCGATTCCTCCAGGTGAAAGATCGCGTTCAGCACGAGTTGAAGCTTGGCGGAGCGAACGCCGAGGACCGCATCGAACCCTCCCGTCAAGCCCGTAAAAGCCGCGTGAGACTGCTCCTTCACCGCCCAGACCGACATCAACAGCGCCCCAGCCAAAGCGATCGAGAGCCCTGTGATCAAGGTCGAGAACGTATGTTGCCGAAGGCTCTTATAGACAATCCGCCAGAGGCTCATCGCGCCGCCTCCCGCGCCGTGACAGGGTGATTGATCTGATGGAATTCCTTCACGGATTCGAATTGACCAAGAACTTCACGGTCGTGGCTGACGAGCAAGAGCGCCGCGCGATTCTCGCCGCAGGTTTCGCGAATAAGCCCGAGCACTTCGCGCGCATTGGCCTGATCCAGGTTCCCCGTTGGTTCATCTGCCAGGACGAGCTTGGGCCGGTTCGCAAGCGCCCGAGCGACAGCCACACGCTGTTGCTGGCCGGTGGAAAGCTGCCGCGGATAATGCTTCAATCGATCGCTCAGTCCGACACGTTTCAAGAGTGCTTTGGCGAATTCCCTGTCCACACCCGGTCCGAATGACATCCCGAGAAGAACATTTTCTAGGCAGGTATAGCCTTGAAGCAAATTAAAGGTTTGGAAGATGTAGCCAATGGTGGTGGCCCGAAGCCGGTCGCGCTCCGACTCGCTCAGCGCGGACATCTCGCGCCCAGCGATTTTAATCATGCCCGCGTCGGGTTTCAGAATCCCCGCGATTAAGTTCAGGAATGTGGTCTTCCCTGACCCACTTCCGCCACGGAGCGCCACTTGGTTATGCTCGGCCAGCTCAAAAGCGCTGACATGAATAACGGGTTGCGGCAAACCTTCCGGGCTAAGGAACGTTTTCTGAAGATCTGAGATTTCCAAAGCCGACATGGTATTTCTCTAGACCATCGGCGAACCCAGCCAGGCGAGTCAAAGACTTTCGCCTTTCGAGTTGGTCAGCCAATTCTCGCCTTTGGTCCTGCCGCTGCACAAGAAATTCAACGAGTGAATTTTTTTCCTTCTTCGGATTTAATAGTCGCCAGAATGGCACGCACTAAGTCTGGAACCTGGTCGCACGCGGTGGAGACAAGCTCGCTTTCGGTGGCGTTGATTTTTCTGGTCGAGTTGCTCGATCATATCCTGCCGGTTTCGCTCGATGGGTTGGGCATTGTTCCCCGGACGCCGCGAGGTTTAGCGGGAATAATCTTCAGTCCATTGCTCCATTCCAATTGGGCGCATCTGATGGCGAATGCCTTTCCGCTCTTCATTCTGTTGATCGTGCTTTTTTGGGACCGCCGCTATTATCCCGAGCAAGCGTTGATCTCGATCTGGGTGGCGAGTGGCTTTGGCACTTGGCTCATCGGCAGAGGAGATGCAATCCACATCGGGGCCAGCTCAGTTATCTACGGGCTGGTCGTTTATCTGATTGCTGCCGGATGGTGGATGCGGAGCTGGCGCGCTGTCATTGTCGCCGTCCTCGTTCTGGTTTTCTACGGAGGCATCTTCTACGGAGTTCTTCCGCAGCGAGGCATGATCTCGTGGGAAGGACACTTGGCCGGGGCCTTGGCGGGTTGGTGGGCGGCGCGAAGAAACCACAATCAATGACTTCGCCAACAACTTGGAACCGTCGCGGTCGCGAACCGATGGCTCGACGATCCTTCGCGACTATCGAGCAGCAGACGCCAGAAAGCACACTTGTTCTGGTTGAAAATCAGGGCGTCCTCACGTCGGCTGCTGCATTGGAAGCTCGTTCCAGGTTTGAAACAAAGCGACGGTTGCCAAGCTCCTCGCTAATCGTTGACGCGGCATTTCATGGGGCCGAATTCATCGTTGACGGTCGGAGCTTCGCCGTTAACATGCACGGCTTGCTGAGAAATCGTAATTAAAGAAACGAAAGAAATTATTATGGCCGTCAAAGTTGCAATTAATGGGTTTGGGAGAATTGGCCGCTTGGTTTTCCGCGCGATGGTGGAACAAGGCATGGTCGGCAAAGAGGTGCAGGTGGTCGCCGTTGGCGATATCGTCCCTTCGGATAACCTGGCTTACTTGCTTAAGTATGACTCGACCCAGGGCCGGTTCCAAGGGGAAGTCGGGTCAAGGAAATCTTCACCAGACAAAGCCGAGGATGACATCTTGATCGTCAACGGAAATGATATCCGCGTGGTGAGCGCTAGAGATCCTTCTGGCCTGCCCTGGAAAGAACTCGGCGTCGATATCGTGATTGAATCGACGGGTCTGTTTACCGAGGCGGAGAAAGCCAAGGGGCACATTGCGGCCGGCGCGAAGAAAGTCATTATCTCCGCTCCCGCCAAGAACGATGACATCACGATCGTCATGGGCGTGAACCACGAGAATTACGATCGAACCAAACACCACATCATTTCCAACGCTTCCTGCACGACGAACTGCCTGGCTCCGCTTGTGCATGTGTTGCTGAAGGAAGGCTTCGGCATCGAAGAAGGATTGATGACCACCATCCACTCCTACACCGCCACTCAAAAAACCGTGGACGGTCCCAGCAAGAAGGATTGGAAGGGCGGGCGGACTGCGGCCGTGAACATCATTCCGTCCAGCACCGGCGCGGCGAGAGCGGTGGGATTAGTTTGTCCCGAGGTCAAAGGCAAGCTCACTGGCATGGCTTTCCGGGTGCCGACGCCAACGGTCTCGTGCGTTGACTTAACCGTCCGAACGGTCAAAGACACGAGCTATGCCGAGATTTCGAACGCGATGAAGAAGGCGAGCGAAACCTATCTCAAAGGCATTCTTGAATCCACCAAGGATGAAGTGGTGAGCAGCGATTTCATTCATTCCAAAGCCTCGTCGATTTACGACGAAGGCTCGGGCATCGAGCTGAACAAACGCTTCTTTAAGTTGATAAGCTGGTACGATAACGAGTGGGGATACAGCAATCGCGTTGCGGATTTGCTGAAATATATCATCAATAAAGGACTGTGAGCGGTTCATAGCTTTCAAAAGCGGCGGCTGGCAACGACTGCCGTTTTTTGTTCTCGAGGGATCGCGGCGTGAAATGCCCCGAGCATCCAAGGCAATTCCGAACCAAGTCTCGGCAATACGTTCCATCCGAGCAGAAAACTAGGAAGGATAAATTATGGCATTGATTCGTGTCACTCGATGTTACGACAGAGCGAATCCAATTCGTGAAGAGGATCTCATTGTCAACACCGCCCACATCAGCTTGATCTACCCGGATTCCCACAACCCTCCCCGTGGCGTGTGCGTGCAAATGCTCAATGGCGAGCCACTCCTTGTGAAAATGACCTTCGACGACATTTGGACTCTGATTCAACGCGAGACTTAATTTGATGCGGCTGGCGGCGCGCGAACCAACACCGCGTTTTCGCTCGCATCCGCGGTCCTCACCCATGCGCATCAGCGGCGGAATTTCCGGTGGTCTTCTTGTCAAAGTGCCCAAGGGCTTTGACGTTCGGCCCACACCCGATCTAGTAAAGCAGGCCCTCTTTAACAGCTTGGGCGAACTTGTCATCGGGGCGCGAGTGTTGGAGCTCTTCGCTGGCACGGGAGCTCTTGGCCTGGAATGCCTGAGCCGAGGCGCGGGGCACGTCGTCAGTGTTGAGAAGGCGAATCGGCATGCTCGAATGATCCAGGAGAATCTCCTCTCAACGCGATTGGACTCGCGCCAATTCGAGCTTCGCATTCAGGACGCTTTCGTTGCTGTGACTCAACTGGCTCTCGCTGGGCGGCAGTTCGACTTGATTCTAGCCGACCCACCTTACGGAGAAAAGAATGTGGGACGGCGCTCGACCTCTTTTGCTCAGCGATTGCTGGACGACGTTCATCTCCCTCAATTGCTGGCTTCCGACGGGCGTTTTGTTCTCGGCCACACCAAGCGCGACAACCTCGATATCCCGGATGCGTGGGAGGAGATCAAGATGCTCAAGCACGGCGATTCCGTGATGCGCTTCTTGCAGCTAGCGAAAACCTAGACAAGCAGCGTTTGACTCGCGTTCACATCTGCCGATCTGCGAAAGCTCGTTTCGAGAACGGAGAACGCCCCAGCGAACGCTAATTTGTCGCGGCTGTAGTTGCAAACCGCTCGCGTAGCACTTCCAAAGTTTTTGAATCAATGCCTGTTGAGATCGTTCCTCTTCTTGGCTTGATGATGTTTGAAATGCTCGGATCGCTCGAATTCCTCTCCGCGCGGTCTTGGCCTAGTTCCGAGGCAAAACTGGATTGCCGACCGACCGCTGAGAGAGAGCTTGCGATCGAAGAAAAAGCGTCGAGTAATTTCGCGCGTTGCTCCTCGGCCTTATTCCTTAACTCCCTAAGCTGGTCGTCGAAGCTTGTGGAATTTCGCTCCAATCTATTGGTGCGGATGTCAAGTGTACCGCCCAGGTTAACTGTTAGCGCAGAGAAAGATTCCACCCTGCTAGCGATGCCATTGCCGTTTCTGAAAAGGTCTTCGACTTTCGTAAAGTCGGCATCAAAGGCATTACCCAGTTTGCCGGCGTCGAGGCTGATTGCGTTGCTTGTAGCTTTGGACTTGATAGCGTTTCCGAACATGGAAAAGCCATCGAGGATTGCATGTCTTAGGCCCGTCCCCGCGTTCACCGCCGTACGATCTTCATGCAAAGAGCCGCCCTCCGCGGTAGCTGAGTCCACAAAATTCAACGCATCAGCAACCGCGTTGAAAAAGGCTTTAGCGGAACCGATCGCATCTTCCTTACTTTTACCGACTACCACAGTGACACCCTGCTTCGTGGTGGTGTTGCTTGTGGAGACAGTATTGATCTTCGTGCCAGGGCCTCCATCTCCTATATCAATCCGGCCCGCACTTCCGCCAGCCAAAGCATGCTCCTTCGTATCGTAAAGGCGGATTTCGTGGCTGCCGCTGCCGAGCTTGTTCACGAAGTAGCTCGTGTTCGCCGCGACTCCACCGAGAGCAACCCCCGTCAACTGGACCTCGGTTCCGTCCGAGAGACTGCTAAAAGTCCCGCTGCTTAATTTTATCTTTTCGTTGTTTGCGTCGGCAGAGACAAGGCTCCCCAGCTCGGTAACCACAGTGCTCGTCGTAGTGGTGCTTGGTGTTGTGCCGAGCAAGTGCAGCGTCAACCCAGAGATTCCACCCGCATCGACGAGCGTGTTGCTGTCGCTGCTGAACGCTGCGCCATTCACTGTGCCGGTGGCTTTCTGGCCTGTGGAGCTGTTGGCAAGCTGATCAATAACCACATCGAAGTTTCCAACCTGGGTCCCCTTGGCAACCTCCCCAGTGACAACCCGATCATTGCCGGTTTTGAAACTGAACCCCAAAAACCCCACCCCTCCTTGGATACCTTGAGCGGCCTTGCGCACCGCGTTCAGTTTGTCCGTCAACGACCTCAAGGTGGCAACGGAACTGTCGTTGCGGGATCTTGCAGCCATGAGATTTGACCGTGTCACCCGATCATTTTCCGACAATAAATCGCTATTCCTGATCAACTCGATCTGCCGTCTGACTTCCACTTGCCTGCTCTGAATATTGAGTGGAGCCGATAGTGAACTCGTCGCGGAAGCGCCGAGGTTCTTGAGAGCTTCAATTGGAGAGAAGGTTAACATAAATTTCCTTTGTTAAGCGTTCTTACCTACTACTAACATCGACGCGTAGTGCCCGTTTGTCTAGCAGAGGCCAGGCGCGGCGACTGAGGAGTAGGCAGGTTCGAAGTAAATCCGCGGACGAATGCCCAGCCCTTAGCTTCTGGCCTTATTGTGGCCAGCGTCGATAATGATCGGAGGCAGGGGATTGAAGAGCTTTACAGAGCCTAACCGAACTCCCTCTAAAATGACAGCCTCCCTTGAGGCGGATGGGAGCGCGCAAGCCCCAAAGATAGCGAGCTTCAGGGTACAGGCTGACCAAAATTCTTTCCTATCTCTATTTGCGAATTCAACAATCAGGCGAAAGCGCCCTACGGCACAATGTTTACTTTCAGCGTCTTGGCCGTGACTGTCGTGATACCAGGGATGGTGAGGGCGGTCGTCAGGCTCGTCACACTTGGAGCAGTCAAGGTCGCGTCTTGTTGGAGAG
>CAMAWP010000150.1 GCA_945861765.1 Akkermansia muciniphila | reverse complement strand
ACGAGGGTTCGATTCCCTTCACCCGCTCCATTCAATATCAAGCACTTACGAAGATGTGCAAGTAAAGTGCAGTAAACTCGTCAAGCGGAAGCCAATTTCCACTCGCGTCGAAAACCCCTTATTTTCAGGCCTTTTCTCGATTGTTCGATTCCTCACTCGGACGAAAACTGACGCCTCCTCGACTTGAATCGGTCTGCCATGCCAACCCTTCGCCGGTGCCAAGAGTGCAGTAGTGCAGTAAGCGATAGGGTTCTCTCCACCGTCGGACTCTGCGCGGCCAAGAAACTGAGCTTTGGGTGATTGCCACGGACCATCCGCCGAAGGCGGCTGTTCGCCACTCCGTTGATTCCCAATTTCGGAGGTCTTTCGCAAACAGCCCACCTGTATCGCTGTCGGAAGCTTAGCTTCCGGGTGACTGCGAGAGAACCCGCATAGGTGGCATGCTCGCGACCAAGACCGCTCCTGCGGTGAACAGAATTGCACTGTAGCCGAAGGCAGCAGTCGTTCCGGCCCAACTCCACAGCACCCCGACGATGATGCTCGACAGAAAATCGCCCACACCGTTCACCGTCGCCAACGTGCCGAAGGCCACGCCGTGGTGTTCTTCACTCACCAGTTCAGCACAAAAAGAGTCTTCGAGTGTTTCCTCGACCGCTACATAGACGCCGCCGAGGATGAAAATGCCCACCAGCGTCCAAAGCGTAAGGGGGAGGAAAATGATCATTAGAGCCATCACCGCAGCCAACGCGTAACCGGACGCCAGCACCAAATGTTTGGGGAGACGGTCGGCCAGCCAACCAGCGATGAACGCGAACCCTGCGTAGAAGACGTTGTGCAACACATAAAGTCCGACCGCGAAGCTCGCCGCTTTGGCCGCACCCAATTCCGGCGTCAGTTTCTGCGTCGCCAGCAGAATCAGCAGCGTGTGTGCGAAATCACCTGCCCCGAACAGCCCGACGGCAACGAGGAATTTGCGGAAGGACGGCGGCAGCATCCGCAGGCGTTCGCCAAACGAAACGTGAGCCACCGGTTTGCGTTCCTTCTCGCGAACGACAAACGCAATCAGCCCCACCGCGATGAGACTTGGGATGAGCGTCACTGCAAATAGTGATGGATAGTGATGATTGAACACGCCGAGCAGAAAAAATGCGGAGGCTGGCCCAACAATCGCGCCCAAGGTGTCCATCATCCGCTCGAAGCCGAACGCGCGACCGTAGGTTTCCTTCGTCACCGATCCAGCCAGCAATGCTTTGCGCACCGGCGTCCGCACCCCGCGTCCGAGCCACGCGAATGCCCGCGCCATAAGCACATGCCACGCTGCGGTCGCCAACCCGAAGGAGGCCGTTCCGAGCGCCGTGACCAGATAACCAATCACGGCGACCGGCTTACGCCGGGTCAGCTTGTCGGTGTAGTAGCCGCTTGCCATTTTGGCGAAGCTCGACAAGCCGTCGGAAACGCCTTCGATCAATCCCACCCAAAACGCCGCGACACCCATCGTCGCCAGAAACGCCGGCATGACGGTTGTGGCCATCTCATGTGACCAATCGCTAAACAACGAAGCCAGCCCAATGCCGAGGACGGTTTTGTTCAGCCAGCGGGGACGTGGTTTGCTTTCGTCGGACATACAGGACGATGGAACATCAGCAGCAACGCTCCGCCTGCGAGCCATTGCGCCGTTGCCGCGCAGAGATAAATGCGATGCCATTTATAGAAAATGTTGTCATCAGTCACTTGGCGCGTGTCGAAATCGAGCATCCCGGCGAGCTTCGTGTGCAAAAAGATCAGGGTGAAGGTGGTGAGCAATGTCACCACCCACGCAATCCACGCGCCGCGACGACGCGAGAACGACGAAGATGCAAACAGTTCCCAGCCAACCACGCCAAGCATGACGAGACCGAGCCAGTTGAGTTCTGTCGTCACACGCTCCGTGATGAAACCCTGGCGAACTTTGCTGCGAAGCACTTCATGCCCGATGAATACCACACGCCCCGCGTAGAAGGTGAAGCCGCCCCACCACAGCGCGAGCAGCATTATCGCCAGCATCCGGCGGATGGTGGCGAAGCGGGTCATCGCTTTTCCTCCACCTGAACCTTGAGCTTCGCCAGGCCGTGTTCCATGTCAGCGCCCATCAACGACCCCATCCCAAGCCCGGCCCAGCGTTTCAACGGATTCACTCCGAGTTCGGCGTCGAGCGTCCACGTCACGCGCAGACCGTCGGGCGTGTTCGTGTAACGAATCGCTCCGGCGAAGACCTGCATCCCGTGATTGAAATCGAGGGTGTAGGCAATGCCGGATGTCGGGTCGGCCTCGACAATCGTCACCGTCCCGTCGCCGCTCGATTTGCCAGCGGCAATCATCTTCGCTCCCACGCCGGATTCCTCCCCCTCGAAGCGCATTGCCATATCGGGAAAACGATTGGTGGTCCACGCCGTCCAGTCAGGCCAGCGCTTAAGAGAGACGACGCGATTGAACACGTCCTCCGATTTGCCGCGCACGACGATGCTGTGCACAACGCGCTGTTTGCCGGGCAAGTAGAAGCCAATGACAAAGAACATCAGGAGGAGAGCAAGCAGTCCGAGCAGTAGTTTCTTCCAGGATTTCATCGAAGTGGCCCAAAACATCAGGAAGTCGGCTGAACTTCCTCAAACTTTCCATACCGCACCGCCAAGGTCGGCAACACGAGAAGGTTTAGCACGGTGGAAGTTAGCAGCCCGCCAAGGATAACGATGGCCATTGGCGATTCAATTTCGTGGCCCGGTTCTCCGAATCCGATGGCCAGCGGCAACAGACCCAGCGCAGTAACGAGCGCCGTCATCAGAATCGGCACAAGGCGTTCACTCGCACCCCGCAGGGCGGTCTCCAGATTCCACGCGCAGCCTTCGACGGTGACGAGGTGTTCGTAATGAGAGATGAGCATGATCGAGTTGCGCGTGCTGATGCCGAACAGCGTCACGAGACCGACGAGCGTGCCGATGCTCAACATGCCGCCGAGTGCAAAGATGGCGAGGACGCCGCCAATGAGTGCGAAAGGCAGGTTCGCCAACACGAGCAGGAGGTTTCGTCCCGTGCGAAAAACCATCGCGAGGAGCACGATGATTCCGACGCCCGCGATGACCGAGTGGATCAGGATTTCGCGTTGGGCAGTCGCTTGTTGTTCCGCCGAACCGCGGAAGACGCAGTAAACGCCAGAGGGAAATTGAACCTTTTCCGCCACAGCGCGCTTGGCATCCGCGACAAATGAAGTGAGGTCGCGGCCCGTCACGTTGCAAGTGACTTGCTGGCGGCGCTGCGCCCCTTCGTGAACGATCAGGCTGCGGCCATTGCCGCCTTCGATGTCGGCCAGTTCGCGGAGCGGAATGCGAGTGCCTTCGCTGTTCCGCAACAGCAGGTCACCAACGCGCTCTGGTTCGCTTCGATCGCGCTCCGCCAAAATCACGTTCACGTCCACGACGCGATTGCCCTGATACGACTGTGCGACGACCGAGCCTTGATACGCTGTCTCGATGGTTTCGAGGACTTCGGCTGGCTGGAAACCAAACGCGAGCAAACGTTCCGGGCGCAGACGAACCGTGACTTCGGGCGTGCCAGGTTCAGTTTCCATCTGCACATCGGTCGCGCCGGGCACAGCAGCGAGCACTTGCCGGACTTCCTCGGTCTTGCGGTCAATCAGATCGAGGTCGTCGCCGAAGACATCGACCGCAACCTGCGCCGTGGCGCCGGAAATGGTTTCTTCAATTCGCTCGGCGAGGAATGGCATCACTTTGAACGAAAGCCCCGGAAACTTCACCAGCGCCTCCCGAATCTCCGCCATCGCAAACTCGCCTTCCTCGCCGGACAGCGGCGTAAGTTCGACGTGCAGTTCGCTGTAATGCGTGCCCCAGGTGTCATCGCTGTTCTCAGCCCGGCCACATTGTTGCGCGACCGATTTGATGTGCGGGTTCTTGAGCAACTCAGCGGCGACCTGTTTGCCTAGTCGAACGGATTCCTGCACGGATGTTCCAGGCAATGCGGCCATGTGAACGATGAAATGGCCCTCGCGGAATTCGGGCAGGAACTCGCCGCCGAAGAAAGGCAGCGTGGCCGCTGCCGCTAACGCTAAAACCACGGCAACGCCAATCACGGTTCGCGGGCGGTTCGTAAACGCGCCCAGCCACGCGCGATGTTTAGTTTTGAGCCAGCCGAGATAGCGCGGCTCGGTGTGCGGCTCCGTCTGCCCCAGGAATAGCAAACACATCGCAGGCGTGACCGTCAGCGCCACCACGAGCGAAGCCATCGTCGCGAGAATGAATGCAGTAGCCAGCGGCGTGAACAGTTTCCCGGCCACACCCGTCATCAGAAACACGGGCAAGAAAACAAGCGCCACAATGAACGTCGCATAGACGATGGCGCTGCGGACTTCGAGCGAAGCGTTGAGAACCACGTCGAACACGGAACGTGGAGCGGCCAGCAACCGATTTTCCCGCAGCCGCCGCAGGATGTTCTCCACGTCAATGATGGCGTCGTCCACCACCACACCGATGGCGATGGCGAATCCCCCGAGAGTCAGCGTGTTCAAGCTCACGCCCCAGCGGTCGAGCACGACCACCGCCGCGAGCAATGACAGAGGAATTGAGGCGAAGGAAATCAAGGCCGTGCGCCAATCGAGCAAGAAGCCGAAGAGCACCACGAGCGCCAGCACACCGCCCAGCAGCAGGGCGAAGTTGAGATTGTGCAGCGATAGCTCGATGAACTTCGCAGGCCGAAAGAGCGAAGGATTCACTTGGATTTGTTCGGTCGCAAACACCCGTTGCATCTCCGCGAGTTCACGCTCCACGGCGCGGGTCACATCGAGGGTGTTCGCGCCGTATTGACTAAACACCAGCACCACCACGCCGCTCACGCCGTTGAACTGCGCGTCCCCGAACTTCGGCTCAGGCGCTTCCACCACGTCGGCCACGTCCTTGATACGGACGCTGCGGCCTTCGTGATGCGCGACAATGACTTCACCAATTTGCGCCGGGCTGAACGCCTGACCGATGGTGCGCAACACAACCCGCTGGTTGGAGTTCTCGACGAACCCCGCACCGCGAACAGCGGTTGCGTTCCGTGCGGCGGTCAACACTTCATTCAACCCCAACCGATGGGCCACGAGTTGTTCGGGCTTCACTTGAACCTGATACTGGCGGACATCGCCGCCGAAAATATCAACGCGCGCAACACCGGCCACTGCGAGCAAGCGCGGCTTGAACGTCCAGTCGGAAAACGTGCGGAGATCCATCAAGGTCCGATTGGTCGAAGAAAGGCCCACGGCGAGAATGCGGGCCGTGGATGACGTGAGCGGCCCGATCTTCGGCGGCTTCACGCCCTGCGGCAATTGCACCTGAGCCAGTCGTTCCGTCACTATCTGGCGCACGCGAAACACGTCCGCCGCCTCGGTGAAGATCAGTGTGATGACCGAGAGGTTCTGAATGGATTGCGAACGAACGGTCGCGAGGCTGGGCGAACCGTTCAGCGCGTTTTCAATTGGCCGTGTGACGAGTTGTTCAACCTCCTCCGGCGACAGACCTGGCGCTTCGGTCTGAATGATGACCATCGGCGGCGCAAATTCGGGGAACACATCGAGCCGGGTGCGCGAAGCGACGTAGAGGCCGTAACCCAACAACAAGACCGCCAGTGCCACCACGACGCCACGGAATCGGAGCGAGAAATGAACGAGTGCGCGCAGCATGATTACTCCATCATCCGAATTGCGGCCTTGCCCACTTCGGACAGGAGAACTTGCGTGCCGGTCACGACGACTTTGTCGCCGGGGTTAAACCCTTCAGCGACAAACCAACCGTCGCTCGTCGGTCGCGTCAGCAGAACTTCGCGGCGCATGAACGTGTCGTCGCCAGTTTGAACGAAAGCCCAACCGCGACCATCGGAGCGGACCACCGCCGCACGCGGAACAACCACGCCTGGAGAAGAGTTGCCCGACAATTCGAGCAGCGCGGTCAGGTTCGCCCCCGGAGCAAGTCGGCGATTCGTCTTGCTGACGAGGTAAACAAATGCCTGCCCTTGAAACTCCGGCTCGATGCTCGTCGCCGGGCCGATCAACTCGGCCTCAAACAGTGCAGCCTCGTTCGCAGGTGCGAAAAGACGGGCCTTGTTTGGAGGCGCAGGCAAAGTCTCACCCGCCGACAAATCTACGCGAACCAACGCAGCCTCCAACGAGGCGAGCGAACGTGAAAGGTGCGGCAAGTCCGCGCGGTTCGCGAGTTCACGACCAAAGGCCAGTGCCAGTTTGTCCTCCGTCGCTTGCACCGCAAGGCGGTCGCGCCCGGCGGCATTTTCGGCGGCGAGCAGCGCTTTCTCCGAAAGATTCAACTGCGCCGCGAGCACCTTGGCACGCCCGAGTTCCTTCTCAGACGAAGCCAGATTTGTTCGAGCCAGCGTGAGTTCATTCAATAACGGGGTGAGCGACATTGTCTCTTGCACGCGGGCGAAACCTCGGCGTGAAGCGCGATGCTCCGCTGCGCTCAACGGCGCGACGGCCAGACCAACTCGTTTCTGAGTCTCGGCATCAAACGTCAAAATGATCTCACCTTGCGGACTGCGGCTGACGCGAGTGGGCGCAGCCACAGGCTTCTCTCGTTCCTGCTCGTGCGCCCGTTCCTCGCTCATTTCGCGAAAGGCGAAGATCAGACCTGCGATGACACCGCCCGCAACGAGCAGGCCCAAAATGGTTTTCAACGGGGCTTTCACATTCAGTTCAAGGATTCGCACGCGGGTTGCGGCTTAGGTCAATGGTTCTCATCTCCGGCGCATCAAGTGGCTGCTGAACAGCGTCCTCAAGTTGCCCGATGGCGTTTTGCAGTCGAGACCGAGCATCCAGACGGGCGTTTTCACCGAGCAACCGCTCCAATTCGGCGTAGAGCAAATCGAGCGGATCTGCATCGCCAGCCTTCACCTGTTGTTCCACCGTTCGGTATCGAGCCGCTTCACTGGAAACAAGGGCTTCCGTGACGCCGAGTTGTTCCTGGGCCTCGTGATAGGCGCTCCCCGCTGCATCCAGCTTGTTGATGATGCCTGCCTGCAAAGACGTAAACCGTGCGGCTGCTTCCGCGCGGCGAGCGTTCGCTTCCGCAATCGGCCCTTGGTTTTGGTTCAGCACCGGCAACTCAACAGCCAATCCGAGCCCCCACTTGTTCTCACCTTGATTGTATTGGTAGCCGGGGCTGAGATGGACATCGGGATACTGCCGCGCGATCTCCAGTCGCAGCGACGCCTCAGTCGCCGCGTATTCAGCGAGCGCGGACAGCACATCCGCCCGACCTTGCAACGATTGTTGCCGTATCGCCGCAGTTGTAAACCGCTCCGCATCCACGGGAGGCGCAGAAATATCAAACTGAATCTCAACGCCTTCAAGCGCGATCAGAGGCAAGCCCAACACTTGGGATAGATGGACTCGCGCCGCTGAACTGCGAGCCTTTGCTTCCCCGGCGCTGACCAACGTCTTGCTCAACGCGATGCGCGCCAAGCCTACGTCGCTGTTCGCAACTGCACCCGCCGCCAATCGCTGTTCGAGCGCGGCAACTACGTTACTTTGCAACACGTACTGGCGTTGCAGTGATTCCGAACTCAGGCGCGCGACCGTCCAATCAACCAGACCGGCGCGAACGTCGCTACGGACTTTCCATCCGGATGACGCGAGCTGAAGAAACACCGCTTTTGCGAGTTGTTCAGCGCGGACGATGCGATGATGTCGTTTACCCGCCGTCTCAATCGGCACATCGAACTGGATCGTGGCAATCCACGGCGTTAGGCCGCTCGCGGGATTGGCCGTGTATTCGGGAGTGACGCTGACCGATGGATTGGGCCGCGCACTCGCCGTGATGATGGATGCACGGCTCGCCTGCCATTGCGCCCGTGCCACGTCGAGGCCTGGATGATAGTAGAGACCAACGAGGGTGAGTCCGGTCAAGTCCCACGCAGGACGAGGCCATTCCTTGGCCAGTTCCGGCGCATTCGTAGCGATGAATGCTTTTAGCCCAGCATCATCCAACTTGCGACCTTCGAGAGTTTTTGCCGATTCGGCGGTGGAAATTGGCTGCGGCCGGTAATGAACACAACCGAACGCTCCAGTAATGATCAGCGCTATCGCAGTTGACAAAAAGTGCTGTGAGAATCTGTGAATCATTCAGTGGAATACCTTCCTCACCAAAAAGGACAACCGCTCAATGACCTCAACAGCCTCTTTCTTTCCCTTTCGGGTGGCGCGATAAACCCTGCGCAATTTGCCATTAACTTTCCGCTCTTTCACCGTCACATCCCCTTCCTCAAGGAGTGCGTGCAAGGTGGGATAAACAGTTCCGGGACTCAGCTTAAAGCCGAGATCGCGCATCTCCTCAATAATCTCCAATCCGTAGACTGCGCTTTGGGATGCCCGCCAAAGCGCGTAAAGCTTTACAAAACCTCGCATGAAGTCGTGATCTATCATATCGGCTGCCGTTATCGAAAGTTGATAACAGTCTTCAACAGCATATGCAGCAAAAGAGCCATGGTGTCCAGTCGGTTTTGCGGCAGCCGGATTGCGGCAATTTTTACTCCCCTCTCTGATCGGGTCATGTGTGGCCGGGAGTGGTATCCAATGGTGTGGAGGTTGCTCCAAGTCCATCACGTGGGTTGAAATCGTGGCAATTCGCCCACTATCGCCCCTGAAACATTGGCTTTTCGAACAAAACCGCTTTGGTAATAATCACGAGGGTTCGATTCCCTTCACCCGCTCCATTCAATATCAAGCACTTACGAAGATGTGCAAGTAAAGTGCAAGTAAATGTAGGGGCTTTTCCTTCATCTTTTTTCCTCGGTTGTCCCTCGAATCTGACCATGCGAATCATGGCGCACCACGTTGAAGTCGGGCTTTTCGGCGTGTGATCGAACGACCGGCGACGGCGCGGCAACTCGACCGTCGGAGGTAACGGGCACGAGTTGGTTGAACAGTGGTAACCATTCCCCTTCAAAACGTCAGGAGCCTGTGGCATGCTCCGTCCGGCTCCCAATGACCACCGAACCATCACAACCGACGCCAGACTCGCCTCCGGGCGAAGCGGTTCGCGACAGCTTCCGCACAACGCGGTGAACTCTGGTCAGCCGGGCGATGATTATTACCAACGCCGCTGAACACCGAAGTCCCAGAGCAATTTCATCTGCTGACTTCCTCCAGAGGAGACCCGACGATGGCTATTTGGGGCTCGCACGGTTTGTGATCGAGCATAACCTGCCTCCTCAGGGATGTGGGTTGTGGTGTGTGAGGCAAAGGAGGAGGTCGGTTTTTATCGTCCACGGCAACCGCAAGAGACGCCGTTTTATAAGCTGGCCTGCCCGCCGTAGCCTTGGCGAAGGAGGGTCGAGCGGTTCTATCCGGAGTTCGAGAGGGTTTATGCAGAACGCTACCAGGAGCGCTATGGTTTTTGGCGACCGACCTGCCCACCGAAGCCTCGGCGCAGGCGGGTCATCGCCAGGGCTGTGGAGAGATTCCTGGACTGTGGCGACGTCGAGCAGGCTGGAGGCTGTAGGCTGTAGGCTGTAGGCTGTAGGGTAAACCGCCTATGCAAAAATGCTCGGCGGTTTGCTGCGATCCTTTCGCAAGCCGTGAGAAGCCTGGATCTAAAGACCCAGGCCGGAGTCTGCAAACCTCCAGTCTGCAGCCTCAAGCCTGCCGCCTGTCGGTCTGGCGACCGGGAAGGGATCCAGGGGTTGATGCAGTATTTCCTGCGCTGCCCCTTCAGCCAGGCGCGGATGATCCAGGTGACGGGTGAGGGCAAGGTGATCCCGCGCCTGCGGGACGGGAGACAATCGACTCGGGCGGTTTCCCGAGGCCGCCAGCGACGATCTGGTGGCCGGTCCCAAGCGCAATTTCCAGATTTTCGATCCACTGGACTTCCTGGCGACCTGTCCGCCATAGCTCCGTAGCGAAGGCGGAAAGTGACCCAGCAACCGCCGTCGCCCTGGCGGGCTATGGTGGGCAGGCATCCCGGAGAAGGGCGCGGGGACCAGGGCAGAGTGGAAAGTGGAGGGTTGAGCGTTGAGCGTTGAGCGTTCTCCAAAAACCCGCCAGAACCATGAGCCACTTCGTCAACATCAAAACCCGTATTACCGAGCGAGAGCAACTCGTCGCCGCGCTTCAGGCCATGCATTTGCAATACCAGGCCAACGAACGGGAGGAGCTTGTCGTCTGCGACTATCAGGGCAAAGAAACTTTCAACGTCCAACGTTCAACTCTCAACGTTCAGAGATGAAGACCTGTCCACCATAGCCTTGGCGAAGGTGGACCTGTCCACCATAGCCTTGGCGAAGGTGGACCTGCCCGCCGAAGCCTTGGCGAAGGAGGGTCATCGCTTTCATCGAGGGAAGGCAGACAGCCGTGGTGGAAAAGATTCTCCGCCACTGTGGCTTATGGAACGAGGAATCCGCTCGAGGCCCGCCGCAGGTTCAGACGGCAGGCTGAGACAGTGAGAAGGAGATCAGAATCGGGGTGCCCGCAGCAGCATCGACAAAACGGTGCGAACAACTCGGAACGCTCCCCTTTGTCTTCAAAAGGTGGGAATTCCCGTCCGAATCCACTTTTGGAAGCCTCCCCGGGCGATCCACGGTGAAGGTTCCTCCCTTGACCTGAAGTCGTGGAACCACCTACCTTGGTCTGATCTTGGAAAAGCAAATTCCTATCAGTAAATTTCGCTCCACTATCCCAACGATGAAACAGAGGCAATTCGACAGAGCGGAGCACGTTTATCGAAACGACGCGTTCGCAGAGTTGGTCAAAGATGCCGTCAGGTTTTTTAACGGCACGCCAGTTCTTCCTTTGCCGCCGTCGGTTTCTTTTTTGGGTCGGGGTGTTTATGCGATTTACTACACCGTCTCGAATCCGCTTTACGCACGCTACGCCGAACTCAATCGCACGGCTTATGACTTTCCGATTTACGTAGGCAAAGCCGTGCCGAAGGGTTGGCGACAATCTCGCGCATCCGATAACCCGGACAATCAGTCGCGCGAGCTTTGCAGTCGCTTGCGCCAACATCACAACGGTTTGAAGCTCGCTCCGAATCTTAAAGCCGATGACTTCATGTGCAGGTTTGTAATTTTTGAGCACACAGGCTCGGAGATGATTAGCACCGTCGAGGCCGCCCTCATTAAGCTCAACCGCCCGCTTTGGAATACCGTTGTTGATGGGTTCGGGAATCACGACCCAGGTAGCGGACGTTACGAACAATCACGCTCCGATTGGGATGTGATTCATCCCGGACGCCAGTGGGCTGAGAAGTGCAAGGGCGTCCATAAAACGAAAACCGCCATCTTGGCGAAGGTCAAAAACCATCTCGGCGTTCTTGGTAAACCGAATGAAATCGCTTGAGATTTTTTCAGGAGCCGGCGGCTTGGCGAAAGGGCTTGAGCTTGCTGGTTTCGAGCACAGTGCGTTTGTGGAGTTCAACAAGGATGCCTGCTCATCACTGCGGCGAAACTTCGGGCCAGACAGAATTTTTGAAGGCGACATCCGCAACTTTGACTTCCAAGGCCTTTCCGGCATTGACGTGGTCGCCGGAGGACCGCCATGCCAACCGTTTTCTTTGGGTGGAAAGCATGGTGCGGACAACGACAACCGCGACATGTTTCCGCATGCGATACAGGCGATTGAAACGCTGGCTCCGAAGGCGTTCGTTTTTGAAAATGTGAAGGGACTGCTTCGCGAATCGTTCTCCGATTACCTTCGCTACATCATTCTCCGCCTGTCGTTCCCCGATGCGCACCCGGCCTTGAAAGCGACATGGCGGGAACATTTCAAGGCACTGGAGAAACTCGATTTTAACAGTTACGCCGGCATAAAATACCGAGTGCAACGCACCTTGGTTGATGCTGCTGACTACGGCGTTCCACAGTGCCGGGAGCGTGTAGTGATTGTCGGCATTCGGTCAGACATTGACGCCGTTTGGAAATTTCCACCACCCACGCACAGCGAGCACAGATTGGTCTGGGACAAGTTCGTGAGTGGTTCGTATTGGGAGAGGCATGAAGTTCCAAAGGCGCTCCGTGAAACCTGCCGCAACGGGTTGCTGTCAAAAGTCAGCAATTTAAGGAATACATTTGGTTTTTTTGAACCGGAACTGAAGCCGTGGCGCACCGTTCGCGACGCGCTAAAGGATGTTCCTGACCCTCGCACCAAGCATGGTATCCCGGACCATATCTTCCGTGGCGGTGCACGAACCTACGCCGGCCACACCGGGAGTGATTTGGACTGGCCTGCAAAAACAGTCAAGGCAGGTGGGCACGGTGTTCCTGGCGGTGAAAACATGATGCGTTTCCGCGACGGGACGGTGCGATACTTCACTGTGCATGAGGCAAAACTTATCCAGACGTTCCCGAAGGATTTCGAGATACTCGGTGCTTGGGGTGAAGCCCTGCGGCAAATCGGCAACGCCGTTCCTGTAGCGCTAGGCCAACAAATCGGGGAAACGCTTTATCAGAACATTGGTCCTGAAAGCGCTTGGAACACTCAGCCCGAAATTCAGAGAGCGCAGCGCTTAGTGGGTGGAAAAGGTTCATGTAAATATCCGGTCAACAATTTAGTGCACGAGTCGGAACACAAGTCGGTTTTGTTGGATAAACCCAATCCAAACGCTGCAACACGGAAGGTCAACCCTGTAAACTATCGAGAACCGGAACCGACGAAGAAGCTAAATAGACAACGGAGGCAATAGTCATCTCTGACCCCTTCACACGTTGTCCGAATACGGCCTGGGATAAGTGCCCTCAATGACCATTCATTTGACTCTGGCCCTTAATGCTGTTCTGGCGTTCTCTAGCTCTTTGATAGCAGCAGTATTCAAAGTTACCGATAGTAACTGATCGATTAAAGCTGTCCGCTGATTGCTCAGGGCTTCATCCGGGAGAGCCGTAACACTCCAAAAGGTTTCATTACCCGTTTCGCTCGTGCGACGCGTCCGTTGTTGCAGCTCCTGCAAACCAGGAACTCTATCCTGCATTAACTGCCCACCAAACTGATATTGTTCGCCCATCAACGTCGCTGCGATGCGACTCCAAGCACGGTCGGACATTTCGCCAGACTTGGCTTGCTCGATCAACGCTGATGCCGCCTCAGGATTTTGGGCCGAGACCTGAGCCAGCATCTGTAGTGCGAAACTCTTCCTGCGATCATCGGGATTCTGCGCCTGCTCGATCAATGCAGGAATCCCCTGTCCTCCTGATAGTCCAGCGAGTGCGATAACCGATGAATAATACCATTCAGGCAACGCCTTGGTTAGATCGCTGACGACATTGCCATCGCCATAGTTTTGCAGGATCTGGAAAAGCGGCCCAACGTCCGCCTTCGACTTTTCTTGGGTCAGCTGCATCAGAGTTTCTCGCGCCGCATTGACGACCTCTTCGCGATGTTGCCCAGGAGCTAGTTCATCCAAATACCGCGCGACAACCGCCACTTCTCCAGGATCACCCGTGCTGTGGAGCGTGTCGGCTAAAAGAGACTCTCCGGCGGTCCCTCCGATCTGTCGGAGAGCGTCAAAGATTCCGGCGCGCAACGTCGGATAACCGACGGAACTCCCACCTTTCAATTCGTCCAGGCTTGAATCCCGATTCTGTTGTAGAAACCGGCGAATCGCGGGAATGCTGCCCGCACCTTCGGCTACCAACCGCTGTAGCTCCAGTTTGACTGCCGCAGCTTGATCAGAACTCAACGGCCCTTTCACCTCCAATTGTGAAAGATTGGCAATTGACTGTTCCGCAGCCGCTGCGCTGACGCCCAATAGCCCATCAGGATTCTGCGAGGAAATCAGTGAGCCGTGCGCCTGCGGATTTCGGAAGGAAACAGATTTACGCGGCCTACCTAGCACTCGATCGATCTCAGCAGGAGAGGAAGTTACATCTCGCTCCTCACTTGGCGTTGCGATTTTCGCCGCTGACGACGTCGCTCGATCTCTGGATCTGAAATGGTAAAACACAGCCAACGGCAGCACTGCCGCAGCGCAAAGCAAGACCAGGATTACCGCAGAGGCACGTCCCGATTGATGATGTATTCGCCGCACACTTGAGTAGATTTCGTGAATGATCTGTTGATGGAAGCGCCATTAACTTAGTTCAGTTTCGCCTGGTCACAACCATCGACACAAAAAGGCAGCCGCAAAATGCGGCTGCCCTTGCGCTTTAATGCATGCTGGAAGCTAAAGCCATTTACTTGACCACAAGATCCCCAGTGCCAAGCACAACGGGCGATTCGACGGCCTTTAATGAAGCATCGAGTTTGTTGGCGAACCAAACTCCGCCATTCTTGTTGAGAATATACAGGCTGACTGTGTCACCTAGGCCAAGGGGGTTTGTAATGATACCCTTGCCCCCATCAGTCATGGTGATTTGCATAGTGACACCGCTATCAACACCATTGCCAGTTGTCAGGTCTATAATGTTGCATTTGCTGCTGAAGGTGGCAGTCCCCATCGTTGTATTCGCCGCGAGAACAGAGATAGCAGTGCTTGTAATTCTGTAAGTATGCAAGCTTGGGTACTGTGTTCCATCCGGTTTGTTCAGGCTGCTAACGAGCATGGAAACCTTTCCCTGCGGATTACTGCCACTCTTTGTGTATTTCACGTTAAAGAAGAACTGCGTCATCTCACCAGGCGCTCCCTTGAGGAAACCTCTTGAATCCGTGCCATTGGCTATGCTCGCGCCGCCGAGTATGGAACTTGTAGCTGGGGGCTTCGAAATAGTGACAAGCTCGTCTGTAGCTGGCTCGTTCATCAAATAGTTGCCGCTCACAATGATAGCGATCTGAATCGAATCAGCACTCAATGAACCAATGTTCCACTGCACGATGGCAGTTGCTGTCCCATCGTGAATATTACCGGGATCAACGAGACCCACAGGCAGATTTTGCGCGCCTGTGATGGCAGTCCATGCGGCGCTCGAAGAATTGCGGGTTGCGAATGTCACTCGAGCTGTGCGGATATCCCCAAGGTCGGTGCAACTCCGAAGCCCAGCACTCAACGTCAGGCTTGCGGTGCTGCTGGTTGGACTGGTCGTCCAGGCGAATTTTGTCCCAATGTAAAACCGGTTGGCAGCCGTCCCACCAGGCGGAACGACGCATGCCGCGACAACCGTTAGCTTCCCATAAGGGGTATAAGAAATATTGTAATTTCCTAACCCGGTTCCTGACGCAGCACTGGGCACGATATCATAGATGCCGGTGCTCGCCAGCCCATTTGCGCCTGCGCTCGTCAGCGTGACGCTTGCGACGTTGTCGTCGGAGATTAACCCAACAACCGAGAAATCCGACGATGGCGTCGTGGTGTCAAAGATCAGCGTGTCGCCATAGGTCTTGGTTTTGTCGGACGCCGTAATCGAAAGCCCAGCTTGCGTGTTGTTCGCCGTCGTCGTCGCGACCGAGTCCAGAACGTAGTTGAAGACGTCAGCGCCACTCAGGCTCGCGCCCGTCAGCGTCACGGTCTTGCCCGTGCCCACGTTCTTGTCCGCGAACGCCGCCGTCCCGCTCGTCAGGCTCACCCCACCGACGTCCCCCACCGTCGAACGCGTCAGCACCGACGCCGTCGTCGTGCCGTCGTAGATCTTGTTGCTCACTGTTAATGCGCCCGTGATGTGCAGCGCCGTGATCGCGGCATTGTTGGCCGTCACCGCACCCAGCGAGTAGTTGCCCGCATCCGTGCCGGTCAGGCTCGCACTGCTCACCGTCACCGGCTTGCTCGATCCGACGTTCTTGTTGTTGAAGGCACCCGTGCCGCCGGTCAGCGAGACAACGTCGCTGCCAATCGGGGTGACCACCGTCGGAGCGGAGAGGACCGCCGCCGGGTTGCCGTTGTAAGTCTTGTTCGCCGCCGCGTAGGTTCCCGTCACGCCCAAGGCCGTGATGTTTGCCGTCAACCCGCTGGGTTGCGCCACCGTGTAGTTGCCCGCGTCCCCGCCCGAAAGCGCCACGCCCGTCACCGTC
>CAMAWP010000149.1 GCA_945861765.1 Akkermansia muciniphila | reverse complement strand
CGGTTTGTTCGTCGCCCGCTCAAAGTGGTCTCTCGTAAATCTTTTGAAACACCTTTCCTTCCGCCGCGCGATTCGGATCGATAATCGTAATACCATCCGAGCCGAAGCGCGCGGTGACCGGCGCACCTTTGCCTTCGTTCAGATACTTGAAGTTCAGATCGCGCACAAGGGCGGCTGCGTGGACGATGGCGGTTGTGATGCGCCCATCTTCCGCCGTGGGATACAGCGCGGCTACCGCGCCGCGACTCTCACCGAAGAACTTCATCCGGCAAATAGCCACCAAACCCACGGTAAGACTATCGACGCCGTAGCCCACGTAGGCGAGTGAGCCGTCTGGCCTGGGGACTTCGCGGGTAAAATGATTGTTCGACGTCCGGCTGCCGCCACCTTTGTTCCACCATCGAAAACCACGGTATTGCTGGTCGCTCTCGACCTTGCCGTCTGCCCCCACAATTTCGTGGCCTTGGTTCACCGGCCCTTCGAATTCTGGAGGCGTGATCCAGTTGTTGTGAAAGTTGATGCTCATTCCATTCTCAAAGTCCACGCGAACTTGGACGGCGTCGTAGGCGTTGATGCCATCCCGCACCAGGCGTTTTTTTTGGCCGACTGCGGTAAGCGACGCCGGTTTGCTCCGATAATAGCTGTAAATGAGATCAACCCAATGCGGGCCGACGTAGCTGAACGGGTCGCTCGATTCGACCCATTTAAAAGTGCTCGTGGACACTTCGAGCGGTTCTTCGAGATAGGCCGTCCCGTAAAGCGGCGGACCGATCCGCTTTTGAATATCGTCACGGACTCGTAGATGGTCGGGGTCGTAGCGCTTGTGCATGTCCACCGCAACGACACGATTCTTCGCTCTCGCCAGCTCGACGATTTGGTCTGCCTCCTGAATTGAAAGGCACATCGGCTTCTCGGTCATGACATGGACGCTTTTGGCCAAGGCGGCAAGGATTGGTTCGGTGTGCAGATGGTCCGGAGTCGCGACAGCCATCACATCGAGGTCGGGAAAATCTTGAAGGATCTGGTTCCAGGGACTGTCTCCGAAATAGGTTTTTGGCAAATGCCCCGTCAACTCTTGGAACGACAGGGCTGACCGTTCCGCCGATTTCTGCGAGCGTGTGGCGACCGCGACCAATTCGAATTTCACCTCCGCGAGGTCCCTCGTCCACTTGTCGAGGCCCACTCGAGCAAGTTGGCCCGAGATGCCGAAGCGCTGTAAATCAGCATACGCGCGAAGATGAACGTCGCCGCCAAACATTCCCGCGCCCACAAGAGCGATTTTGATAGTATGTGTCATTTGCTGCTGAGCACTAAAAGTTCAATCCTTACCCGAAGCCCACGGTAGCACAGATTCGAGACGAAGCCGCCCGGTCAAAGCAAACTGGCCGACTCGGTGTCGAGCAACAGGACCGCATGTGGTTGCCGACGCAGAATCGACGCCGGGCAGGCCGGGCTGACCGGACCTCTGAGCGCATCCCGGATCGGTTGCGCTTTGTTTTTGCCGGGACAGAGTCCGACCATTTTCTTGACCGAGCACAATGCCGGGATCGTAAGGGTCAGGGCGTAGGGGGGCACCGATGCGAGATTTGGAAAGTGGCCTTGCTTGACTTGCTGCATTTTACAGACGTCGTCGAGCTTGACGATCTTCACCGGATGCACATCGGCAAAATTGGCGACGGGCGGATCATTGAAAGCCAGATGACCGTTTTCGCCAATGCCGAAGCAGCAGAGGTCAATCGGCTGCTCTTGCAATAGCCGTCCATAGCGTTCGCATTCCTTGATCGGCTCCAAGGCATTACCCTCGATGTAGTGAAACTGCTTGGGCTTAATCTTGTTTTCAACGCGTTCCCTCATGTAGTGGCGGAAGCTGGCCGAATCGTCGGCAGAAATGCCCAGATACTCGTCCATGTGAAAAAGCGTGATTTTCGACCAATCGACTTCGCCGAGCCGAAAGAGTTCATCCAAGAATTGCAACTGTGAATTGCCTGTCGCCAGGATCGTTCGGGCTGAGCCTTGCGCGGCCAACACCTCTTGCAAGTGCGCCTGCACTTCACGCGCGGCATCCTGCGCCAGATCAAGCGGGCTGCCGTAAAGGCGAACGGTTAGGGATTCGATCGTAAAGATTTTAAGAGGTGCGGCCATTTGATTTCAAACTTCGTGCGTCGATTTTTCTCTCGTTTTGCGCAGCGGCACAGGCTACGTATCTCGATAGGCCAATGCAAGTCGCGGTTTCCAGTTCGTAGAATCTATAACGAGTTATGAGTGACGGCGAAGTTTATGCCAGGCATTACGCGACAGGGCAACCGATTTGCCTTCGCTGGAGGGAAGGCCGGATCACTCATTTAGAACGGACATCTGCCGAACTGCGTCCGGATCTTTGGGTGGCGCCTCCATTGTTTGACTTGCAGATCAATGGCTACGGCGGGGTCGATTTCCAGCGAGATGGCCTTACAGTGAATGATCTTTTGCTCGCCACGCGGGAATTGCGACGAGCGGCATGCACCCGGTTTCTAGTGACGCTTATCACCGACGAATGGTCCAAGCTCACCGCCCGCTTGCGCGACCTTCGTAAACTCCGACTGGAATTGCCAGAACTTCGGGCAGCCATCGCTGGCTGGCATATCGAAGGACCTTTTCTCTCGCCGGAGCTCGGATATCGCGGCGCGCACAATCCTCGCTGGATGTTTGATCCCTCGGCCGATCATATTCGCGAACTGCGCAAGATTGTTGACGGAGATCCCTTGCTTCTGACCGTTGCTCCTGAACGATCCGGGGTGATCGAAGCGATTGCGTCGGCGGTTTCTCTGGGCATCAAAGTCAGTCTTGGTCACACCAACGCGTCAGCGGAGTCGCTGCGACAGGCGGTCCAGGCTGGAGCGACAGGTTTCACGCATTTGGGCAATGCTTGCCCTCAGCAACTCGACCGTCATGACAACATCCTTTGGCGCGCGTTCGACAGGCCCGAGTTGACGGTGGGTGTCATTCCAGATCAGATCCACGTTTCTCCCAGCCTGTTCCGGTTGATCCATCGAACGCTGAAACGAGGGTCGATCTATCTCACGACCGATGCGATGTCTGCTGCCGGCGCGCCTCCTGGTCGTTATTCCATCGGCTCTCTCGAGCTCGATGTGGGAGAAGATCGGATTGTTCGGCAACCCGGCCACACCAATTTCGCAGGTTCGGCTTTGCGACCGATCGACGGTGTGTTCCGCGCCGCCCAAATGTTGCATCGGCCATGGCAGGAGGTGTGGGATTCGTTTTCTGTCTGTCCGGCTCAATTCATCGGCTTGCCCAGCGGATTTGAAATCGGAGGGATCGCAGACCACTGTTTACTCAAGGTGGCGGACGACAACCAGCTTCAGGAATTGCAAGTGCGGACCGGGCTCGATTAAAACTTTTAGTCTGCGGAGCGCTGCTGTTCCAGCCAGCAATGTGCGCCCGGACGGGCTTGATGGATTTCACACACAGATACGATCGGACAGTTTTGCGGGTGGGATACGCGCGCTCCGCCGAGACCGTTGATCAACAGCATTAATCGCACGCGTGCGGACCGGAGCAATTCTCGTTAGGCCGGCGGCCAGATTGCCTAGTGAAGAACGGCGAGCTCTGCACAATCCCCGATTTGCCTCCTTTGACCCCCGTTTCCAGGGTTGCCAACATGTGTTCGGCCCACGCCCATCTGGAGGCGACCTCTCTGGGGTTACGACCACATAACCAGCGCGATTGGTGCGGCAATGATTGGCTGGTATGGCTGCGCGATGCTCTGCTACGTCACGCCCATGATGATGTTGATTCCAGGCGTTCGCCGTGAAGGGGAAGTTGCGCGATTTCATCTCACCGGCGGGTTGACCGACCCGCAGAAGAATTGAGCCGAAGCCGGGGTTTACGCGAAGGAGTGAATCTGGTAATCATCGGTCATGGCAATCAACCAGCCATCCGATAATCTGCCGCTGGCCGAGGTCTTGCGGGCGGCGAACGGTTTGGTGACCGCGAAGCTGATTGAAGATTGGGCGCTCGGTGGCGCGCTGGCGGCGATTTATTACGTCGAGCCGTTCACCACTTACTATGCGGATATCTTTTTCTTTCCCTCCGACAAAGGGTTGATCGCCGGTATGCCAGCCATCTACGCGCATCTGCAAGCGCAGGGCTGGCAGGTCGAGCGGGAACATCTGCTGGTGCATGGATTTCCGGTGCAATTTCTCGCCGCCCATGGCTTGACCGAGGAAGCCGTGCGCGAAGCCGAGCGTATTGATTACGAGGGCGTGCCGGCGAAAGTCTTCCGCGCCCGAGCACATCGTGGCCATCGCCGCCAGCGTGGGTCGGGCCAAGGACAAGGCGCGCATCGAACAAATGCTCCAGCAGGCCGACATCGACACAACAAAGTTGGAGAACATCCTGCAACGGCATAACCTAAAGCTGCCAACACTATGAAACTGGAGTTGCGGCAAAAATTCGCGCGTGAACCATTCGTGGAAAAAATCCGGAAAGTCGGACAGCTTGTCCGGCTGGCGAAAACGTTTCCCCGCCGCACGGCCAAATCAGCCTCGGCTCATCCTGCCGCCAAATGAAGATCACCGAAGACGTCCGCAAATACGCCGCCGAACGAGGCATCGCCGAGGAAGAGGCGCTGAAGAAGGGGATGGAAGAAAAGTCGAAGGAGTTCGTGGAAAAAGGCGCGGAGGTTTATGCGAAGGCGTGAAGCTCCTGCCAATAGACACCCACGACCTCGCGCAGCCGGTTCGCGCCATCAGTGTTCGTTCAAGCTGGCAGGTCTTGACCGTGGCCAAGAAACAGCACGTCCTTCAGCGCAAAGCGCGGTTTGCGCGCCCAGTTTCCAACGGACGCGTAGCCGACTGGCAGCAGCATGACCGGCACATAGCGATCTGGAATCTGGAACTCGCGCCGGACGCCATCGGGATCGAATCCGATCATCGGCCCGCTGGCCATGCCTTTGGCTTCCGCCGCGAGCATCAAGGTCATGGCCGCCAGCGAGGCGCTGCGAATGGCTTCGTCGCGGGCCATTTGAAGATTCGAACCATACAAGTGTCCCGCCGCACCCAGCCATCCATCCGCCATTTTCCGGTCGAATGTTCCGGCGACTACGAGCGGTTCGAGGGCCGCTGCCAGTTTTTCGTGTCCGCGGACATCCCCCAGAACGATGAAGACCACTGGGGCATCCACCACTTTCTGCTGGTCGAATGCTACGGCCTTCAGTCTCGTCTTGTCTTCAGTTTTGGTGACGGCAACAAACCGCCAGTGCTGTATGTTCAACGACGACGGCGCTTCTGTCGCAAGCTGAACCAATTCCTGGATTTCAGCTTGGGACAGTGATCGGGTCGTATCGAACTTGTTGGCGGAAATCCGGTGGTGGATGGCTTCAATGGTATTCATCGTGGTCAAGGTTGAGGTGATCAAATAGCAGATCAGTTGGCTGCGGGTGGATTGGAGGTGGCGAACAGATAGCGGTGGATTTTCCATTGCCCCTGCTCCTTACGAAAGATGAACAATTCGTTGTTCGCCTCCTTAACCGTCTTGTGGGCGGCGAGAATCTCAGTCTGGCCGGCCGAAGTGGTGCGGGCATAAGCTAGGTCGTCGCCCATGGATACGATCTCGTGGATGGTGAAAACGACGTTTAGTTTGATGGCTTTGAAAATGTGTTCGTAGCTCGTCTGCACCGCCGCGCGACCGACGAAGGCTTCCATGTTTTGGGCCATGAAGATAGGGTCGCCGCCGTAAACCGCCAGGGCCGCGCTGGCGTCGCTAGTGTTGAGGGACTTTTCGTAAGCCTTGATCTGTTTGGTTATTTCTTGGTTCATAATTTTTGTTAGAGTTATTTCGGTGGTGGTGGAGTTGGAATCTGATTTCGGATCGCCTGCGACCAGACACGCGTAGGCCTGGTAAAAAACCAGTCCCACGAGAATCCTGCGAACGGTCAGGCAGAAGATTGATTTCAGTCTCATAGTGACGTTCACAAGTTGCCGCGTTAGTCGAGAACGTGGAAATACCATTTTGGACATGGCTTGATGCCCAAAAGGTATTAACGTCTTCGCAGTTGGATTCAAAATATGGAACTGCGTCATTTGCGTTACTTCATCGCCGTGGCAGAGGAACTAAATTTCTCCCGCGCCGCCGAGCGGTTGCACGTCTCGCAACCCCCGCTAAGCCGGCAGATTCGCGACCTTGAAGCGGAACTGAAGGTCAAGTTGCTGGACCGCGATCGTCAGGGAGTGCAACTCACCCGGGTCGGATATGCGGTGTTGGTTCGCTCACGAAAACTGGTCCACGATGCTGAATCGCTCCTGGTAGAGGCGCAGATGATGGACCAGGAAAGGCGGGAGGAGCTTCAGATTGGTTACGCTCCCTCGCCAACGTCCGTGGTCATTTCCGAAATCCTTGCCCGCTACCACGAACTGTCGCCCGGCGCACGCATTACCCTGCATGATCTCTCCAACGTCGAGATGATGTCGGGATTGCGAGCGAAAAAACTGCATGCCGCCCTGACCGTTCGGCCGCCCGCCGGGGAGATGCGAGGACTGAAGTTCGAAACGATCCGTCATCATCCGCCGGGAATCATCTGTTCCCCAGTGAGTCCGTTGGCCCAGCAACGCGCCGTGCGTCCGTCCGAGGTTGCTGGGAGCAAATTAGTCGTCTATCGGGCCAAGGATTTTCCCGAATATCACGGGTGGGTGTCAAAAGTCCTTGGAGTGAGCAAGTCCCGACTGGTGATCAGCGAGGAATGTAGTGACGTAATGAGCCTGATGGCGGCGGTTCAAGCCGGACGTGGTGTAGCAGTCGTCGGCGACTTCATTACCCCGCTCATTGGAGATCGTGTTCGTTTCGTGCCGTTTGTTTCCGGCGCGCACTTTCTGGAAGTGGGTTTGCTTTACCGCAAGAGCGACCACGACAAGGGTGTGAAAGGATTTCTTGCCGCGTCTATGGTCGGCAGGCAGCCCAAATAGGTTATGTCGCACGATTGTGGTTGAGAGGGGGTTTGGTTGAGCGCGAGGGCAATTGCGGTCAAGTAGATTTAGCCAGGTCACGGAAAATTTTAACGCGAGTTGAATTTCAAAAGTTTTACCCAAGTTGTGTGCGAGCCGCACCGGCCAACATGTCAGGTATGACCACCATGAAGAGCGATAAAAAGGAGTTGTCTTCCAAACAACGGGAAGAACTGCTTGGCGCGTTGAAAGAGCGGTTTGAACAAAACCTGAACCGCCATAAAGGTCTGGATTGGGCCAAAGTGCAGGCCAAGCTGGAAGCCAATCCGGAAAAGCTGTGGCCTCTCGTGAAATGGAACGTACCGGCGGCGAACCGGATGTGGTGGGTCACGACAAAGAGTCGGGCGAATTCGTTTTCGTTGATTGTTCTGCGGAAACTCCCAAAGGCCGCGTCAGTGTTTGTTACGACCGGGAAGGGCTGGAATCGCGCAAGGAACACAGACCCAAAACCACCGCCATGGATATGGCCGCGGCCATGGGCATTGAGCTTTTGACGGAAGAGGAATATTTCGCGCTGCAGAAGCTGGGCGAGTTCGACACGAAGACGTCGAGCTGGTTGCAGACGCCGGCGGATATCCGGGAACTCGGCGGCGCGATCTATGGTGATCGTCGTTACGGCCGCGTCTTCGTGGGTCACAACGGGGCGCAGTCCTACTACAGCGCCCGGGCGTTCCGTGGCGCGCTCAGGGTCTGAATGGGGCGGCGCAGCAGCGCCGCCCTACCACGATTGCTTTGGTAGGGCAGAGTTGCCGCTCTGCCCAAACTAAAAGTCTTTCACGTCGGGCCACCATGCGTTAAGAAATCTGCGATGAGCGAAATCCCCTTCCGCGAGCCCGGACGCCGCACGCCGGCCAAGGGCGTTCACGTTTCGCTCGGCGGACCGAACTGGATTTTCCTCACCGTCTGCACAGAGAAGCGCGAATGCTGGCTGGCGCAAACTCCCGTGCAACGCGTCTTGCACGACATCTGGGAACACACGGCAACGGCCTGGTTGGTGAGCGATTATCTCCTGATGCCGGATCATCTGCATCTGTTCTGCGCTCCTCGGGATCTGAAATTCACGATCGAACGCTGGATGGGTTTCTGGAAAGACCGGTTCGCGAAAGATATAAAAAGTCAGGGCGGCGCGGCAACGCCGCCCTACCACAGCATTGGAAAATTTCAGGCAGGCGGATTTCATCACCGGCTGCGTGACGGTGAGAGTTACGCGCAGAAATGGCAATATGTCGGCGAGAATCCGGTGCGGGCCGGATGGGTGATACGTCCGGAGCATTGGCCTTACTTCGGTCGCGTGCATGAGATTTGTTGGTCGGGGGAATAAAGTTTGGGCGCTGAGTAATTTGGGCGGCGCGGCAGCGCCGCCCTACCGCCAAATGGTTTGGTAGGGCAGAGCTGCTGCTCTGCCGATTTCAATTCCCTCCACTTGCCGGCCATTGGACGATTCGTTAGGACTGATTCCATGAAACCGATCCAAGGTTACCACCTCATCAAACCGGAAGACCTCCACTGGCGGTCGTCCAATCTGATGCGTATCCCGAACGCGGATTATCTGGAGCGCATCGCCATCGAAGATTTCTCCACATGGATTGCAAGCAAGGAAGACCTCATCATCTCCAAGCTCTGGTGGGCGAAGGATTCCCATTCCGAACAGCAACTGCGCGACGTGAAAAACCTCGCCAGCACCGGCTGCGACACCGGTTCCATCGAACGCTGAACGAAAGAACTGGGGCTGCGTAGCTTGTGGCTGGAATGCCAGACATGACCGACACTCCTCCTGAGATCGCCGAGATGGTGCGCGCCCCCGACTGATGGCGTTGTCCGGCGCGGAACGTTTCCGGATGGGCGTGGAGATGTTCGACGCGGCGCGGCGCATGGTACTGGCCTCGCTGCCCGCCGGCCTGACGGAGACCGAACGCAAGCGCCGCTTCTTCGATCGTCTTTATGGCATGCCTCTGCCGATGCGCGTATGAAAACCAGCGGACACGCCCGCAAAGCTCCCAAAGCCCCGGCCTTTGTATTGCGCGCCGAGCCCGCCGTGCGCCGCGCCGCGCACAACGTCGAAACACAGAACCCCCGAAAGGGTGTGGAATGAAAGGGAACCTATTCGTTGATGCCCCATCGAGGGGCTTCTCTGCGGAAATTATCAATATCATCCAAGAGCGTCGTCAGCGTTTGCGCACGGGTGGTGCTCGCCTCCAACGAAAGGTTCGTTCCTTGGGACGGCGGGAACGCTCCTGGGAAATAGACAACTCCGGCTTGCTCGGCAGTCTTTGACAGATAAGCGTGGAACTCCGAGTAGGGCGGATCTCCGTCGGGCAGCGTTCCGGTCAATCCGACCAGGGCGGCTCCTCCTGGTTCCCGAGTGAACAGCCAGCTTTCAACCCAATGTTTCACAGTCATCGGCAACGGCGCAGTTCCGCTCTGGGCGATCAAGAGCATATCTGCTTCGCTGGCCAACTGCGCGGCTTGTCTGGCGAAAGCTGGGTCGGCGAGAAGGCTAAAACTGACGAGAGTATTTTGGAATTGTAAATCAAAGCCAAGCTCGGTTGTGAGATGACAATAAGCTCGCATCGCGTTTTGGCCAGCTTCCATTCCGTCATAAGCCACCACAACGTAGAAGGGCTTCGTGAGGTGTGGCAGCATCGTGACCTCCTGGTGATCGTATAGGAGAGTTTGCATGGTTGACTTTCCGCTACGGTGTCTCCTGCTGACTCCACATTGCTTGGCGAAGACCAACTCTAGATTGCTTAGTCTCCCGCGCTCAGGCGGCTCGGCGATTGCGGGGTGGTTCAACAAGAAGTGACGGAAGTTGACCAAGAAAGGATGAGTGAAAGACAAGTCTTCACCGTCAAATGGGTTGAAGCGAACAACAATAGACTCAATCCTATGAAGACACTCCGCAAACGAAGGGCAGAGGCTACCGAGCCCACTACAGCCATGCCGCCTTCTCAGCTTGTGCATTTTGAGCTGGTGAATGTCCAGGCGGAATCGGTCTGCATCGCGGGTAGCTTCAATGACTGGCACCCATCGGTGACCGCAATGCTCGCAATAGCTGACGGAAGATGGGTAAAAGAGCTGGCCCTAGCGCCGGGCACCTACGAATACCGATTCGTGGTCGATGGACAATGGACTCATGATTCGCGGGCGACCGAAGCCGCGATTAATCCGTACGGGGGACTTAACTCGGTGTTGAGAGTAACGGCCCTGGGTGGAAGGGCTCCGGTTTGATGTCGTTCGTCCGCGCGTGAAGATACGACGCTGACTCTCCGTGACGTATGGGAGTTTATGATTTTACAGGAAGGCGAAAAAATCCACGTGATTCATCGGCGGTTGTTCGAGAAAGATATCCGCAGACATTTTATTGGAGTTGTGGATCGTTACGAGGCGGGTGTTATTCGTGCGGTCGGCCATGTCTTCGTGATCGCAAATCCAAGAGACAATGTGTTCCTAAGAAAGCCTGAAACACGGGTTCGAGTCATGTCAATCCACGGAGGAAACTTGCTGGTGAATGTGCTGCCGCAGACCGTCGAACTGGAAAAAATCCGGTATGAGCCCCTTGGCCAAGGCTTTCGTGTCACGGACGGCAGCGACTGGCATCTCGATATCAAGGAATTCGGCCGGGCGTAGATCGATCGCCCGGAGTTCTCCTGCGCGGCGCGCAAGCGGCAACGTTTCGGCAGCATGCCCGTCACTTGCCGGGTTTTCGTTTTCCCGACGCACTCGTTCCCCAGATCCAATCGCGAATTTCCGGCATGTCCTCGCCGTGCTGGCGGATATAAGCTTCGTGGTCGATAAGCTTGTCCCGGACGAACTGTTTCGCATAGGCCGCGCGGGAGCCGAGGCTCGGCACCCGATCTAGTACATCGCCCACCAGATGGAATCGGTCGAGATCGTTCATGACGACCATATCGAACGGCGTGCTGGTCGTGCCCTCTTCCTTGTAGCCTCGGACGTGGAGGTTTTTGTGATTTGTCCGGCGATAGGTTAGCCGATGAATCAGCCAGGGATAGCCGTGATAGGCGAAAATAATCGGTTTCTCCTTGGTGAAGAGAAGATCGAAATCGCGGTCGCTCAAGCCATGCGGATGTTCGCTCTGGGGCTGAAGCGTCATCAAATCCACCACGTTGATGACGCGCACCTTGAGCTCGGGAAAAAGTCGGCGAAGCAAATCGACCGCGGCGAGCGTCTCCAAAGTCGGCACATCGCCGGCACACGCCATCACGACATCGGGCTCTGTGCCATCGTCATTGCTGGCCCATGGCCAAATGCCGATGCCTGCCGTGCAATGTTTGATGGCCGCATCCATGTCGAGCCATTGCGGGGCTGGCTGTTTGCCTGCGACGATGATGTTGATATAATGCTGGCTGCGCAAACAGTGATCGGTCACCGAGAGAAGCGTGTTGGCGTCCGGCGGTAGATAGACGCGTATGATGTCGGATTTCTTGTTCACCGCGTGGTCGATGAAGCCAGGATCTTGGTGGCTGAAACCATTGTGATCCTGCCGCCACACGTGCGAGGTCAACAGATAATTGAGCGAAGCAATGGGACGCCGCCACGGTATCTGTCGCGTCACTTTCAACCATTTGGCATGCTGGTTGAACATCGAATCGATGATGTGAATGAAAGCCTCGTAACAGGAGAAGAAGCCGTGACGCCCGGTAAGGAGATAGCCTTCCAGCCACCCTTGGCAGAGATGCTCGCTCAGCACTTCCATCACTCGACCGTCGGGAGAGATGTGTTCGTCGGTGGGTAAAATATCCCCAACGAACATGCGGTCAGTCACATCGAAGACATCGCCCAAACGGTTCGACGCCGTTTCGTCCGGACCGAACAGACGGAAATTCCGGCGTTCCCAATTCAATTTCATCACATCGCGCAAAAACGCTCCCATCACACGAGTTGCTTCCGCTTCGACACTTCCGGGCTTGGGAACAGGGACGCTATATTTCCGGAAGTCGGGCATCTTCAACGTTTGGAGCAATGTGCCGCCGTTGGTTCGCGGATTTGCGCCCATCCGGCGATCACCCTTGGGCGCGAGCTCACTCAGCTCCGGCTTGAGCTTCCCATTCTTGTCGAAGAGTTCCTCTGGCTTGTAACTTTCAAGCCAGGTTTCGAGCAGCTTAAGATGGCCGGGCTTGCTCGCCAGTTCTGAGAGAGGCACCTGATGCGAACGCCATGAGCCTTCGGCTTGTTTGCCATCCACTTGCTTGGGGCCCGTCCACCCTTTGGGCGTTCGGAGGACGATCATTGGCCACGCCGGCCGGCTCTTGAATCCATTGGTGCGAGCGTCCGCCTGAATCTGTTGGATTTCTTTGGCAACTGTGTCGAGCGTGCTCGCCATGAGCTCGTGCATCAGCTCGGGCTCGTCTCCTTCTACAAAGTAAGGATTGTAACCGTACCCGCGAAAGAGCTCTTCGAGTTCTCTACGGCTGATGCGAGCGAGCACCGTCGGGTTGGCAATCTTGTAGCCGTTGAGGTGAAGAATCGGAAGCACAGCGCCATCGCGAACTGGATTGAGAAATTTGTTCGAGTGCCAGCTCGCCGCGAGCGGACCCGTCTCGGCTTCACCGTCGCCCACAACGCACGCCACAAGCAAATCGGGGTTGTCAAAAGCCGCGCCGTACGCGTGCGCCAAAGCGTAGCCAAGCTCGCCGCCTTCATGGATGGAGCCCGGTGTTTCCGGGGCGACGTGACTCGGAATCCCGCCAGGAAAGGAGAACTGCTTGAAGAGCTTTTGCATCCCTTCTTCGTCCTGGGAAATGTCGGGGTACACCTCGCTGTAAGTTCCCTCCAAATAGGTGTTGGCGACCACCGCCGGTCCGCCATGCCCCGGCCCCGCGATGAAAATCATGTCGAGGTCGTGCTGCTTGATAACGCGGTTCAAGTGAACGTAGATAAAGTTCAACCCCGGGGTAGTCCCCCAGTGACCGAGCAGCCGCGGCTTCACGTGTTCTAACTTGAGCGGCTTTTTGAGCAGGGGATTGGCGAATAAATAGATTTGTCCGACAGAGAGATAATTCGCCGCGCGCCAATAGGCGTCCATCTTTCGACGCAGTTCTGGAGAGAGAGTTTTATTCATAAGATCATTGTTCGGTTTCGTGTTCGAGAATCTGGGTAACAGCTTTGGCAATCATCGATTCTTCGTCCGTCTTGATGACCCGCACGCTGGTTCGACTTGCAGTTTTCGAAATTACGGGCGCGCTCGTTTGATTGAGCGCCGCATCCATTTCAATGCCAAGGAACTCGAGCCCGTCGCAAATTCGGCCGCGCACCTGCCAGGCGTTCTCGCCGATGCCGCCGGAGAAGACTAGGGTGTCCAAACCACCGAGCGCCGCCGCAAAACCGCCAATCCATTTCTTGGTTTGATAGCAGAAGAGCGCGACGGCTTCCGCCGCGCGAATGTCGCCGGCTTCTCGTTCCAGCAAATCCCGCATATCAGAGCTGGTCTCGGAGACTCCGAGCAAGCCCGATTCACGATTAACCATCGTGTGAAATTGCTCCGGGGTCATCTGCGCCGTGCGCGCCAGATACCAGACCAGCCCGGGGTCTAGATCGCCCGACCGCGTGCTCATCGGCAAACCCGCTGTCGGCGTGAACGCCATGCTGGTGTCGATGCACTTGCCGCCGCGCACCGCCGCGAGGCTCGCGCCATTTCCTAAATGAGCGAGAATCACCCTGCCTTCAGCCGCTGCGGCGCCACCGACTCTGCCGAGTTCCTCCATGAGAAAGGCGTACGAAAGACCATGAAAACCGTAGCGCTGAATCCCCATTGCATCGAAGCGCCGCGGAATTGGCAGGAGCCGGGCGACACGCGGCATGTCGCTATGAAATGCTGTGTCGAAACAAGCGACTTGCGGAATGTTCGGATAACGTTTGCGAAATGCTTCGATGAGTTGAATCTGCGCCGGGATATGCTCCGGATTAAACGAACTCAAGCGATGCAGTTCTTCCAGGAGTTCATCTGTAACGAAGTGCGGTTGTCTATATTTCGGTCCGCCATGAACCACGCGATGGCCAATGGCTTTGACCGCGTTAAAGCCAACGCGGCTTTCCAACCAATCAATGAGAAAGGTGACTGCCGCCGCGTAATTTGGCGCGGAAATCTTCTCCGAAGTTCTTATAGCGGCACTGTCTGTTTGAAAGGTGTGGATTGCCTCAGGGAGCCCAATCCGCTCGATCTTCCCGGACAAGACTCGATCCGTTGCAACGTCTGATTTATAAACGCCGAACTTGATGCTCGACGAGCCGCCATTGATCGACAGCAGGCAGGCATCGTGAAGCTTTGCAGCGATGTCCTGGTTGGTCGATTCTCTGATGTCCGTTGCCATGCGTGTCGGAGGGATCATGACTGCACATGAAACGCAGATCAAGACTCAACAGAAGTTTTGCGGCTCGTGGCGAAGCTTCATTCTAAGGAAGCAGGATGACGAAGAGGCTCGACGACGGTCTTGAAGGACGATCCGAGCTCGTCTGAAATCAATGAGTCATCGCGTAGAAGAGGATATTGATCCCCAACGGATAGGCCCGTTTCTCTGAAAACTCCTTAAAAAAATAGGCGTACTCCCCTTCACGTTCCCAGCCGTCGCCGTTGTCAGTGTTGTGGCACGCCACGACCATTATCCGGCCTTTCTCGTTGAACAACCCGCGGATATGAACGTCCCGGCACTCCATGCCATCATGGATTTCCCAGGTCTGGTGCGTGTACTCGCTGTTTTCGCCGGTCCAAAAGTTTGGAACTTGCAGCTCATTTTTGGAGACGCGGAGATCGAAGACACAATGAAAAATTGGGTGGCTGATTGGCAGTTCGACAAAGTCACGTTCGGGCAAAGCGCGCTTTATTTCACGCTCGAAGTTCTCCCACGCCCGCGGGCCCCAAAAGTCATCGGCCATCAGGAAGCCGCCAGCGAGAAGGTATTTCCGGAGCATTTGAACCTCCGCTTCATCCAGACGCAGTCCACCTGGCTCGACCATGAAAATCCACGGATAGTCGAACAATTCTGGATCGGTAAGGCTCAACACACGGCCGTCCGGATCCACCTTCATCGACGTAAGCTGCTGCAAGCGATAAGAAAAATTCAGGTCGCTGTCGGGAAAGTCGGTGAAGCAATAGGCTGCGCTTCGGGGCGCGGAAGGATTCCGGTGGTATCGGATGCGGGCGAAGGTGAAGACATCCTTTTCGAACCCGGGCGCGTTCGTCCAGCGAGGCATCTCTGTGCTGTGTGTCGGCACTTCACGCGCTGTGCGCACGGGCGCGTTTTCGGAAAGCCATCCCTCCCCGCCGCCGCCCCTGCCGCGGAAACGTTGCGCCAGCGAGACTCCAGCGAAAAGGAAAACCAGTATCAGGAGGAGTGAGAAGTGTTTCATCGTATGTTGCCGGACTTTACCATTGGTTCCGCCAAATGCAAACCAAGGAGACTCACCAAACCGCAATTCTCATCTTATGGATTCATGCGGGAGCATGTCCGCCATGGTGAAGGCTTAGAACTGTTCCGGCGTCGTGGGCGCGTTCATGTTGGATCGGATAAAGCATTATGGACTCCGAACTTGCGGTGCATCCCGAGATTCTCCGTTGTTTTGAGTGGAATCATTTCCGTGTCCGGACAGGAGAACTCACTCCCGAGTGGTGCGCAGAGTTTGGACATTTTCCGGCCGTGTGCTGTTGTATCCGATGAGCTGCTTCCGACTGACGTCTCCCGGAGGGGAGATTCGAGAATAGCCCACAACTATCTCCCGGAGGGAGATTCGAGAATAGCCCACCCTTTCAAGGGTGGGATTGCGTAGCAAATACCCAAAGTCCCGAAGGGACGGTTGAGCCATTCTCGGGCAATCCTTTGTCCTGAACAGACAGTGAGAATAGGAGCTGACGTAGGGCATTGAGGGGGATTCGACCGTCCCTGCGGGACTTATGCGATGGCTCATTCGACCCCAGCAGTGAACTGCTGGGCTATTCTCGAATCTCCCTCCGGGAGACGAAGGTAGCCAATAGGTCCAAACTCCCGTCATCTCGGCGAGATGGAAAAATGGTCTTCATCCGCTGAGGAACTATTCCACTGAAAACAGCGGGGAACCAAGTTCATTGGAAGAATTGCC
>CAMAWP010000148.1 GCA_945861765.1 Akkermansia muciniphila | reverse complement strand
CCGGAGGGAGATTCGAGAGTAGCCCACCCTTTCAAGGGTGGGATTAGGTTGAAAATAGCCAAAGTCCCGAAGGGACGGTTGAACTATTCCCGGGCGATCCTTTGTCCTGAACAGACAGTAGGAGCTGACGTAGGACATTGGGGGATTCGTCCGTCCCTGCGGGACTTATGCAATCGCTCATGCGAACCCGGCAGTCAACCGCCAGGCTATTCTCGAATCTCCCTCCGGGAGACGAAGGCAGCCAACAGGTCCAAACTCCAGTGCCGATGAGGTTTGCGACTCACATCTCCCGGAGAGGAGATTCGAGCATAGCCCACCCTTTCAAGGGTGGGATTAGGTAGCAAATAGGCAAAGTCCCGAAGGGACGGTTGAACTCTTCTCGGGCGATCCTTTGTTCTGAACAGACAGTAGGAGCTGACGTAGGACATTGGGGGATTCGGCCGTCCCTGCGGGACTTATGCAATCGCTCATGCGAACCCGGCAGTCAACTGCTGGGCTATTCTCGAATCTCCCTCCGGGAGACGAAGGCAGCCAACAGGTCCAAACTCCAGTGAGCCCGACGGGATGAAAAAGAGGTCTTCATCCGCTGTTGAGCCTATTCCATTGAAAACAGCGGGGAGCCATTTTGAGGAAACAAACACGAGCCGCCACGCTGCTACCTCAGATACAAAAACTCGCTCGAATTCAGCAATACCCAACAGACGCTCTCCATCCCATGATCTCGGACTAACTCCATTGCAGATCTTCTTTCGGTGTCGTTCGGCTCTCGACCAAAAATCAACTTGTAGGCCAGCGTGATCTCTTCCGGGGTTCCCGCGCTCAGCTCCTTTTTGACACGTTCCGCAACGTGTTTCGCATGGCGCTGGACGAATGAGTTGTTCATCAACCCGAGCGCTTGCAGCGGCGTGGTTGTCACTCGACGCGATGGAGCTTTGACGGATGGATCCGGACAATCGAAGGCATCGAGCAGTGGACTTTTGCCCGAGTTGATGTTCATCCGGTAAACCGTGCGGCGATTAAACCTGGGTTCATCTCGATCCATCAGGTTGTAAAAGACCGATCCGCCGAAGCTTGAGAGTTCAAATGGCCGGAAGCTCGGACCGCCGATCTCGCGATTGAGCTGACCACTGGCGACTAGGATGGCGTCGCGGATCGCTTCACCCTCCAACCGGCGCGGCGCGAAATGCCACAGCAAGCGGTTATCCGAATCGAGAGCGTCGGCTTTAGAATTGAACTTCGAAGATTGCCGGTAAGTGTGGGACGTGAGAATCCATCGGTGCAATTGCTTGATGCTCCAACCATGCTCCATGAAGTAAACCGCGAGCCAGTCGAGTAACTCGGGATGAGTAGGCCGCTCGCCGTTCAAGCCAAAATCGCTCGCTGTCCCAACCAAGCCGGTGCCAAAATGCTGTTGCCAAATGCGGTTGACCATCACGCGCGCTGTCAACGGATTGTCTGGACTGGCCACCCACTCCGCGAATTTCCTCCGGCGCTCGCCTTCCGGCGCGTCCGGCGCCAAACCGAATTCAGTGGAAGGACGCCGGATCACGGACAGAGCGCCCGCAACCACAAGCTCACCTTTAGTTTCAACGTCGCCGCGAATGAGCCGATGCGTCGGGCCCGGCTGTTGGCGTAAGCCCGCATAAGCAAGTGGAATTGCCGGCAGCGCTCGCAACGATTCGCGATCCGTTTTTACCTGAGCCGAGAGCGACTCTCTCTGCTTCTTGACATCATCCGTCATCGATTGGACCAACTCGGCCGGCGTAATACCGAAGAGGCTTTCCCGAAACGAGGCCGCCACTTCCTCAGCGCTTAAGGCCCTATCATAAAGGCTCGCTTCCTCTATTTGCCCGGACAGAAACCCGTTTCCACCGCCGGTGTGACGCAGTCCGAGAAGCACTCGCGCTTGGGCTGCCGCGTAGGTTCGCAAGGTCGCATTCTCTCCAGTCGGTCTGTAAGACTCGCCATACTGTTCGCCATCGCGATAGATCGTGATGCTACTGTCCGCTCGATAGACGATGGCTAATTGAATGAGCTCGTTCGGAAGAGCCGTTTCTTCACGGCTGCCAACATCTCGAGTCCGGTGAAAAGAAGAGCTTCCGGCGGTCCATTTCCGTGCCTGGTGCTCGCCAAAAACAATCCCATCGAATGTTTCACCTTCACCCGCCTCCAACGAGATCGCCGCACCACCCCGCTGCGTCAGATTTGAAAGCGCCAACCAGACTTCCAGTGTTTTTGCCTGAATGTCGCGTGGCAACGGTGCCGTTCGCAGAAACGCGTTTTTGCCATTTAAAACCAGGGATCCGTTTGCAACTTTAGCACCACCGAATAACGTGCCGTGCATCAGGCCCACAGCATCAGTGCCATCTCTCTCGAAGGTCCATCTCGCCAGAGGTATCGGAGCACTCGATGACTTGGCGGGCACGATCGGTTCGTGGCTGGTCTGACGTTTGCGCTGAGCGAGAATGGCCAGGCGAGCCTCGCGATCGATATTGGCAATTTGCTCCCTCGATTCGCTGATTCGCCCATTCAAAAGAGCCACTTGGTTGCTGCGACTCTGGAGTTCCGATCGGGTAAGGATGGGACGATCCCCGTAACGCACGCCTTCAAAAACAGCTTTGACTCGATAGTAATCGCTTTGCGGAATCGGGTCGAATTTGTGGTCGTGGCAACGAGCACAATTGATCGTCACACCGAGAAATGTCTGACCCACCGCTCCGATGATATCTTCGAGTTCCTCCTCGCGGACGCGAGTTTTCATTAATTGCCCAACCTGTCCGTTGCCTACCTCATCCCACGCGCCGGCCGTCAGAAAGGTCGTCGCGATATTGCCATCGCGCGTCGCAGGCTCCAACACGTCGCCAGCTAACTGCTCTCGAATGAATTGTGTGTAGGGCTTATCGGCATTGAAACTCCGGATAACGTAATCGCGATACGGCCAGGCGTTCTCGCGCATCTTGTCATACTCGAAGCCGTGGCTTTCGCAAAACCGCGCGAGGTCGAGCCAAAACCTCGCCGAGCGCTCGCCATAATGTGGCGAGTCCAAAAAGCGGTCCACCAAACGCTCGTAAGCATCAGGTCTCGTCTCCTTCAGAAAAGCTTCGATTTCATCAGGCGTCGGCGGAAGCCCCAGCAAATCCAAGCTCAACCGCCGGATCAACGTTGTCCTATCCGCTTCCGCTGATGGATCGAGAGCGCTTTGCTCCAACCGCGCGAGAATGAAGGCATCGATTGGATGACGTGTCCAAGTCTGAGATCGATTGCTGACTCCAGGGACTTGGGGACGTTGCGGTGATCGAAACGCCCAATGGTCGCTCGCGGCTTGGCCGATCCGTGTTGAGTCTTCGCGAGGCCGAACTTCCGCGGTATTGAGACAGGGACCAACGGCAAGCAGAACGACCAAAGCGACAATTGCTTGTGCGATGCGTGTTGTGCGGCGTGTCCAAAGCATAATTCGCAGCTAACCTAAGCTGGAGCCATAGGTTTGAGAAGTTGAATCACGACCACAGGCCGCATCTCCGAATGAGGACGGGCCAAAACTTCGTTCCTCGCAAGGGAGAGACCACCCGAGACTTCGCGCGCGCAGGGCGATTCGGAACCCACCCCTACCCCTCCCAGGAGGGGAGCTTTGCCCGTGCCCTTCCCTGGGAGGCGAGCGTTGCCCGGTCCCCTCCTGGGAGGGGTAGGGGTGGGTCGGTTCATGGAGAGCCTCCACCTCCGACATTGGACCCGCATCGGGACCATGAACCTGGGAGCGTCGGCGTCTCGCCGGCGAGTTGCTGTGGCGAAATTAGGAACACGCCGGCGAGACGCCAGCGCTCCCAGGTCAGGTTCATGGAGAGGAAGGAAGACTCCGCAGCGCGCCGGTCCTCATTCGGAGCTTCGCCCGCGACCACAGGGCGAGCTCGTTTCCATTTGCACGCGCCAGGGCAGCATGGCAGCATCACCCACCAAGCGTAATTGATTGCGGCTTGTTTGCTCAAACTCGATTCGCAACAGGATGACTAAGATGAAAAAAACATTTCTCAGCATAGTGCTCGCTCTCGTCGGGGGAACGGTTCTCAGCGGCTGCGTCGCCATTCCACCTCTCATTAACGTCCAACATAAAGACGCAGATCCGCAAAATCAAAAAAGGCTCGATGCCATTGAAAAGCGCTTGGAGCGCATGGAAGAAAAGCTGGAAAAGAGGCAGTAGCAATCCGCTCTCGCCAACGCTGGCGCGAACAACGACCTACACGCTCGTGAATGCGATCTTGAACTTTGGTCGCGTTCCTGCCGTTGTAATCCCCGACTCGAAGCGGAGGTTTGCCTCGGGTCAGGCCATCCGAATTGTACGCGCCAAGTTACGATCAAACTCACCACTCATGAATGTTATGAAAATTCTCGGCGCGCTCGGCGCGTTGCTTCTCGGAATTCAGATGACGGCAGCGGTTTCGCCGTCACCGCCGAACATCATCTTTATTTTCACCGACGACCAAGGATACGGGGATGTCGGCTGCTACGGCGCGAAAGGATTTGCCACGCCGCATCTCGATCGCCTCGCGCGTGAAGGTACGCGCTTCACAAGCTTTCTGGTGGCTCAGCCCGTTTGCACAGCGTCTCGTTCAGCACTGCTCACCGGCTGTTACGCGAACCGCGTCGGCATGGCGGGCGCGCTGAACCACACCAGCCGCACGGGCCTGAATCCGGATGAAACCATCCTGCCTGAACTCTGCAAGACGCAGGGCTACGCCACGGCGTGCTTTGGCAAATGGCACGTTGGCCATCAGCCCCCATTTCTGCCCACGCGCAATGGTTTCGATGAGTTCCTAGGCCTCCCCTACTCCAATGACAACGGCCCGCTGCATCCCACGATCCGGGGCATTCCGTCATTGCCGCTCTACGATGGCGAAACGATTGTCGAGCGCGATCCAGACCAGTCGCAGTTCACGCGGCGCTTCACCGAGAGCGCGCTGCACTTCATTGAAAAGAACAAAGAGCGTCCCTTCTTCCTTTACCTCCCGCATGTCATGCCGCATGTGCCTATCTTCGCGTCAGAGAAATTTCGAGGCGCAACTGAGCACGGCCTTTACGGCGATGTGATTCAGGAAATCGACTGGAGCGTGGGCGAAATCCTCGCCGCTCTGGAGAAGCATCATCTGGCCGAGCGCACGCTCGTCATTTTTGCGAGCGACAATGGACCGTTCCTCTCTTACGGCGAACATGCGGGTTCCGCGGGCCCGCTGCGCGGTGGAAAGCTCACGTGCTTCGAAGGAGGCGTGCGCGTTCCCTGCCTCATGCGCTGGCCTGGCCACATCCCAGCCGGTCGCGTCTGCGACGAACTTGTTAGCAGCCTCGATTTATACCCAACCTTGGCGCATCTCATCGGCGCACCACTACCGGCCCGTAAACTCGACGGCATGGACGTTTGGCCTCTGGTCTCCGGCGCGACGAACCGTTCGCCGCGCGATAACTTCCTTTACTACAATGGGGATGAGCTGCACGCCGTGCGCGAGCGCGATTGGAAACTGCATTTCCCGCACGATTACCTTGTGGTGGCGGGTGAGCCAGGCCGTGGTGGAAAGCCCTCGAATTGGGGTTTAATGCAACCGCGTGCCATCGAAGAAAGTGGAATTCGTGGCATTGCCAGCCGACACGGCTATCGTGTCGAGCGTCTCGCGCTCTCCCTCTACAATCTGAAAGATGACGTTTCCGAAACGCGCAACGTCGCGACAAAACATCCTGAAATTGTCGCTCGCTTGACTCAGCTAGCCGAAGCTGCGCGCAACGATCTGGGCGATTCGCTCACTGCCCGCACCGGCGCCAATCTGCGCGCCTCCGGACGTCACGATCGGTGACCGTGAAGTTTCGGGCTATTGGTTTCGCGGAAATCGGCAACTCGAAACGCGGCCCCCGTTAGGGCCGCGACCCACCCATCACCGATTATTTCTTCTTCTTGGACACGGCCTGTTTCTTCTCTTCGATGGCGGCTTGCGCTGCGGCGAGGCGGGCGACGGGCACGCGGAATGGCGAGCAGCTCACGTAATTCAAACCGAGGCGGTGACAGAATTTCACGCTGTCAGGATCGCCGCCGTGTTCGCCACAAATACCGAGCTTGATCTCGGGGCGCGTTTTACGGCCCAGTTCGCAGGCGATCTGCATCAACTGGCCGACACCGGTCTGATCAATCGTGGCGAAGGGATTTTTCTTCACGATCTCGAGGTCCGCGTAGCCGGGCAAGAAGCTGCCCGAGTCGTCGCGCGACATACCGAGCGCGGTCTGGGTGAGGTCGTTGGTGCCAAAGCTGAAGAACTCGGCTGTCTGCGCGATCTCGTCGGCAGTGAGCGCGCCACGCGGGACTTCGATCATCGTGCCCACGCTGTAGGCGATCTTGGTCTTCTTCTCGGCCATGACAGCCTTGGCGACTTCGTGAACGACCTTGACCTGGAGGTCGAGTTCCTTCTTGAAGCCGACGAGCGGGATCATGATCTCGGGCTTGGCTTTGAAGCCTTTCTTGTTCGCGTCGGCAGCCGCTTCAAACACAGCGCGGGCCTGCATCGCGGTGATCTCGGGATACTTGATGCCGAGGCGGCAACCACGGAAGCCGAGCATGGGATTGAACTCATGCAACTCGTGGACGCGGTGCATGATCTTCTCGGCAGGAACGCCAAGTTTCCGGGCGAGGTCCATCTGCGCCTCCTCCGAGTTCGGGAGGAACTCATGCAGCGGCGGATCGAGGAATCGGATGGTGGCGGGATAGCCTTTCAGCTCCTTGAAAATGCCGAAGAAGTCCTCGCGCTGATACGGGAGGAGCTTGGCGAGCGCGGCCTGACGGGCTTCAAGCGAGTCCGCGAGAATCATCTCGCGCATGGCGTCAATGCGGTCGCCCTCGAAGAACATGTGCTCGGTGCGGGTGAGACCGATGCCGACCGCGCCGAACGCGATGGCGTTGGCCGTCTGCTCGGGATTGTCAGCGTTGGTGCGGACCTGCATGCGGGTCGCCTTCGCGCACCACTGCATGAGTTGGGCGTAGTTTTTGAATTTCTCAGTCTTTTGAGCGGCTTTATCGCCGTGGAGAAGGCCGGAGACGATCTCGGACGGCGCGGTCTTGATCTGGCCGCCATAGACGAGACCCGAGGTGCCGTCGATGGAGAGGAAGTCGCCTTCGCTGAAGGTCTGTCCATCCACAGTCACGGTCTTCTTGTCGTAATCCACTTGCAGCGCCGCGGCGCCGCAGACGCAAACCTTGCCCATCTGCCGGGCCACGAGCGCCGCGTGCGAGCTGACCCCGCCGCGAGCGGTGAGAATACCTTCCGCCGCAATCATGCCGCGCAAGTCTTCGGGTGAGGTCTCGACGCGAACGAGGAGAACTTTCTCACCCTTTTCGGCCGCACGGACAGCGCGATCCGCGTTGAAGTAGATTTTTCCAGTCGCGGCACCAGGCCCCGCCGGAAGGCCGGTGGCGATGGCTTTGGCCTTCTTCACCTCGGCGAGGTCGAAGATGGGAGCGAGGAGCTGTTCAAGCTGGTCAGCCGGGTTGCGCAGAATGGCGGTTTCCCAGTCGATAAGCTTCTCCTTCACCATGTCGGCGGCGAACTTGAGCGCGGCCATCGCCGTGCGCTTGCCGTTGCGCGTTTGGAGCATGAACAGCTTCCCTTCCTGCACCGTGAACTCAATGTCCTGTACGTCCTTGAAATGTTTCTCCAACGTCTTGCGGACTTCCATGAGCTCCGCGTAGGACTTGGGCATCTGCGCCTTGAGCTTGAGCACCGGCTCCGGCGTGCGAACACCGGCGACGACGTCTTCGCCTTGAGCGTTGATGAGGAATTCGCCGTAGAATTCGTTCGTGCCGTTCGCGGGATTGCGGGTGAACGCGACGCCTGAACCGGACGTTTCGCCGGTGTTGCCGAACACCATGGCCTGCACGTTGACGGCCGTTCCCCACTCGGTCGGGATGTTGTATTTCGCGCGATAAACCTTGGCGCGGTCGTTCATCCAGGAGCCGAACACCGCACCAGCCGCACCACGAAGTTGATCCCAAGGATTGTTCGGAAACGCCTTGTTCGTCCTTTCCTTCACCAGCGCCTTGAAGCGCTTCACGAGTGCCTGCTGATCCTCGGCGGTGAGCTTCGAGTCCTCAATGTCGCCGTGATACGTCTCGTGTTTGAAACTGTGGATGACAGACTCAAACGGATCGTGGTCTTCGCCTTCACGCTTCTGCACGCCCATCACCACGTCACCATACATCTGGATGAAACGGCGGTAGCAATCCCAGGCGAAACGCTCATTGCCCGTGGCCTTGGCCAGCGCGACAACGGCCTGATCGTTCAAGCCGAGATTCAAAATCGTGTCCATCATGCCCGGCATGGAATCGCGCGCGCCCGAGCGCACGGCGACGAGCAGCGGCATGCCGGAGGTGGCACCGAACTTGGTGCCCATGATTTTTTCCATGTTCACGACACCGGCTTCCATCTGCGCCTGGAGGACGGCGGGATAGGTGCGCTTGTTCGCGTAGAAATAAGTGCAGACTTCCGTGGTGATCGTAAATCCCGGAGGGACCGGGAGGCCAATGCGGGTCATCTCCGCGAGGTTGGCTCCCTTGCCGCCGAGGAGAGGTTTCATCGACCCGTTTCCATCTGCCTTATTGTTGCCAAATAGGTAAACGTATTTGGTCGCTTTCGATGCTTTAGCCATAAACAAATTCTGCAATAAATGTCGTTTTAGTCGGAAATTTTTCCAAACGGAAGCGGGGAATCTAACAAAGGTCGAAGACGTGTCAACGGTCGAGTTGGCGCCCTCAGCAACTCGGGCGCATCTGCGAATGAGGACAGGCCCAAATCACTCTCCGCCCATGAACCAACCCACCCCTACCCCTCCCAGGAGGGGAGCTGTCTTTGAGGGAATCCTTGTCCGTTCCCCTCCTGGGAGGGGTAGGGGTGGGTTCAGAGGCACCCTGCGCGTGCGAAGTCCGGGCAGAGGAGGAGAGATGTCGCGCCACGGCTGTCCTCATTCGCAGATGCGCACTAGCAACTCGCACATCGAAAACATGGGGTCTCGGTTCTAGCCAGTTCGGGAGTCAACACCAGCTAGGCCCCGAACTCGGCGTCGGCACCGAATAACGCGCGGGTCAAAAGGAGAATTGCTTCTAACCTCGATCATGCCTTCACAGGCGCGGCTACGTCGCGGGAGGCTCCGAGTCGTGGAGATCATTCATGCTTTGGCGTACCAACCGGAGCAGATCCACCCCTGAAAAAGGTTTTGTGAGAAGGCTGAATTCTTCAGAGGGCTTAAAGCCCGTTCCAGCCATATTTCGGTTATAGCCGGTCATGTAAATCACCTTGAGCGTCGGCTTCAGTTCCTGGAGTCTGAAGGCGAGCTCACGTCCTGGAACGCCGCCCGGCATCACCATGTCCGTGAGCAGCAGATCAATCTCGTCGGCCCAGAGGGGAAAGAGCTTAAGCGCCTCGACGCCGGACTCCGCCTCGTAAACGTTGTAGCCGTATCGTCTCAAAGTCTTGACTGCCAGCCGACGTACTGCGGGCTCATCTTCGACCACAAAAACTGTTTCGCTTCCCCCAGCGATTGGCCCAGCGCCGAGCGACTCAGCGTTTGGTGAGGGTGCATAGGAGCAGACCGGGAAGAAGAGCCGGAAGGTGGTGCCTTGGCCGATCTCGCTCTGGACCTCGACCCATCCGGAGTGCTGTTTGACAATCCCATAAACTGAGGCCAACCCCAAGCCGGTGCCTTGGCCGACTTCCTTGGTGGTGAAAAACGGTTCGAAAATATGCGCGAGAACCTCCGGAGCAATGCCGCAGCCCGTGTCAACCACACCAACACAGACGTGAGGTCCCGGCCGCGCGTCCGAGTTGCAGCGCGCAGTCTCAGAATCAATCTCCACTGTCACGGCGGTGATGCGGAGCAGGCCTCCGAGAGGCATGGCGTCGCGGGCGTTCACCGCCAGGTTAATGACCACCTGTTCTATCATCCGGAGATCGCCCTCGATCAACGGCAGGCCGACCGATGGCCGGACCTCCAAGGTAACATGTTCGCCCAGGACCCGTCCAAGCACCTCGCCCAAGTTGGTGAGCACCGCGCCAACATCGAGCGGCAGTAACTGGATCACCTGCTTGCGGCTGAACGCGAGGAGCTGTTGGACCAGGCTCGTTGCACGCTCGGCGGAATCCTGGATTTCCTTGATCGATTCGAGGTTTCCAGGCGGCTGCGGCGATTCCATCAGAAGCGAAACATTTCCCAAGATGATCGTGAGAATGTTATTGAAATCGTGCGCCACCCCAGCGGCCAACTGGCCGACGGCTTCCATTTTCTGTGCTTGACGCAACGCTTGTTCCACGGCCGCCCGCTCAGCGATTTCGCGTCGGAGCCGTTCGTTGGTTTTTTCCAGATCGTCAGTACGCTGACGGACCAGCGCATCGAGATCGACGAGCCGGGCGCGCACCTGCTCGTTCAGCCGCCATTTCTCGGACAGCGCATGGGCGAGCTGGAGCACTTCAATGTTATCGAACGGCTTTTTGAGAATCACCATGTTCGCGGATTTCCCAATTTTCCGGACGATGTCTTCCCATGGATAATCCGAGTAGGCGGTGCAGATCACGACCTGCAAATCCGGGTCCACGTTCCAAAGGTGAATCAAAGTCGTGATGCCATCCCAGCCGGGAGGCATGCGCATATCGACAAAAGCGAGCACGTAGGGCTGGGCGCACGCCAAGGCTTTTTGCACCATGACTAGACTTTCTTCGCCTTGGAAAGCGGAATCGATAACGAAGGCGCTTCCTCGGGCGGGAGTCGAGCTTTCGCCGAGCACCGCGGCCTTTGCGTCATCCAGACCTGGATTACGTGACTCGGCGCTAGTTAATATCTTCCGGATGTCGTCATGAATGGACGGATTGTCATCAACAATCAGAATCCGGTTGTGAAGCTGCTCGGTAGGTGAGTTCATGATAATTTTTCCTTGGGAGAGAGTGGCAATTCGAGAATGAACGTCGCTCCCTTGCCCAGGCCTTCGCTATAAGCTTTCAGTTCTCCTCCCATCTCGCGGGCGGCCAATGCCGAGGAATGCAACCCGAAGCCGTGGCCTTCCTTGCGGGTGGTAAATCCGTGGCCGAAGATACGCGTCAAGTTCTCCGAGGCGATTCCAACGCCGTTGTCCTGAACGATGATCGCGACCGACCTGCCTTCATTCAGGCGGATGCTCAGAGTCAGAAGCTTTTCCCGCTGCCCGGTTTCCTCCATCGCATACTTGGCATTCTGAATCAGGTTCACCAACACCTGTAGAACTTTGTGCTTATCCAGGAATAGCGGAGGCGCGGATTCGAAGTGATGGGTGGCTTGGACGCCGTGGCGGACCAAGGCGGCGGCGTTGATTTCCAACGCATCCTTGACCAACCCGTCAAGCTCCACGCGTTCGACAAAGCCGGCGACGCTCGCGTAGTTTTGCTGCATCGCCACGATGTTCTTAATGTGCTCGATATTCTTCGCCAGAAGATCGAGCTCGGAGAGCATGTTGCTTCGTTCGACGGTCAATTGCCCGGCGAGACTTGTCAGGAACCGAGGAACCTGACAGCCTCTCGGATCGGTGGTGAGAAACGCGCCCAGGTCGCTCTTGTGTTCATCGAGCAGAATGGCGAGCTTGTTCACCGTGGCCACCTCCGATTTGCGCGCGGTGTCTCGGAGCAGGATGGTGGAAACGTTGACGCTGTTGAGGACGTTGCCGACATTGTGGAGGACACCAGTGGCCACTTCCGCCATTCCAGCGCGCCGCGACGCCTCCAGCAACTCCCGGTGTGCGATCTCCAACTGACGCTCAGCGCGCTCGCGCTCGGCGATTTCGTGCTGAAGCGCACTCACCTGATTCTCGAGCTCGGCACGCGCGGTTCTCAAAGCGGTGTCCTGAGTTTGGATCTGAGATAGCATCTGATTGAATGCCTCGGTAAATAGACCCAGCTCATCGCTTCCCACTTTGGCAGCTCGCGCGGAGTAATCCTTGTTTTGGGCGACCGACTTCGCGGTTTCAGCCAGCCTTAGAATCGGATCGGAGATCACACGTTGGAGTCGCGTGGACAGAGCCAAAGTCAGGAGCACGGAACCAATCAAGACGCCAGCAAGAATGCCGACATGCGCTTGAACGATCCTGTTAAATGCCTCCTGGTAATCGGTTCGCAAGTAGAATGTCCCTAGTACCTCGCCTTTGAACTCGATGTCGCGGGAGCGGTTGTGATACCGGCCTACGAACTCTGAACTGTTTGCCGACATTCCCTTGAAGCTGGCTCGGTTTGTTCCGAACCGGCCGAATTCGGTGCCGTCCTTTGCCTCGATCACTGCCGAGACGACGTAGGACTTTGCCTGGAGCCCCGCTAAAAGTTCGCTTGCCTCCTTGGGCGTTCCGAAGGAAAGCGGCCCGCCGCTTTGCTTGGCGATGATCTCGGAGAGCACATCGATATCGCGGATGAATGTCTGGCGGAAAGTGATCAACTGGTACATGAAGAGCGCCAAAGTCGCGGCCAGCAATCCGGCGGTCGAAGTGATTAAGATCACCAAAGTCAACTTCCTCTTGATTGGGATGTTGGTCAGAATGGACATGACTTATGGTTCCCTCTTTTCTGCTTCGGAGCTGACGAGAGCCCGCGCAAAGCCTAGCATCTGAGAACTGATTGTTAAGCCGGCCTTCTGAGCAGCGCCCTTGTTGACATCGTATCTCAGGCTTTCCTTGACTGGCACGAAGTTGATGATGCCGCCACGTTGCGCGAACTTTTCATGTTCGCCGACGGTCAAAACGCCGACGGCTTTAAGTTTTGGGAGGACAGGCGCAAAATCATGCTCACGCCCAATGAAAACAGCCTGGCAGTCACTGAAATCAGAGTTGGGAGTCAACCGGCGGATCACCACCTTGCGGGCGTCGATGGTTCGCTTGACAGCGATCTTTTCCAATTCGACCGCGATCTCGGAGCGCCCTAGCACACCAATAACGAATGGAGATTCAGGCTTGGAAAAGCTTCCAGAAGGCCACTCCGTGAAAAGACAGAACTTGACGAGGTAGGTCGCCTTGAGGACCGCTTCCTCGGCGGTGATCTCCGCTGTCGCACCACGCGACGAGCGCGAGAAAGCGCCGGGTCCGGCCAGAAGCAACACAGCCAGGAGAGGACAGATCCCAGCCCGCAGGAACGATCTTCCACAGGCGCGAGATCTTCCCGCGTCGGCGTGCCGGTCCATCCGCCCCATCGAGCACACTGCTTGTCGCAGGGACTCGATCGCGGCGTTGAGTTGGATTCTCAAAAGCTTCATTCCTAATCAAGAAAGCAGCAAACCGCATGCTTTCTGTCGAACTCTCTCTGTTCCAAGTCGCGACAGGCGGCTGGAGGTTCCGAGTTCAATAGAGCTGATAACGCTAATGGCATTGTATAAAGGGCTACTGGATAGGGTTAAAAGCGCAATGTGATTTTTCCATAGATCGACCGGTCCACCTCGACATTTCGCACCGTAATGAGCGGCGATTCGAACTCGCGATGATGTGAGTGCAGGAGGTTTCTGCCGACGATGGCGAGTTCGAAATTCCGGGTTGGGCTCCACGCAAGCCGCGCCTCCATCTCGTAGTAGCTGGGAACCTGCTGGAGGACCGAAGTCAGGCGATCCACGTAACGCAACCCCAACCCCCACTCCAGATGGCGGCCCAGATCGACCTCAGACCGCAGCGAAACCTGATGGCTCGGACTCGTCCCTTCACTCGTTTCGCTCAAAGTTCCAGAATTTGGCAAGCTACGCAAATGAGTTCGAAGGAATGTATAAGCCGTTCTCAAGCGCCACGCGTCCAGCGGTTGCCAAGTCGCAGAAAGTTCCGCGCCATAGTTTTCGCCGGATATAGTGTTGCCAAACGTCAGAGGAAAGACCAGGTACGGTGTAGGCGAGGGTTCCGGAGAAAACCTCAACTCGATGGGCGACACCGTCACCGATTGGAGGCGGTCGTAGTCGTTGTAGAAGGCCGCGCAGTCCAGTGAAAGCTTGGGATGCGGCATCACTCGATACCCAAATTCGTAAGCCAGCAATTCTTCAGAGACAAAATCAGGATTGCCCACGCCTGGAGCGAGCACAAGCAAAGGCAACGGCGGCAATAGAGGCTGCAGATTGCCATAGACGCTGATGCCTCTCTCTGAGCGTGAGGGAGTACGGACAGCCCGAGAAACCGCGCCCCAAACAGTGTGGTTATTATGCGGCGTCCAAGCCACGCGCCCACTCGGCTGCACTTCAAGACCGGTAAAATCGTTGTGTTCGACCTTTGTCCCCAGGGTCAGGTGCAACCGGTCCGGCACAAGGGTAATCTCGTCCTGGACGAACGCGCTGACGAGCTGCAGTCCGACATTTGGATCGCGCATCTGAAAATCCGGATTCTCCTTCATCTCGTCGGCTGAAAAACGATAGTTGCCTCCCCAAACGATTTCATGCCGGTCTCCGAGGTGAAAGCGATGTTGGGCATCCAGGTCGAATGTGTCTCGAACCTCGCCGGCAATCCCGTACATCCGATCGGTCCGGTCATAGTACATTTGCAACGACATATCCGAGTCTGCAGAGAATTCATGCGTCCATCGGCTTAATATATTGGCACCCTCCGCTGTGGAGGGAAGGCTCACGGGACCATAACTCGGAGGAGTCAAAGAATGCTTATAGAATTTCCCGCCGAGTTCACCGTTGTAATAGTCGCCTTGAAGGGTCAATCGGTTGATGTCTGACACATCCCAGTCCAGCCGGAAACCATCCTGCGCCATCCACCAGGAATCCCCTGCCCCTTTTCCGTCGAGGGTGAACTCGTCGCGGTTCGCATACTTTCCGTAAACTCGGTAATAGACATTTGTGGCCAACTGACCTCCGTAACGCACGGTCGCGAAGGCGCGCTCTTCGATACCTCCGCCGCCACTGATGAGCGTTCCTTGAGTTTCCTTGGCGCTCTTCGTGATGATGTTGATGACGCCGTTGACAGCATTCGCGCCCCAAACCGTTGCGCCTGGACCTCGGATCACTTCCACTCGGTCCACGTCTTCTAAAACAGTATCCGTCTCTTCCCAAAAAACTCCCGAGAACAATGGGCTGTAGATCGACCGGCCATCCATGAGCACAAGCAATTTGTTGGCGAACGTGCTGTTGAAACCACGCGAGGAGATGGCCCACTTACGGGAACCGGCGAGGGCAACATCGAGTCCCGGCGCCATTCGCAAGGCCTCCGGGAGGCTGTTAACACCCGAGCGTCGAATGTCCTCTTGCGTAATGACATGAATGGCAGTGGCGGCGCCGGAAAGACTCTCGCTTTTCCTGGATACGCTGGTGATTTTGATCTGCCCAAGATCCTCCAAACTTAATTCGAGCAGGTCCGGTGGATTAGGTCGTGGCGATGCTGCCACAGGGTCGGAGCCGCGAGTCGGCAACGTGGCGAAAAGACATGCCATTACCAGCCCCCCCACAAGTTTAGTTCGTTGCCATCTCCCGCGAGCTGGAAGGAACTGAACCGTGAGCATGAGGCCGACACGCACATGAGGTTTGGGGTTAATTGCAGCAAAAGAAAGAATCCACATGGGTGGAATCGCATTCGGAAGCTGCTTTTGCATGTCGCTGTAGCCGAATCCAAATGACAGAAGTGACGCTTGACGAGATTCCACCCGGCGGCACCAGCCCGGACCGACGAGTAATTATCTGCTAAATTATCCGTCGGTGGTCAAGCCTCAATCAGGAATTCTCATGTGGGCGGGCGCATCTCCGAATGAGGACGGGCCAAAACTTCACCCTTCCATCGGATGGAGGAAGGGACGGGGAGAGGATGCCGGTTGGCTGGGATTTCCCCTCTCCTCGGTCCTCTCCCCGCTCGTTCCTCGCAGGCAGAGATCACCCCAGACTTCGCGCGCAGGGCGACGCTGAACCCACCCCTACCCCTCCCAGGAGGGGACCGGACAGACCTCGCCTCCTAGGAGGGGTAGGGGTGGGTCGGTTCATGGAGAGCCTCCACCTCCGACATTGGACCCGCATCGGGACCATGAACTGTCGGGGCATAGGTTGGTGCGCCAGCTTTTGGAGTGCGGCAACGGAGTCTGCGGAGTTGCCGCTTTGGGTTGGGAT
>CAMAWP010000147.1 GCA_945861765.1 Akkermansia muciniphila | reverse complement strand
GGAACTGTCAATAAATCGTGACTCTTCACGAACCGAATGGCATCTCGCGCCAGCTCCACCACCAACTCGTCCTGCTTTCCTGGGGGAACATACTGCCCCTTCACCTTGCTCAGCGCGGCTTTCCACTCCATTCCCATCTCCTGCGCCGCTTCCTTCATTCGCGCCTCACACCAGGCAAATTCCTTTTCGCCAATGGCAATCAGCTCTTCCGCAGTGTAAGGGATCATCTCCGACGCGATATCTTCTGCCAACGATTCCGCACCGATCGGGTCACCAATCAACGGATCTTCATCCTTGCCTTTGATGCCTGCGATTTCCTCCCGCAGGAACTTCGCGTAATCCTCCAGAGCGCTGGCCGCTTCTTCATACGGTTTTTTGACCCACCAAGAAAAATCAGGTTGGTATCCGTCGTAAAATGTGAACCAAGTTCTCAGCGTACCGCGCAACTCACCGAGTGCCCCCGCTGCCCGCCTAGCGAGTGGAGGCGAGACCTTCAACGCCACGACTTCATCCGCCTTCTTGCTTCCGACGGATGCGATTTCGGATTCGGCTGTGGGGGGAGTGGAAGCTTTTGGCTTTTCATCCTTCTGCTTTTCTTTCCCCTTTTCGATTTGCTTCCGAACCTTCTTAATCTGATCTAAGAACGCCGCGACTTTCGAAGCGCTGGCTTGAGCATCCACAGATTTCATCCGCCAGCGCTCCCGCTCCAGCGCTTGCAAGGCATCCCGGAATGGCAGCAATTCTTCCATCTGCGCCAGCCACCGACGCTCCAAAGAGCGACGGCCCCGTTCGGCGTTGAGCCTGTTCCGCAACAGCAGGTAATCAACCCTTCCTTGTTGATCGAGCGACTCGAAGTCCACCACGGCCAAGCGATCCTGCCACTCTTTGTCAAGCTGCTCGATCCGATCCAAACGCGCGGCTGACCAGGGCAAATCGTAGAATTGCGATACGCTGAACCGATCGCTTCGAAAGAGCCTGACGAGATCAGCCAAACCGCTCTGCCGATTTACGACAGATCGGGGTTCGGGCGACTTCTGAGCGCCGATTCGGATTGGGGTCCAGAGGCAAGCGAGAGCTAGGAGCTTGTAAATGCGAGGAGCCAGAAAATTTTTCATGATAGAAGTTCGGAGGTTGTCGAACTTTCGCGAGGTCGTCAACCTTCGCGGGCCGCAATTCTCTCCATGAACCTGACCTGGGAGCGCTGGCGTCTCGCCGGCGTGTTCCTAATTTCGCCACAGCAACTCGCCGGCGAGACGCCGGCGCTCCCAGGTTCATGGTCCCGATGCGGGTCCAATGTCGGAGGTGGAGGCTCTCCATGAACCTGGGTGGGGTGAGAGTCCCCTCGAACCCTGACCTTTTCTGGCGCTCGATCATGTCAGGGCTCGACGGCTTCCGGCTCGGAGACTACAGCTCGGAGAGAGTCTCGCCCCACCGTTCAAGGGCGCAATGCGCGCGCAAAGTCCGGGGTGTTCTCTCCTTGAACGGAGGACTTTGCAGTGGCTGCCCGACTCGATGAACAGACGAGCAGCAAGCCCGGAGAGGTTCATCGTCCAAACCATTTGGGCAACCACGTCGTCAAGAATGGAAGGTAGGTGATCAAGAGCACACCCGTTAACAGCACTAGCTGCATTGGAATGACCGCTCGCGTGACTTCGAGCACCGGTTTCCCGAAACGATAGGAGGAAAGAAAAATGTTGATCCCCACGGTCGGCGTTAACAAACCAAGTTCCATGTTTGCCAAGAAAATGATTCCGAGATGAATCGGATCGATCCCATACGCCGCGCCCAATGGAACCAGCAGCGGAACGATGACGACGATCGCTGAGTAAGTGTCCATCAGACAGCCCACAACAAGGAGAAGCACGTTCAACACGAAGAGAAACGCGTATTTCGAATGAATGGTCTGAGTTACCCAGTCCACGGCTTTGCTCGGCACTTGAGCATCCACCAGATAATTCGTAAAACCAAGCGCCACGCCCAAGATCAAGAGGACACCACCCACCAGCAACCCGCATTCTGCCAGCACGCGTGGGACATCTTTGGTCAATTTCAAATCACGATGGACGAAGACTTCAATGATGAATACGTAGAGTGCCGTGACCGCCGCCGCTTCCACGGGAGTGGCAAATCCGCCAAAGAGCACCACTAAAGCAACGACCGGAACAAGCAACTCCAGTTTGGCTTCCCATAGCGCTCGGCGCGCCTCGGACCAGTCAAAAGAGCCCAATGTTTTCTGATCTTTTGGACCCTGACGAACGCCCCACCAAGCCGTCAGAAACACGAGCAAGATCCCGGGCCCCAGACCGCCCAAAAACATTCGTTCGATCGTCACGCCGCCGCTTTTCACGTGTGAGCCCGCGATGATCGCGTAAAGAATCAAGGGCAGCGACGGCGGAAACAACAAGCCGAGCGCGCCGGACCCGGTCAGCAGACCCAATGCCGAGCGCTCTGAATAACGCGCGGCCAACAACACCGGCATTAACAAGCCGCCGAGCGCCAGAATCGTCACCCCAGAGGCACCGGTGAAGGAAGTGAAGAAAGCGCAAGCCAGCGCCGTAACAATCGCCGGGCCGCCGCGGAATTGCCCCACTAGAGCTTGAAAGACACGGATCAACCGTTTCGAGGCACCTCCCTCCGCCAACAAATAGCCCGCGAGCGTGAACAGCGGAATCGTGGGAAGCGACGGATTGGTGACCAGCCGATAATGATCCAAAGGAATCGAAGCAATCGGCAGGTCATCACCCCAAAACAAAATCAACGCGATGCCGCCCAAGGTTACAAAGACAGGCGCGCCAAGCACCGTCGCAACGAGCAAGGCAACCAGAGCGAACCAAACCATCTTCGATGGTGCAATCGGCGACCCCAGCGCCAGCCAAACCATCGCACCACTCAGCAGCGCGGCTACAATGCGGCCCTTCCATTTGTCCGAAGCGTGGCGAATCAGCCGCCATGCGATCAAGCCATAGCCCAACGGGAGGACGCATTGAACAATCCAAAAAGGAACGCCATAAGCCAGGATGTTGCCGGTCGGTCTCTCGGACAGGACAAACTGGGCACTCGCAACGCAGAGAAAAATCGTGATCATCGCGGCAGCCGAGCCGCTGATGAGCGCCGCCGCTGACTTCCACTTCCCCTTCAACAACGTCGGCAGCGGAGACATAGCCAAGAGGCGACCGTCGCGCGCCGCCATAGCTCCACCCAAGATGCTGACGAACAAAGTAAGGTGTTGGACAATGGACGTTGAATTGGCGACCCCGAAATGGAAGAGCTTGCGCAGGACAATTTCCGCCAGCGGCAATACCATCATCGTCACCAGCACGAACGAAAGGAGACCATCTTCACCCTGACGCAACCAGGAGCGAAGTCCGGCGGCTTCTGGCAGAGGATCATCCTGTCGCTCGGTCGATATCTCAACCGCAGAACTCATGGCTTCGATTTTCCACCGGAGGCTCGGTACTCGCTCACCAAACGCTGCACCTCATCGAACATTTCAGATGGAACGACCTTCCCTCGAATTTGGGGATAGACTACATCGGCAAACTTGTTCCACTCCGTTTGAATGTCCGGGCTGAGCACTTGCACTTTCAGACCTCGCTTCTGCATTGCCGCCACCGATTCCAGGCTTTCCGCCCGGCTCCGCTGCTTGATTTGTTCGCCCGCCTCGGCCGCGGCTTTCAGCAGCGCATCTCGGAGAGCTGGCGAAATGCTATCCCAGGTTTTCTTTGTCACCACGGTTGCTCCCACCAGTGGAACCCAATTCACTTCGAGCATGTACGGAGTCGGCCCATAAAACTGACCCGCGAGTGCGTAAAAAGGCACGGACGGCACAGCGTCGATCAATCCCGTTTGCAAGCCGGTGAGAACGTCGGTCTGTTCGAGCGGCACGGGATTAATGCCGACAGCTTTCATAACTTCCACACTCCGGGTGTCCCCGGCGGAGACGAACATTTTCATTTTCTTAAAATCATCTGGATGGACGGCAGGATGTTTGGAAAAGAACCTTACCCACCCGGCGTCGCCCCAGAAGAGAACAACAAAGCCCTTATCCAAAAAGCGCTTTTCCAACTTGGGCCGAAGCTTTTCCCGAACGTAATCAAACTCATCCAGCGATCGAAACATCATCGGCATCAGTTGCAGGCCGCTCACGGAATCATCGATCTGCAAAAGCCCGGCAACGGTGAGCATCGCCGCTTGAATTTGGCCGACGCGCATCCGGCTTACCATGGCACCTTCGCCTCCCATCGTGCCATCCGTGTAAATCGTGAGGTTGACAGTATCGCCTGATGTCTGACGCCACTTTTCTCCCATCATCTGCAAACTTTTGTGAAACGACGTGTCCTTCGGCGCGAGAGTGGCGAGGCGAACTCGGACTTTTGCCTCCGCGCCGGAGACGCTTGCCGGAGCGAGAAGGCCAACGCAGAGCGCAAATAACGACAGCGTGGCCAAACCGCAGCAAAACTGACGGAGAGATTCCCGTTTGCCGCGTCGGAGTTGTGCGGGCCTGGAGGACTCCAAGCCCGCGCTCCGACATAAAGCCAACTTTCGCACCCAGGGTGTTGCTATCAAACTTGAAATCCAAAGCCCAAAGTCCAAAATCGTTTCAGTTTTTTTCGTAAACATCATCTTCACTTTGTATTCGTTGTCGTTTCGTCCGGAACCAAAAACAGTTCCTCCACACGCGAGAGCAGCCAGCGCGCGCGCCGCTGCATGATCAGGTTCTCCAATCGCCACGCCGGCTTGGCATTCACATCCACCGCCAGCGCACGATTCAGCAGCGATCTGAACTCTACCACGTTTTGATTCTTCACGGAAATCGTTTCGGCCAAAGAAACCAACGGCGCTGCCTGGAAGCCCTTGGACAGTGCCATCGCCTCTTCAAAATGCTTCCTGCACCGAGCCTCCGGATCGCCTGGAGCGCCCTGCCGCGCTGCTTCATAAGCAATCAGAAACGTATGCAAGGCGCTCTCGCCAAAATCCGGATTCAACTCGAATGCACGGTCAATCATCGCTTCCACCATCGGCAGATCCGCAATGAGCTCCGGGTTATCCTTCGAGAGCCTGATCGTTGAAACCCAGGCAGCGGCCGTCCAGTAAAGAAGCGGAACATCTGATGCGTTGGCCGCTCGAAGCGCGGTTTTCGAGTTCTCGCGCAACGCCTTTTCAAAACCACGATGCTTCAACTCCAACGCCCGAAGGCCATAGCTTCTTGATCGGAGGTACAGACGCTTGGCCCGCGCCCGCAACGCGTTGGCAACAGCCAAATCGCGCTGCTCCATCTCGTCCGCCTCTTGCTGAACGAACCCGTAGGCATACTGTGCAAAACCGCTGGAAGCCGCCAAGAGAAGGCCCGTGTGCCGCGGGGTTTCAGCGAGCAAACTTTCAATGAGCTTGAGACTAAAGGGAACCGCATCTTTGACGAGGTCGGGATCATCGTCGCTTGCAAAAGTGGTTCCACTCTGAGCTAGAGCGTCGCCGAGTTTGTGGAGTGCGTATTGGCGCACGGAGCAACCGCTGCTCCCGATGAACGCGATCGCACACGCAAGAGATAAAGCGAGCGATCCGATCCTCCACCCATAGGGATGAAAGTCGCGGTCAAAGTCAGACAAATTTCTCAAGTTTCTCATTCAATACCATCTGTTCAGCACCGAGCAAAGCGCCAATAACCAGAGCTAACCCAGAAAGTCAAACGGGAATACCTAGATCGAGCGGCCCGTCCTAACTGGCGCTCGGCAAGAGCGCTTAGGATTCCGCGAACTCACACGCCGCAATCTTGCAGTTTTGGAAAGTTGAAATCCGGCCTGATCCGTAGCAGCCGACGTGAGGAGGCTCTGACTTTCCGCGTCTGCAAATTTCCTTTCTCTGATTATTCACTTGAGGCGGGTTAGGGCTATTCCCTATGCTACGCGGAATCTGAGTGATCCCTCGGGAAAAAGAAGCACTGTTAACTAATTTGCCTCAATGAAAACGAAAACTAGTTCTCCCCGCAGCGGTGTGTTAGCTGGTGGAAATTGGATCATTGACCAAGTTAAGCTGATCGATGTTTATCCGCAGGCCGAGCAACTCGCCAACATCCGTTCTCAGAGCCAAGGAACGGGCGGTGCCCCTTACAACGTTCTCGTGGACTTGGCGCAATTGGGCGCGAGCTTCCCTCTGTTCGGCGCCGGATTGGTCGGGAAAGACGCTTTGGGTCGGTATATTCTCGACGATTGCCGGAAGCATGGGATCGACGCTCGTTTTTTGAGCTCTACGCCAGAGGCACCAACTTCCTACACCGACGTCATGACGGAAATGAAGCAAGGGCGTCGCACTTTTTTTCATAACAGAGGAGCCAACGCCCTTTGGACTGGAGATGATTTGGATTTTTCGAAGTGCAAAGCACGAATTTTCCACTTGGGCTATCTGTTGTTGCTCGACGCTTTGGACAGTCCCGATAAACAATTCGGCACGAAGGCAGCGGCTTTGCTTGCTCGAGCACAAGCAGCGGGACTCAAAACAAGCGTCGATGTCGTCAGCGAAGACAGCGACCGCTTCCCCAAGATCGTGACACCCGCGTTAAGATACGTCGATTATTGCATCTTAAACGAAATCGAAGCTGGGAAAACAACTGGTTTCAAAATCCGCGAACCCGATGGCAAGCTGGACACCGTCGCCCTACGGCACACCGCCGGGTCTCTATTGCAAAATGGGGTCAGAGAATTGGTGGTGATTCATTTTCCAGAAGGCGGGTTTGCCCGGACGCGAAAAGGAGAGGATTTTTGGCAATCATCGCTGAATCTCCCTCCCAAATTCATTACTGGAACCGCCGGAGCCGGCGATGCGTTTTGCGCTGGTGTTCTTTTCGGGCTCCACGAAGGATGGGATATATCCCGGTCCCTGCTAACAGGGGTCTGCGTGGCCGCTTCGTCGCTCTCTGACCCGACATGCACTGCCGGAGTCAAGTCTCTGAAGAGCGCGCTAGCCCTAGCCAAGAAATTTAAATTCCGACCTCTTCTCGAACCGTCGGATTAGGCGCGCTCCATATATTTCCCTGTCCGAGTATCGACCTTTATCTTCTCACCCGTCTTAATAAACAGGGGAGCTTGAACGGTAATACCTGTCTCCAACGTCACAGTCTTTTGGACATTGTTGGCCGAATCACCACGAACCCCTTCTGGTGCGTCGGACACAGTCAAAACCACGCTTGAGGGAAGCTCCACTTCCACGGCTTTGTCACTGACGAACGTCACCGTCACCGATGAGTTCTCGACGAGATAATTCTTAGCGTCGCCTACAATCTCCGTAGATAAGTTGACGGTCTCATAGGTCTCAGGGTCCGAGAAAACGTAATCATCACCATCCTTATAACTGAAATCCATCCTCCGAGTGTTCATCGGGACGACTTCAATCTTCTCCGTCGAACTAAATCGCACGTCGGACGATTTACCCGTCCGAATGCTACGGATGCTTGCCTGCACAAAGGCGCGCAGATTGCCGGGGGTGCGATGTTGGCTATCGAGGACAACGGCGATGTCGCCGTTATAAATAATCGCCATTCCTTTACGAATGTCGTTTGCTGTTGCCATAATCTGATTCTAAATGATGCTGCTCCTGCTCTCTCCGGAACCAGCGGAAGCGGGAAACTAGCGTAGCCGACGCTGATTGCAAGTCTTGAGTTTAGATTTTATGTTCTCCGCGCCGACGCATCGCTCAAAAAATTGATTCCTTTATCGCCGAACAACTGTTACTCCAGTGGGACAAAATTATGGATACCCCACTTCCTAGACGTGATTTTTTGAACCTCTGTTTGCGCACCGGCTTTGGTTGGGCTGCGCTCGATACTGCCCGTCAGTTTCCAGCGCTCGCGGTGGATCCGATTAAGCGAAGCGGCTCGGCGCGCTTGCTCCTGAGCCTGGCTGCTTATTCTTTTCGCGACTACTTTCTCGATGCCAATCACAAAAGAGACAAGAACATTGAGCCTGCCAAGCGCATCGATATGTTTCAGTTTATCGACTACTGCGCCGACCATGGATGCCAGGGTGCCGAGCTCACGAGCTATTATTTTCCCTCGAACGTGAACTCAGATTATCTCGTCAAACTCAAGCGCCATGCCTTTTTGCGGGGCATTGCAATCAGCGGGACTGCTGTCGGCAACACCTTCACACTATCGCCGGGCGAGAAGCGGAAGGCAGAGATTGCTTCTGTAAAAAATTGGATTGACCGTGCTGAGCTAATGGGAGCGCCGCATATTCGTGTCTTCGCGGGAGGCGCTGAAGGTAAGTCCAAAGTTGAAGCGAGAAAGCTCTGCCTCGAAGCGTTGGAGGAGTGCTGTGACTATGCGGGAACTAAAGGGGTTATGTTGGGGCTCGAGAACCATGGCGGGATCGTGGCGGAGGCTGACGATACTTTGGAAATCATTCAGGCAGTGAAAAGCCCGTGGTTGGGAATGAATCTGGATACAGGCAATTTCAATTCAGCCGATCCGTATGGAGATATCACCAAATGCGCGCCCTACGCGGTGAATGTCCAATTCAAATCCGAAATTCAGAAAAAAGGCCAAAAGAAAGAGGCCACTGACTTCACGCGCGTGATGACGATACTTCGCGAGGCAAATTACCAAGGCTACGTGGCCTTAGAATATGAAGCCGCTGAAGATCCTTGGCTAGCGGTGCCTGGTTTGCTGAAGCGGATGAAAGAACATTTTTGAGACCTAGCCCGGGGCTACAGAATCGCAGCGCCGGTTGTTAGGATTTCGTACTCTTGGCCATTAAATACGTTTGGTCGGAAAGAAAAAATAGCGACCCAATCCATGGAGTCGCCGCTGTTACTTTCACACGGTGGATTCAACCCTAGTCTCAAGAATTATTGGCAGTTGTGAATTAGCACCAACGATCTCGAATGGGAACTTGGCTGGAATCTGCCGAGGTTTGCCGCAGCGGCAGTGACGCGATGAAACGATCAAATGGTGCGCTCGGCGCGGATCGAACGCGCGACAAACTGCTTAGAAGGCAGTTGCTCTATCCAACTGAGCTACGAGCGCAACAGATTTATTAACAACACGTTACATCTTGGTTTGGAATCATTATTTGACTCTTTCTATACTCGTTTTCTATACTGCTCGCATGAAAGAGAGCGCAAGCCAGATAAAACCGGCGAAATGGGAGCCAACAAACACCCCAAACCTGATTCGTAACAAGTCATCGGGCACATTCTACGCCCGGTTTAGATTAAATGGCAAGCTCGTCTGGCGCAGTCTTGAGACAAGCATCCACACCACAGCCAAGCTCAAGCTCCAAGACGTTATCGGAGGCGAGCGCAAGTTGATAGCGGCTGGGGATGGCCAGATCACATTCGAGCAGGCTGGGAAACTCTACCTGGAGCGGATCGACAAAGACCCCAACCTGAAACCGAGGACGAAGGCATACAACACCGAGCGGTACGCCGCGCTCTTAAAAACTTGGACGACACCACTCAGCCAAAAGCTGCGGAACATTAAACCCGATAATTGCCTGGAGTGGGCGTCCGGTTTCGCGGTGAAATATAGTGCTTCGAGCTTCAATCACTCCCTTGGAATCCTCCGCGAAATCTTCGAGATCGGCATCGACTCGGGTGCGCGGTTCGATAACCCAGCGAGGAAGGTTGAAAGGCTTCCAGAGAGATCAAAAAGGCTTACGCTGCCGGAGCCAGACCAGTTCGAGCGATTCGTTCGCGAGATCGAACAAGCTGGTGGCGGGTTCTCAAAAGGGTGCGCTGAACTTGTTCAGTTTTTCGCATTTACAGGGCTGCGAAAGACTGAGGCCCAATACGTCACTTGGGGGGACATTGATTTCCAAAAAAGAAAAATGTCGGTTCGAGGGCACCCTGAAACCGGAACCAAGGGTAACGGCGATCCTCGAATTGTTCCATTGATCGAGGAGGCTGTCCTACTGCTTCAGGAGATCCACTCCGAACGACCGGACGCGGCACCTGGCGACCCCGTAATGTCGGTTCGCGAATGTCAGAAGGCAATGAATCGAGCGGCGATAATCGTCGGCATGAAACGCATCACCCACCACGATCTTCGTCATCTCTTCGCCACCCGTTGCATTGAAAGTGGCGTGGACATTCCCACCGTCAGCCGTTGGCTCGGGCACAAGGACGGAGGAGCACTGGCTATGCGTGTTTATGGCCATCTGCGAGACCAACACAGCACCGAAATGGCGCGACGCGTTTCATTCAGTAAGCCAGCAGGGGACAACATCCTGCGGTTGCCGAAAATGGAGGCCGTGATATGATCCGTGCGAAAACCAAGACCGATCAAGTGCCCGTCAACAAACCGGTCGAGGATCAGTTCGGCGCCGCAAAATACGGCCGATGCTTCGATGCGAACGAAAACGCCTTCGCTTACGTGCAAGATTGGCATTGGCTTTTTGACGCGTTCGACCATCAGGATGACCCCAATGAATTCCCGAACGCGCGATGGGAGAGCAAGGCGAAATTCAAAGCCGAACTCAAGCTCTGCACCAACGATCTGTTACACGAATTGTGCTCGGCGATTCGGACGGGCAAAGCGAAGTTCTTCGAAAGCCTGGCGGTCGCCCTAAGTCACCAGGCGAAAGACCCAGACGATGAGCTCCGTTATCGGCTGCTCATTCTATTCAAGCGATGGAATCACCTCAAGGTTCAACCTCAAAGGTTCACACTCGGACAAACCAAGCGCGCGTTGAAGGTCTTCGGGATGACCATTGATGACCGGCATCTGCGCCGCGTATGCGATGAAATCGGGATTGTTTTTGCGCGGGATAAAGTTGGAAGGCCGCGTGAAGAAAAAAACTCGGACAATTCCGCAGGTAAGCAACCTTAGTTATTGAGATAGCGTCGGGATAATTTGGTTGCAATGAAAGCAACCAAACCATCCGGAGCGTTAATCAATCCACCCGAACTTCAACCGGTAGCAATACCGGAAATCAACCAGCCCCCGCAACTCCCCCGGCTGGCCTTCACGATGCGGGAGACGGCTGACATGCTCGGGCTGAGCTACATCAGCATCCACCGCCTCCTGAAGCGTGGACTCTTGAAATCCTCCTTGGCGTTGCGGCACAAAATTATCTCCATGCAGGAAATCGAGCGGTTCCTGAAATCGTAACGAAGGAGCCACCGAAATGAGCGACCCAAACAAAAAGGGCCCACCTGTCAGCGAGCCCCTCACCCGAAATGTTGCGCCAGAAACCTACTCGAACGGCTCTGTTCGGTCAAGGGCGAGGAACGAACTTCCGCAATTTCTTCGTGATTTGATCGACAGCGCACCAACCGCTGGGAACGGGGTCCACGGTTGGTTATTTCGAGTTGCTCGTCAGTTGCACGCTCATCTTCCGGCAGGGGAGATCCTAACATTGCTCGAAAGTCGAGTTGCTAATTGCGGCCGCACCGTACCACTCGCGGAGATAGTCGCCGCCGTGCAAAACGCGCTGCCGTGCGCCTGGCAACCGAACGGGCAATCCGTGCGACCGACTCAACTCGCCAAGTCTAAATGGCCAAAAGTGAACCAGGAGCAACGTGCGGCCATCATCCGTGACGAGGGCGGGCTCGCTGCCCTTCGGGGACTCAGTCCGATTCCTTTTGAGGATGGAGGTTCACACACCGAAGCCATCGTTGACCAACTTTTCCCCGGCAATCCGCTCCTTTGCTGCGGAAAGTCCAGTAGCTATTTCGACACGAAGTCACGCGAAGAATGGCGAGGTCATTTGACCCGGCAATCCCTTATCGTGCCTTCTGCAATGTCCGCGCTCACCGGCATGACCAAGGACGGACTGAACTCGAAACACACATTGGACAACACTGGCCAGCGTCGTTTCCTCATCTGCGAATTCGACACCGGCACAACCGATGAGCACAGCGGGTTGCTGATTCACCTTGCTGGATACGCTCCGCTGATCGTCGCTGTCCATTCGGGCGGTAAATCGCTCCATGGTTGGTTTCTCGTCAACGGGCAACCCGATGATAAGGTTCTAAGGTTCTTTCGTTATGCCGTGAGTCTTGGGGCAGACCCGGCGACTTGGACGAGATCACAATTCGTCCGAATGCCTGACGGGACCCGTGACAATGGAAAGAAGCAAACGGTCTGTTTCTTCAACCCGCGACTTCTTGAGGTGGCCCCTTGAACACTAAGTTAGCGGAGTATCTGGAGGAGACGCCTGAACTCTTGGATGCCAACCCACACCCACAATCACCGCCACCAGAAGCCCGTTTGCTGGGCGACTTGGTTCGGTCGGCTTCTGGGCAAGATCCGAACGAACTCTTGCGATTCAGATTCCTTTGCCGAGGCGGGGGGCTCCTACTCGTCGGGCCGACTGGCATTGGGAAGTCTTCGTTCTCTATGCAATGCGCGATCCTTTGGGCGCTGGGCCGCGACTGCTTCGGTATCGCACCCGCTCGGCCGCTGACGTCACTGCTGATTCAAGCCGAGAATGACGATTGCGATATTGCTGAAATGCGTGACGGCGTTATCGCTGGCCTTAACCTTTCGCCTGAGGACGCCGAGCTTGCAAAGAATTCGATCCTGGTTTGCCGTGAGGACAGCAAGACGTCAACGCGGTTCTTTGCCGAAACAGTCGCACCGCTGCTCAGGCTCCACGGGCCGGACGTGTTATGGATTGATCCCGCCCTTGCCTACATCGGCGGTGAGTCATCAAGTCAAACAGACGTTGGCGCTTTCCTCCGGAACGGACTGAACCCGCTTGTGCATGAGTTCAACTGCGGCGTCGTCGTAATACATCACACCAACAAGCCACCGAGCGGCCAGGAGAAGCCGAGTTGGAGAGCTGGAGACTTCGCCTACCTGGGCGGAGGTTCGGCTGAGTGGGCAAATTGGGCCCGGGCAGTCCTTGCCATACGTGGAATAGGTTCTCACGACATCTTTGAACTGATGGCGGCGAAACGAGGGTCACGCTTAGGTTGGAGTGAGCCGGATGGTTCCAAATCATATTCGAAACTCATCGCCCACGCTAGGGAGCCAGGCGTCCTTTGTTGGCGTACAGTTGACCCGAGCGAGGTCGAACCGGTTGGAAGGCCAAAGTCCTACGACCCTGAAGACTTGTTCGACCTGTTGCCGCCAGAGGGATTAACCGCTGGGGAATGGCAAAAGGCGAGCAAGGAGCAATACGGCGTTTCAGAAGCGACGTTCCACCGCGAGCGCCGCACTTTCCTGAAGGCCGACAGAATCATCAAGTCAAAGCTTTCAAGAAACAAATGGCAACCCGTTCAAAAGCTATGAAGTGTCAGAAGTATCAAAAGTGTCAAAACCACATTATGACACCACTACTGTCAGAAGTGTCACCCCCTTTAGGGGGACACATTGACAGTGACACCACAAAGACACCGTCGAGGTGTCATAAGTATTGACACCCATCGAAGGGACGACACAACACCCATGAGCCCAACCAACGGCACATCGTTCGAAGGACCGGGCATCCTGCGCGCAACGACGGGCATCATGGAGGGTGTGGATTGGCCTACCCCCCGTTCGAAGGCTTCCGTGAGCCGTCCAAAGTAGGTCCCAAAGCGACACCGCGTGAGAAAAACGGTCTCAACTGAAATCGGTAAGGATACAGCGTCCGTAATGAGATTTTGAAATCATGAAATCAAAACCAGAGTCATCCGGTGACACGAAGGAAGTGGCGCGCCTGAGCCAAGTCAAGTTGACTGACGCCTCGAATTCTTCCTTCGGAAGCGCCGCCTATGCTCCATCCCTTAATAAACCTTCACGAACTTGTGCCCCGACAAATGATTTGGTGATTTTAGTGGTGAGCTTGGACAAAACCTGCCATGTGGATATGTCGTAAACAACGCGTGAATAACTTTGCCGAGTAAAAAGGAGAATTATGAAATTCCAAGTCGCCCTGCTGGTCGCCGCAATGTCGCTGATGGAGACCTCTAGAGATGCGATAGCTCAGAACCCCTCCCGTGCGAAAGGTCAGGCTCGTTCTGTTGCGCCGGGAAGTGCTGAGAATCCCGCGCGACAAAGGCCCGTTCCCGTTCCTCTCTCGATCGTCCCGCGCGTAACCACTCCTCCTCCGCCAATGTGGAGAAAGGAAACAAACGACGAAGTTTATGCCGAACTCCACATCGGCACCAATGTTTACAGGAACGCAAAAATCCTGAAGACCACATCCACAAACGCCATGATCAAGGTGGATGGTGGAATCATTCGCGCCAGTGCAAGTGATCTCACACCCGAGATTCGCCAAAAGTATTTCAGCATTGAACGGATTGTAGCTCTTGAGAACTCAGGAGATAAGCCAACGACTCGGGCAACACCCGCTCCAGAGCCTGCTCCCAGAAAAGTCAATACGGATGCACAGGTCGTAACAGAGGAGTATGCCAGAATTATCAACGCATTTGCCGTCAAGTACGACATGACTGCCGAAGAGGTGATTCGGGTGGATTACGTGCTTGGCAGGGAAAGCTTGACATTGGGCGATCTTGACCAGGCTATGGCCAAGCTGGGTGAGTCACGCGACAAAGCACTCGGCTATCACCTCGAGGACAAGAAGCGCAAGTTTTATAGCCGTCGGCTAGTCGCTGGCGAGACTAAGTTTCCACAGAATCCGACGCTCTCAAAAGATGAGAAGAATATCCTGAATCTTTTGAAGGCTGTAGGCTATTAGTATCGAACCCACGCACCCCACCATGAGCGACGGAGATTTCTATCACGGCTACTGCCAGAAATGCGCCAATCCGATTGAGTTCCCGAAGCACGCCACCGGAGAGAGCACACCGTGCCCGCATTGTGGAGAGAGCACTTTATTGATGCCTCAAGCGCAACTGCAGGAGGAGCCAGTGCAGCCACCTTCGCCTGTCGAGACACCGGTGGAAACAGTTCCCTTCTTCAAGTTCTCACGTCGCAAGCTCCTCAAGGGTGAATTGCATCGCTTGACCGCAGATGGTGATTACAGCGAAGAAGACCACAATGCCCTGATTAAGTCGGCGTTACGCTTGGGACTGAAAGAGAACGAGATCGACAAACTCCGCATGAAAGGGATCGAAGATGCGTTCAAGCCACTCAAGGAACGCATCTACGAAACAGGGCATGTGACTGACGCCGACATGGTTTACCTTGGCGATTTAAGTCGCAAATATCGCATCACAATCGAGCATGAGCCAGCAGTGAGGATGTGCCGAGAGATTTACTTGATGGAGGTAAAGGGAGAAAACTCTTTGGTACCGTGTCGGCATGGCGAACTGATGCTTGACCGCGGCGAGGTGCTTTACTTTTCAACGCCATCGGGCTGGGGCCAACTTCGTTCGAAGACGTCCGGATATACTGGAATCTCAGTGAGTATTCCGACAGGCATCCGAGGTGTAAAGTTCCGCCTTGGTAAACTGACGCCGATCCGAACAGAAGAACTCACCTTGCTCGCGCAAGGAGTTCTCCACGTCACATCCAAGCGCTTACTCTTTAACGGCGATCGGCGCAATACTACGATTACCTTTGGTCGCATCGTTGGAACGTCCCTTTTCCGTGATGCTGTTGAAGTCGAGAAGAGCACCGGCCGTTCAGATTGCTTTTTCATGACGGCGTTTCACGTGCGATATGTGTCGGCCGTTGTTCAATTCCTCAAAAGCATCACCCGTTAGATGACAAATGGGGACCAATGCAGGAACGTCCGAGGCGATTCCTGGATACGACTGCGGTCTTGGAAGTGCCACCGGTCAAAGACTCGCTGACGTCGGTTCGCGTGTCGATTGTGGCGGAAACGAAGAAGGTAAAGAAATGATTCCAGAAGAAGAACTCTGCTTCATTGATCCCGATTGGACATTAGAAGAAATAAACAAGCGGCTTCGTGAAAGTCTTGAGCGGGATAGGCTAAGGTTGGCCCGGTTCCTCGAAGACATGGAGATTTTCAGATGGTCGGATGGGACCGGGAAAATACGTCAAGAGGACGCGATTCGTATTTACAAGCGGGTCAGAGATTCAAATTAGGACACTACCCAAGGCTTTGCGGTGCATCCCGAAGATGACGGTGGACTTCAGTTCCAAAGATGGGATTGATCATCATTTTTAACCAACACGGTCAACCGGAGCAGGGACGTCAGGCCGGAGCGGCTCCAAAATTGTCCACAGCCTCGTAGTCTGCGTTGAAACTGTT
>CAMAWP010000146.1 GCA_945861765.1 Akkermansia muciniphila | reverse complement strand
ATCAAACCCATCTTCAGACTGGAACAGCCCGTCCAAGCCGTCTGCCGCGAAGGCAAAGCGGCCGACCTGCTTGGCCAACTGGCCGCCCACCGGCTGGACATTGTGCTGGCGGACGAACCCGCGCCCAGTTCGCTGCCCATCAAAGTCTTCAACCACTTTCTCGGCGAATGTGGCGTGGCCTTCTGCGCCGAGCCCAAACTGGCCGCCACCCTCAAGCGCAAGTTTCCCAAATCCCTAAACGATGCTCCGGCTCTCTTGCCCGCAGGCAACACTGTTCTGCGCCAATCGCTGGAGAAATGGTTTCAAGCCGAAGAGATTCGCCCGCGCCTGGTCGCGGAGTTCGACGACGCGGCTTTGATGAAAGAGGCGGCGGCGGACGGGCTCGGTTTCTTCGCTTTGCCGACCCTCGTAGTCAAAGAAGCGGTCGCACGCTACGGCTTCCAAGTCATGGGGCGCACCGAGGAGTGCCGCCAGCAATTCCACGCCATCAGTGCTGAACGCAAACTGACGCACCCGGCCGTGTTGGCCATCACGTCGCAAGCACGAGCGTCGTTGTCAGACTGAACGGCAGATGCCTTCCGCTTCACGTCCGTGAATGAATCCTGTTTCGCCCGCCCAAAAACACGCGCGACTCTTTTCATTCCGTTCTTTGCCGCCGCTTCGTCGCCGATGACCAGCTTTCCAACAAATGAACGCACCTAGGTTGTTTTCAAAACCCCGTAGCAGCCGAGGTAACGAGGCACAAAGGGATCAGAGCCTCCGCAGGTCGGCTGCTACGAGTGTTGGAAGAGACAGTCGAGCGGCGGAGGTATTGCTTCAAGCAGAGAAAAACTCAAAATTGCATAGACGCCAGCGGGAGAGGGGATAGAATTGCACGACTCACTAAGCCAATGAAACAAAACTCGCGTTTCATCCTGCCGTGCGGCCATCGTGGCTTCACGCTCATCGAATTGCTCGTGGTCATCGCCATCATTGCAATCCTCGCCGGCATGCTCCTGCCCGCGTTGTCGAAAGCCAAAACAAAAGCTCAGACGATCAAGTGTCTCAGCAACCTCAAACAGTTCGGCATCGCCACCCAACTCTATGGGGATGACTACCAAGACACGGTGCCTGGTGACGACTTTGGGGGGCAGGGCGTTTTGGCGGCCACCTTATTGGCGCCCTACGTGGGCGGGCCGACCTACACGGGTGCCAACGCGCGCAACGACGCCCTGCTCAACAAGTATTTCGGCACCAGCGCGCTTTTCCAGTGTCCGTCCTTGCGGACGACCAGCCCGCTGGTGCGCAAGCTGCACTACACGATCAACTCGGTGTTCTTTCCAACCGCTTCAGTTCGGATAATGAACCCGGACATAGCGCTCTTTACCAAGCTCTCCACGGTGCCAAGTCCCGTGGAAACAGTGTATCTGACGGAAATCAACCCTGAGAGCACGGGCATTCGCAACGGCTTCGTGAACTACAATCTTTTCGCCCCCGATAACATCACGTTCAATGCGGCGGGCAGGCCCAATTCCAAGGCGGCCACGCGCATGATCCACTCCGAAGACAAAAGGCACGGCGGTTCGGCGGTGCTGACGTTTTTTGACGGACACGTCGAATCACGGAAGATGCAGCCCAAGAAGATTTACTGGAGACTGTTCAATCCCTATGCCCCATTTCCGCCTTGATCCGGGCATTTTCATTTTATCGTCACAAATCAATAACCCTCACCGAGCGAAACAACTCAGGTGAAAAACCCAAACATTGACAGAGTCGTCATTTTGTACTTATGACAAATCCAGCTTGCTCTCCTTCCCGCCGTTTTGCTGACTTGTTCCAAACCGGCTTGTTCTGTGGTGGACTTCTGGTCGCGGCCTCGGCTTGCGCGCAAACCGTCATCGTGCCCGCCAGTTGGGCCTATCCGGTGGGGTCGGGCGATGCCACCAGGCCGGGGTTCGCAGGGAAGGTGCATCAGTTGCGGGCCAATGCATTCATCTCCACTTCCGTTTCGACAGCCGACGCCCAACTGGCCGGCGAACTCATCGATCCGGCCACGGGCCAGTCTTTCATCAACATGGTCGTCACCAAGGGCAACCCGATCATCGGTGCGGGATGGGGCGGCACCCAGTCCGCCGATGCTGGCGGCGGTCCCGGTGATGCACGGACATTCACGGAAACCAACATCGTCAACTACTCCATCGCCGATGGTACCGGCGCGGTTGCGGACGGAGGCAACTTCACGACCGCCGAAAGTTATCCCGACACGCTGTTCCCCGGGTTGCCGGGTTCTACTGACGACACCTTCGCCAGCTACGACAATGCGGTGGAAGTGGCCGTCGAAGTGATCGGCTGGATTGAACTGCCCGCCGGACTGCAGCAGATCGGGGTCAACTGCGACGACGGTTTCCAACTGGCCATCAGCCCCAACAACGCGAAGGACCTCTTCCGCCAGGGACTGATTTCGTTCGAGCAAAACCGGAATGCGGCGGACAGCACCGTTACGCTGTCAGTGGAAACCGCCGGCGTTTACTCCTTTCGACTCATCTACCGGACCTTTCGGGACTCCCTGCCCAACCAGTTGGAATGGTTCCGGTATGACCCGGCCAACCCCACCCAGCGCGTCTTGATCAATGACAAGGTGGCCGGGGCCGTGAAATCCTACCGGGCGGTCACCGTGCCCACCCGACCCTATGTCAAGAGTGTCACGCCCGTGGCTGGCGCCTCCGGTGTGTTGCCCACGGCGCCCATCAAAGTCGTGCTGGTTAACCTGGGCACCAACACGCCCGTGCTGAAGATCCGGGGGACCACGGTCGCTTACACCTCTGTCACCAACGCCAACGAGATCACCCTGACCTACACCCCTCCGGCGCCGCTCGCTGGCGGCACCCTCGTTCATTGCGAGGTCACCTACGCTGGTGCGACCGGGCAGTGGAACTTCGTGGTGCGAACAGGCACCAAGGCACTGTTCATCGTCAACAGCTCTCCCCCGAACGCCTCCGAGTCGTTAATCGGAACCCGGTTGGCCGCCAAGTACGCCCTGGACGTTGAGTACCTGACCTCCGCCTACACCCAGGCCAATCCCACCGATCTGTCCATCGCCTCGAACAAGGTGTTGGTCGTCGTTTCGTCCAGCATCGCTTCGGGCAATGCAGCCACCTGGGCGCGGAATTTCGTGACCGCCGGTTTGCCCGTGCCGGTGATGACTTGGGAATATGGCAATGGAGATGATTGGGCCATGAGCAACGATGGTGGGAACGGCACGGTCGGTAACCAGACTGCCGTGACGATCACCGGCGCGCCGCACCCCCTGGCCGCAGGTCTGAAAAACGGCTTGTCCGCCACTCAGACCTCCGGCAATCAGTCCTATCTCAGCACAGCACCGGAGGGCGCTGTGCTGATCGCCACGGACGAGGCCGGTGCGGTTCCACGGATCATCGGCATCCCTGCCGGGTTGATCGTGGATCCCACGGTGATAGGTGTCCCGATCACTCACGCCTCGCGCAAGGTTTACTTCGGCGTGATCCAGAACGACAACTTCGCGACCCTCAACGCGAATGGGCTTGCCCTGTTCGACGCTGCCATTGAATGGCTCCTCCCGCCGGCGCGGCCCGTTCTCAAAGCGACGGCTGGTCCGGGCAACGGGCAGATGACCCTCAGTTGGACCGGCGGGGGTACGCTGCAGACGGCGAACAGCCTGACCGCGCCCACCTGGACCAACGCGGCTAACCAATCCAATCCGCAGGCCGTGCCCGCGACCAGCACGCAAAGCTACTTCAGGATTCGGCAGTAGCACACGTCCGGACAGCCTTAGGTTCCAGACCTGCCAATGCTGGCGGAAACGGCTGCGACCGATATTGAAATGGCGCTCGGCTGGAAGCCTGGCATTGAAGCAGAACTCAAGAAGTAGTTTTCACCCGTCATCATTGTGAAGAATTCCATCCCTCTACTCTGCGTGCTGCTCGGCGCCCTGTCCGGTTCAGCTTTCGCCGCACCGGCCCTCACGCTCACTCTCGACCCCGCCGCGACCGGGCCGGGAGAATTTGCCGCCGAGGAAATCCGCCGCGAGGCGGCCGCGCGCGGCCTGACGGTGGTCAGCGCCGGCGCGACGGCGCCTCGGGACGCGATTCGCATCACGCTCACCATCGGTGCGCCGGCGGCCAACGCCGTCGCGCAGAGCTACAGCATTCGCGTGCGAAAGGAGCCGGGCCAGCGCACGATCACCGTGCGCGGCGCTGACGCCAGCGGCGTGATGTATGGCGGGCTGGATGTGGCGGAGGCGATCCGCACCGGCACGCTCGACACGTTGAAGGACGCTGACCACACCCCGCACATCGCGAAGCGCGGCATCAAGTTCAACCTCCCGCTCGACGTGCGCACACCCACCTACAACAAGGGCGAGTGGCCGGACTCCGAGCGGCTCAACGTGGTGGAAATGTGGAGCCAGGATTTCTGGCGCGCGACCTTCGACGACATGGCCCGCCACCGCTATAACCTCATCTCGTGGTGGAGTCTCAACCCTTTCCCCAGCATCGTGAAGGTGCCGGAGTTCCCGCATGTCGCGTTGGAGGATGTCCAGACCACCGACGTGAATCGGAAAGACCGCCTCGTCGTGAAGAAAATGACCATTGACGAAAAAATTCAATTTTGGCGCGACGTCATGCAACTGGCGAAGGATCGCGGCGTGGAGGTCTATTGGTTCACTTGGAATGTGTTTCTCGGTGCGGCGGAAGGCAAAGACGGGATCACCAAGGACAGGACCGCCCCGCGCTCGATCGAGTATTTCCGCGCCAGCGTGCGTGAGACGATCAAGACTTATCCGCTGCTGGTCGGATTTGGCATCACGGCCGGCGAGGGCATGCCGGAAAGCGAATTCAAGCACGTCTCCAAGGAACAGTGGCTCTGGCAAACCTACGGCGAAGGCATTCGTGACGGTCTGCGGGATACTCCCGACCGGAAATTCCGGCTCATCCACCGCTTTCACATGACGGGTTTGAGCGAGATTCAAACTGCTTTTGCCGAACTGCCGTGTCCGCTCGACCTCAGTTTCAAATACGCCATCGCGCACATGTATTCGGTGCCCAATCCGAGCATGATCAAGCCGCTGTTGCCGTTGCTCAGTCCCCAACTCCGCAGTTGGCTCACCGTCCGCAACGACGACATTCACAGTTTCCGCTGGGCCGACGTGGACTACGCCCGCGCCTTCATCAAGGCGATTCCCGGCCCGGACAAGATCGCCGGTTTCTACATGGGCCCCGACGGCTATCACTGGGGGCGGGATTTCATCACCAGGAATCCCGCTGGCCCGCGCCAAACCGTCATGCAAAAGCAATGGCTGTCCTTCGCCCTGTGGGGTCGCCTCGCCTATGAACCCGACTTGCCCGCGGCCACGTTCGAACGTCTCACCGCCGCGCGCTTCCCCGGCGCCGATATTCCCAAGCTCACCGCCGCGTGGGCGGATGCTTCGAAGACGTTTCCTTACATCACACGTTTCTTTTGGGGCGATATTGACATCAAATGGTTTCCCGAAGCCTGTCGGAAACGAGGTGGCTTCTACACCGTGCGCGATTTTGTCGAAGGCGGCACGATGCCCGGCGCCGGTGTGCTCAACATCATCGAATGGCGCGCCAGCCTGCTCGCGAAGCAGAAGCCGGAGGGCGTCACCCCGTTGGAGATCGCCGCGACTCTGGATTCCAACGCCACCAGGGCGCTTAAGGCTCTGCCCGAACTCCAGCGCGCCGCCGTCACTCCTGCCGCCAGCGCCAAGGAATACACCGCCACGCTTGGCGACATCGAAACCATGGCGCAACTCGGGCTTTACTACTCAACGAAGATCCGTGGTGCCTGCGACCTCGCGCTCTTTGACAAGAGTGGCGATGTCAAACGACAAGACTCCGCCGTGCAGCATCTCGAAGCGGCGCTGAATCACTGGAAAGACTACGCCACCACCTACACACGCCAATACGTCCAGCCCATCCTCTACAACCGCGCTGGCTTGGTGGACATTCCCCAGCAAACCCAGGACGTCGCCGCCGACGTGCTGATGGCGCGCGACTGGAAACCCGGCACCATTGACGACGCGAAGATCAAGCGCTCCGGCACGGAGGCTGGATTTACAAAGTGACTGAAGTCGTCCTGTAAACCCTGTGACTTGGTCGCCGAGCCTACGAGATTCATCGTCGAATAGACTGTTCCCCATGAAGCACATCCTCTCGCACCTCAAAGTTCTCACCGCAGCGCTGCTTTTGTGCGGCGCGTCGCTCCCGGCCGCCGAAGTCACGGTCGCCGCGCCCGATTCGCCCCTGCTGCGTTTCGCGCAGGGCAAACTAGAGGCGGCTCTACAACAGCGAGGCGACACGCTGAAGCGGGTATCGAATCCCGCGCCCGGTCAGACCGCAGCGCTGAGTGTCACCATCGATCCTGCCGCAGCGGACGGCGTAGGACCCGAGGGGTTCCGTCTGGCCCTGCAGCGCAATGGCAGGATGATCGCCGGTGGCGACGAGCGCGGCGCGATGTATGGCGTGCTGGACGTGGCAGAGCAAATCCGCCTCGGCACACCGTGGAACAAGATCGAGTGCGAACTGACTGACATCGAGGCATGGTGCGCTTACGGGGCTTACTTCGCCGAGAAACTCCGGGGCGGCGTCGCTCTGGCAGAAGCGCGGGCGACCAAGGACGTCAGGAAGCAGCAGCAAGCCGTGACCGCCTTGGAAAAGGCCTTGGGACACTGGCAGCGGCTCGCCGAACTGGGCGCGCGATTCAACCGATTGCCCGTGCCGTCCAACTCAATAGATCCGTTCTCCTGGGCGTCGCTCACGCCGGCGGTCGAACGCGATATCGCCACCGCGCGGGCAGGGCTGTGACGTTCCTCGGCGAAATTCCTGAGAGGAACGGCAGCTCACCATGATATGAATGACAACCCTACCACGACACTCCGCTGTTCGATCACTTCGATGCTGCTCGCGTGCATCGCCACGCTGCAGGCCGCCGAACCGGTGGCCGTGAACTCGGTCCTCCATGATCTGACCCCGCTTCACGATGCGACGCGGGTTTTGGTCAATCCACACAAAGGCTGGTACCATCACTTCCCGGACAACCACCCGAACAAGTACCAGATCGCCCGCGACGCCGACCTGTTGGAATTCCCCGGCATGGACCACCTCTAAATCCGGCTCGCGTGGTCGTATCTCGAGCCGAAGGAAGGCCAGTTCGATTGGGCGGTGATTGACCGAATCATCGAAAAGTGGACCGCACACGGGCTGGGCATTGCCTTCCGCATCAGTTGCAAAGAAACCACCACGGACCGGATCGAACAGCAGTTCGCCACACCCCGCTGGGTGATGGAAGCCGGTGCCAAGGGCGGCTACTATCGGCGCGGCGAAGTTGTCGGGGCGGACGGACCTTGGGAGCCGGTCTTCGACGATCCGGTCTTTCTGGCGAAGCTGGACAAGTTCCTTGCGGCCTTTGCGGCACGGTATGATCGGCAGCCGTGGCTGCGCTATGTGGACATTGGCAGTATCGGCGACTGGGGCGAAGGCCACACATGGGCAGGCAGCCAGAAGGAGTGCGGGTTCGCGGCGCGCAAACAGCACGTGAACCTTCACCTCAAGCACTTCAAACGCGCCCAACTCGTCGTCTCCGACGACTTCGTTTACGCGCTGAAGGACGCGGCGGAGCGGCAGGCGCTGCATCAGCACGTTCTCACCAACGGCATCAGCTACCGCGATGACAGCATCATGGTGAACGGATACTTCGCGGGCACGAGCGACAGTTTTACCGTGCGCAGCCCGAAGTTCTTTGCCGAGGCCTATCTGCGATCCCCAACCGTGTTCGAGCTCGAACATTACGGCTCAGTCACGAAGCCCGGCAACTGGCAAGGTCTTCCCGATTCGTCCATCGCGAAGTTCGGCAAAGGCAAGAAAGGCCCGGACTTCTTTCGTGGCGCGCTGGGACTGCTGCACGCGACCTACATCGGTTACCACGGCGACGCGCGCGAGTGGCTGACCGACAATCCTGAACTGACGAGGGAATTGTTGAACCGTTGCGGTTATTGGCTTTTCCCCAAGTCCATTGAACTACCGCAAACTCCGGTCCCCGGCGAAACCGTGCCGCTCACCTTGACGGTGGAAAATCGCGGAGTCGCGCCGCCTTACGCGCCCTACGAGTTGCGGGTCAAATTGTCCGGCGCAGGCGGGCGCGTGGTTCGCACCCTGGCGAGGGGATGCAAGAACTGGCTGCCGGGCGCACCGGTGTCTTCACGGTATCAACTGCCATTGCCGGCTGACCTCAAGCCCGGCTCCTATGACCTTGCCATCGGGCTTTTCGATTTGAGCACAGCCAAGGAACGGGCCGTGGATTTCGCGCTGAGAGCTTCGGCGCGGGATGCTGAGGGCTTTTACCGATTGGCCAACATGCCGGTGACCGCCGGGCCGCCACCCGACCGCTGAGCGCCACCCGTTATGAGAACCACACGAAGAAGTTTCATCGCCCGAGCGGTTTCCGGCGCGGCAGGAACCTGCATCCTCGGGGGCGGTTGGTGGGGCGACGTTGCCCTAGCGGCGTCCGATCAGGCCGTCGTCACGGTAAAACCACAGGAGTCTCCTCGGGCCTTGCGCAATCCGCTCATGGGTTTCCGCCCCGACCTTGGCCAACGTGCCTTCGAGCATGATTACGCGACCCTTGCCCGGCACTACATCAAATGGAACGAGATCGAGAAAGCCGAGGACGATGGCATCGACCGGATCCGCGCCTTCTGCAATGAGAAGTGGAAGGCGGTCGAGGCGGCCAACATCAAGGTCATCCCCCGCGTTTACCTGCACTGGTCGGGGAACACCCGGAAGTACTGGCCCACTGATATGAAGGCGGATGACTACTCGAGCGACCAGTTCAAGCGCCGCGTCCTTCGCCTGGTGGCCCGGCTGGGCGAGTGTTGGGACAACGACCCGCGCGTCGCTTTCGTCCAGATGGGACTCATCGGCAAGTGGGGAGAACATCACAGTCCGGACGTCTCACCCGAGATGCAGAAGCTCCTGGGCGATGCCTTCACGCGGGCGTTTCCGAACAAGAAGGTGATGGTGCGACATCCCTGGGAATTCAAGGACTATGGCTTCGGCATCTACTGGGACTCCTTCGCTCATCCCGACCAGATGAAGACCCACGGTGCGGGCATCGAGAAGATCAGCCCACGTTGGAAGACAGCGCCCATCGGGGGAGAAGTCGCCTACGACTGGGGAAACTTCAAAACCCAGTTGGGTGACAAGCCCGATGACACGCTATCCGACCCGAGCCACCGGCGATTCCTGATGGACTCGATCTTCCGCTTGCATGCCAACCACCTGGGGTGGGTGGCGAGCTATGACCCCAGCAAGCCGCTGGCTCACGAGGGCGCGGAGGAGGTGCAACGCGCGTTTGGCTATCGTTGGGTGATCGACGAAGTGAGCTATCCGGCGCAGATCGTGCCGCAGCAGCCGTTTGCGGTCTCGTTCTCAGTCCGCAACCTTGGTTCCACACCGCTGTACCACAACTGGCCCGTCGAGGTCAGCCTTCTGGATCCGAATACAAGGGCGGTGCTGTGGGCGGGAATCTTCAAGGACGTGGACACACGCCTGTGGTTGCCGGGGGATGACTGGGACCAGGCAGCGGAGGCCTATGCTGTGAAGCCCCGGTCCGTGCGCGTCGAAGGGCGCTTCACGGTCCCGACGGCTGTGGGAACCGGCGAGAGGACTCTCGCCCTGGCGGTGCTTGATCCGGCGGGGAACCTGCCGAGTGCGCGATTTTCGATCGCGAACTATTTCACGGGCGGCCGGCACCCCATCGGGCGGATCGGGGTGGGGATGCGGCCGGCGGCAGCGGAGTTGGATCTAGCGACGTTCGATGACCCCGGGCAGGACCGGACGCTTCGCTATGCGCTGACCGAAGGGCGGTGACCGGGACGCTTTTGGCGGAGAGTCGCCGGGCCGACGATCCACTGCCCGAACCGAAGACACGACCGATGAGACGCAGCGACAAAGAAATCACGATCACTTCGCTTGCCGGAAAGCAGTCCCAGCCGAAACCCCCTCTGTGAAAGCTGACAAGTCAACGGCCTACACGCGCCAATATGTGCAGCCCGTGCTCTTCAACCGCGCGGGCGTGGTGGACATCCCCAAGCAGACCGAAAATGTTGCCGCCGACGTGCAGATGGCGCGCGATTGGAAGCGCGGCACCATCGACGAAACGAGCATCAAGCGCTCCGGTACAGAGAAAGGCTTTCAGCAATGACGACATCCTTGGAGCGACGTGAGCGTCCGATCCACACGGCCGCCGTGGAACGATTCCTCTCACTGCTTGCCGCCCCGCTGGCCGCGCATCCCGCCCCCTTCGCGCAATTCCTTGGGCGACGCGCCGGTCAGTCTTTTGCAGGAGGCGCTGAAATGTTCCGCCGTGCCGAAGCCGGTGCGTTCCGCAATTTCTGCAATGCTCACCGTGGTTTGCATGAGCAATTGTTCAGCGGCGCGCAGTCGAAGCTGGAGAACATGATCCCAAATCGATGTGCCGACAACGTCGCGAAACTTCCGCTCAAGCAGCGAACGCGACATCCCGGCGGCACGCGCGATGTCGCTGACAGTCATCTCCGCGAAGGCGTGTTCGCGGATGAATCGGATCGCCGTGGCGAGCCTTGGATCATCGACCGCCACAAGATCGGTCGAGGCGCGCGTGGCCACGCCGACCGGCGGAATTTCGACAGGAACCGGCGCCACCGTCTGGCCCCTCATCAATTGGTCAAGGAGGCGGGAGGCTTCCAGGCCAACCAGGCGCGCGTTGGGAATGACGCTACTCAACGGCGGTTCGCACAATTCGCACAGCAACTCGTCGTTGTGCTGTCCGATGACGGCGACATCCTCCGGCACGCGCAAGCCGATCGCGCGGCACACGTCGAGCACCTGCTGGCCACGAATGTCGTAGCACGCCATCACGCCGGCGGGCTTGGGCAGTGCCTTGAGCCAGCGAGAGAGTTTCGTTTGCTCGCGCTTCCAGTTCGCAAAGTCGTCGCGCGCGACCGGGAAAATGTCGCACTCATGCCCGGCGCCGCACAGAGCGGCGGCAAAATTCTCGCCATGTCGGCGCGACCATACATAACGCGCGTCGCCACAAAAGCCGAATGACCGAACTCCGCGTTCAAGAAGATGCGAGGCGGCCATTTGCGCGATGCCACGGCTGTCGCTGATGACGGACGGCGCCTCCGGCGCGAATCCGGCCGCGCTGACATTCACCACCGGAACACGGCGCGCCCGGACCGCCTTCGCGATGGCCGGCGTCTCGATGCGCGCGATAATGCCGTCGCCACGCCAATGGTGAATCCATGACGGCGGATGGCTGCCGCGGCCTTGCTCGCTAAGGTGGATGGCCCACGAACCGTTCGCGCGCATCCAGTCCCGAACGCCGTGCAGGACCTCGCGGCTGAAGGCATTCGACGTTTCCACCAGCAGGGCCACGACGTGGCGCGAGCGGAAGGAGGCTCGTTGTGTCATGAGCGGGAGCATAATGACTCAATCCGCGATTGCACAAGAACAATACGGGATCCCGCATGGACGCGAGGCATAGATTCTGGCTAAATGAGAATCAGGATCCGTTATGACGCTCGACCGGTTTGCAACGCAACCGGGAGCGTCACGAGCGATGCGGCGATTTGTGAATAGTTCATTGAACCAAACCTTAATCATCCTATGAAATCCTTGAATGCCTCCTGGCGTGTCAACCTCGGCTTCCGGCGAACGGCAGGTCCAGGAGTGCCTTGGTTTGAATCGAATGACAGGTTCTCCGGCGAAGCGGAAGGTTCACTTCTGGAACGGGGCCGGCCTCAATCCGCGTCCGTCTCCTGTCTGGCAACGGGCATCCTGGCCGCGTTCCTTGTGGTCTTGGGCCTTCCATTCGCAGCCGAGGCCCAAACGACCAACATCATCCCACCCAGCTACTCCTACCCTCCTGGCTCGGGAGACACCACAAAACGAGGCTTCGTCGGTAAGATCCATGTTGCCCGCGCGAACCAATCCTTCAATGCGTCCATCGGCCGCGCCAATGCGCAGTTGCGGGATGAGTTGATTGACAACAGCCTCACTCCGCCCGCTCCTTATGTGAACCTGGTGCAAACACCCAGCCACCCCGCGCTCGACAATCCCAACCTGGTTAAAGCAGACGGCACCTTCGTGAACACCAATGTCATCAACTACAGCATCGGTTCCGCCCCGCCGAACGACGTCCTGGACGGCGGGCTCTTTAATTCGGCCAACGGCTATACCGATGCGCGCTACCCTGGCCTTCCCGGCTGGAGGGATGACACCTATACCGCTGCGGAAAACGTCAATGCCTTTGCCTGGGAGGAAGTGGCCTGGGTCGAACTTCCCAAGGGTCTGATCACGATTGGCGCCCACGCTTTGGACGCCGTCCAAATTGCCATCCACCGTAATGATCCCCGCGACCTCTTCCGGGAAACTCCGGTGTGGTTCGACTCCAACGGCGGCCTCCAGACGCGCACGGGTCTATTGGATGTGCAGCAGGCCGGGATCTATGGTTTCCGGATCGTCCACACTGTCTTTGGCAGTCCCAGCAGTCAAATCGAGTTCTTCACGGCCAATCCGCTCGATGAGAACGACCGCACCCTCGTGAACGACTCCACGGTCCCCACGGCCGCCAAAGCTTACCAGGCCTTGACGGTGCCCAGCCGGCCTTACGTGGAGTCGGTCACCCCGGGCATTGCGAGCAGCGGCATAGCCACGATCGCCCCCATCCGGGTGGTCCTCGTCAACCTGGGCACGAATGTGCCTGTGCTCAAAGTGAACGGCTCCCCCGTGATCTTCTCGACCTCCACTGCCGGGAACCGGGCCACGCTTGCCTACACGAACGCTGCCGGTTGGGGGTCGGCCAAGGTCGTCAACGTATCGGTCGAGTACGCCGGCGCCGTAGGATCCTGGAGCTTCCAGACGAAGACCGGATCGCCCGCGCTGGTGGTGGGCATCAGTGCCGGCGACACGCAGATCGCCCAGCGGTTGGCCGCCACATTTGGCCTGGATGTTGACAACTTCCCCGAAGGCACGGTATCGGCCAATAGCGCCAACAATCCCGATCCCGAGGCCGGCAAAGCCTACCTGATGAAGTACAAGCTGATCTGGAATTCCGAGGCTGTCTCCTCGGGCGGAGCCAGACCGTATATCAATTTCATGCGGGATAACAACCTGGCGATCCCCGCGATCAATGTCGAGGGTGCCAATGTCGCTGACTGGCGGCTCGGGGGCGGGAGCGGCAACGTTGCTGGTGGCAATGCCAATGCCCACTCGGTTATCATCACCAACGCGGCATCACCTTTCGCGGGCGGTCTACTCCCAGGCACCAACCAAGTGCTGAAGGCGGGGACGCAAGGCCAATGGATGGCCGGCACAGGCTGGCCGGAAACTGTGTTCGGATTGTGCGGGACGGGGCTGGATGAGGTCACCCAGCCGATTTACGGATACGAAGCCGGAACCGAGGGTACCTCGAGCTACATCCATCCGGCACGACGCGTGCAGTACGGGCTAGGCGGACCCGGCATGGTGGTCAATTGGAACGAGAACGGCTGGGCCATGTTCGACGCCACCATTCGCTGGGTGCTCAATCTGCCGGACGAGCCACCGAAATTCAAAACGCCTGTTTTCAATGGGAATAACCTGACCATCTCGTGGACCGGGAAAGGCACTCTTCAGCAATCCTTGATCGTGAACGGCAATTGGAGCGATTCGGTAAACCAGGCCAATCCGCAAACCGTGACCGCGACTGGCACTCAATTTTACCGACTCAAGCGATAGTCGGCGCCAACATCCTGGCCGGTGTCCCATCCGGCGGAGCTTGAACCATAGACGTTCGAGGTTTCGAACAGCAGGGCGACGGCCAGGCTGGCGCCTTGTTTTGGACTCGTGGACGGGGTTCAGGTCACAAAAGCCCCTCGCGTCGGCTTCTTGGTCGTCGCGTTGACTGCCGGCAGCCAGGATGGCTACACTCCGGCATTGAAACCACGGGAACTATACGGAATGACGCATGGTGCCGGCAGTCATGATTTGCCGGTTTCATCAGTAATCGTACTGCTAAAATGACTGCCACAACTCCTAGCCTCCGCACTTTCAACATCGCTGTCCTGCCCGGTGACGGCATTGGCGTGGACGTGACGCGTGAAGCGGTGAGGGTGCTCGAAGCCGTGACCCCTTGCCTGGCGGCGGTTAAGTTCGCCTTCCACGAATACTCCGTCGGTGCGGCCGAGTATCTCATGCGCGGCAACCCGCTGCCGACGGAGGCGCTCGATGGCTGCGCGAAGGCCGACGCGGTGTTGCTCGGGGCCATGGGGCTGCCGAGCGTGCGCTGGCCCGATGGCAAGGAGATGACGCCACAGATTGATTTGCGCGAAAAGTTTCAGCTCTACTGCGGGCTGCGGCCCATCCGGCTCTACCATGAAAACGACACGCCGTTGAAAGGCTACAGGAGTGGCGGCTTCCCAGCCGCCCCAGGAACGGCGGCATCCCTGCCGCCGGGGAAATCCCTGCTTGGTCGAGGGCGGCTGGGAAGCCGCCCCTCCTGCGGCATCGATTTCGTCATCATCCGCGAAAGCACCGAGGGGCTTTTCTCAGCACGACTTTCGCAAGCGGACCCGGCAAAGGGCGAAGTCTGCGACGTGATGCGCATCACGCGTGCGGGCAGCGAACGGGTTTGCCGCGCTGCGTTCCGGGAGTCGATGAAGCGCCGCAAGCAATGCACGTTGGTGGACAAAGCCAACGTGCTGCCGTCCATGGTGTATCTCCGCTCCGTCTTCGACGAGGTGGCGAAGGAGTTTCCCGAGGTGCAGACGAGTCACTGTTACGTGGATGCGGCCGCGCTCTTTCTTGTGCAGACACCGCACACGTTCGACGTCATCGTGACGGAGAACATGTTTGGCGACATCCTCAGTGACCTCGCGGCAGGACTCGTCGGCGGGATGGGCATGGCGCCGTCGGCAGACATTGGCGATGACTGCGCGGTGTTCCAGCCGAGCCACGGCACGGCGCCGGACATCGCGGGCAAAGGAATTGCGAACCCGGTTGCGACGATTCTTTCCGCGGCGCTGATGCTGGAATGGCTCGACCATCCCGAAACCGTAAAGGGCGCGCAGCGGATTCATCGGGCGGTCGAGACAGTGCTGGCTGACCCGGCAAATCGCACGCCGGATGTCGGGGGCAAACTGACGACCACGCAGATGAGCGAAATGATTATCGCGAAGCTATGAACGGCGCTGACTCACCCGGGAACGGCAGCAGCCCTGCCGACGAAACAGAAAGGAAGGGCGGCATCTCTGCCGCCCCGGCGTGGGCGAACGAAACTGGGCGGCAGGGATGCCGCCCCTCCGGGCGCCTCATCGACCTCACGCTTACGTTGCGCGACGGCCTGCGAGGCGTGGCGTTTGAGGACGCGAAGACTGTTGAACGCGATGGTTGGAACGTGCGCACCCTGCATCTCTACTCGCACGCCGGCACGCACATGGATGCGCAAACGCATTTCGCCGCCGGGCCGGGCACGATCGACCAAACGCCGCTGGAGCGCTGCCTGGGACCGGCTTGGGTGGTGAATCTCGACGGCATCGCGGATAAGACGCTCATCACCGTGGCGCATCTCGGAGACGTTTCGGCGAAGTTTGCTCCGGGTGATTCGCTGCTCCTGCGCACCGGCTGGTCGCGGCACGTGGACAACCCGCAGCATTACCGCGATAGCTTCCCGCGCATCGGCGAAGACCTTGCGCGTTGGTGTGTGGAGAAGCAGGTGAACATGCTCGGCGTCGAGCCGCCCTCGGTCGCGGATGTTAACAACAGGGAGGAGTTAACCCTCATCCACAAAATCCTGCTCGGTGCGAAAGTCACCATTGTCGAGGGGCTCACCAATCTCGGCGCGCTCATGCAGGAGAAAGTCTTTTTCGTAGCCGCGCCGTTGAAAATCGAAGGCGGCGACGGCTGTCCCTGCCGGGCGTTTGCCATCGAAGGTGGGAGCGGCGGCATCCCGGCCGCCGAGTTTCCGGGCTTGGATAAACACAGGCAAGACGGCGGCAGGGATGCCGCCGCTCCCACCATCGATGGCAAACGCCCGGCAGGGACAGCCGTCGCCGCCGTCGATTTTCAACGGCGCGGC
>CAMAWP010000145.1 GCA_945861765.1 Akkermansia muciniphila | reverse complement strand
CATTGCGCCCTTGAACGGTGGGGCGAGACTCTCTCCGAGCTGTAGTCTCCGAGCCGGAAGCCGTCGAGCCCTGACATGCTCGATCGCCAGAAAAGGTCAGGGTTCGAGGGGACTCTCACCCCACCCAGGTTCATGGGCAGAATTGCTGCTGCATGGGCGCACTGTTACATTGACTTTGCCAACGAACTGTTTCTTAATCTGCCTCTCGTACGGATCGAGCTTCATTGAAAATGAAGTTCAAAAGTTTTTTTACCAGTGGGGCTTTCTTTTGCTCCATCGCATTTGTGCTTTGCTCAAATTGGGCCATTTCGAGGGCTCAAGTGCCGCCGGTAATCAATTATCAGGGGCGGATCTCGGTTGGGACCAACAACTTTGACGGGCCGGGCTTGTTCAAACTGGCCCTCATCAGCGGTGACGGTTCTCAGGTTTATTGGCGGAGCGCGACGGACGCCGACAAGGACGGGCAGCCGGACAACGCAGTGACCCTCGCAGTGAATCGCGGCCTTTTCTCGGTTCTTCTCGGTGACTCCAAGCTGGCAAACATGGCTCCCCTCTCGATTGATGTGTTTACGAACAGTGCCGTCCATTTGCGCGTCTGGTTCGATGACCGCGTGCATGGTTTCCAGCAGTTGACACCTGATCAACCGATCACGCCGGTGGGATACGCCATGATGGCAGCCAACGTGCCCGAAGCCGTCATTCTGAATGCTGTTTCCAACCGTGTGAATGCGCTCCTCCCTTCGGGCCTCACGGCGGTTTCGAGCGAGGCGCGAGACGCCGTGCTCACTCGGGCTGGCTACGTGCCTTTTTCAACCGTCCCCTCTCCTTCATGGGTCACCGGGGACGCCACAGATGAGCTCAGCGCCCGCCAGGGGCATACCGCTGTCTGGACAGGGCAGGAGATGATTGTTTGGGGCGGCAATCTCGGCACGGGTGCTGCGTCTGGGTCCGGGAGGATTTACGATCCCGCTTCGGGGCAGTGGCGGGCAATCTCCTCGGTGAATGCCCCATCGCCGCGAAGCGACCATACTGCTGTCTGGACCGGGCAGGAGATGATCGTTTGGGGCGGTTTTTCGGATGCCTTCTTCAATTCGGGTGCCAGGTTTCAGCCGAACCCTCAGCTTTGGACTTCGCTCGCGACGAGTGGGGCGCCGGACGGACGGTCTGGACACATCGGACTTTGGACAGGCACTCGAATGATGATCTGGGGCGGACAGAACAGCAGCGGGCTGCTCGATGATGGCGCACTTTTTGATCCTGCGGAAAATCAATGGGCCCCCCTGACCTTGCCTGGCGCGCCCGTCGCCCGGACAAAAGCCGCGGCGGTTTGGGTGGACGAGTGGCTTTTCGTGTGGGGCGGTGAGGGTTTTTCCGGACGGTTGAACGACGGAGCGAGGCTGCTGTTTAGCCGTGATGCGCCGGCCGAATGGCGCGCCCTCGGTTCGACCGGTGGTCCTTCGGTTCGAAGCGGTCATAGTGCGGTGTGGACGGGCAAGAAGGTCATCGTTTGGGGCGGGCAGAACGGCGGAGTGTTCCTGTCCGACGGGGCCGCTTACGACCCGGGTTCGGATTCCTGGGAGACTCTTCCATCGGTGGGCGCGCCTGTGGCCCGGAGCGGACACGGCGCGGTCTGGACAGGAGAGGAGATGGTGGTGTTCGCTGGCCAGACGGCGTCGGGTCCGACGGGTTCGGGCGCGGCTTACGACCCGAACTCGCGCCGCTGGCGTCCGCTCAGTTCGGCGGGCAATCCCTTGCCCCGGATCGGGGGCACGACTGTTTGGACGGGAACGGAGCTGTTGGTGTTTGGTGGCCAGGTCAATGGCCAATCCGTTGCGTCATTACAGCGACTGAATCCCCAACCCACTTGGTATTTCTATCGCAAACCCTGAATTAAGAATCTCGACTATGCCGTTCCTTCACCTCACCGGGCGACGTTTGACAGCAATTCTGCTGCTGTTCTGCGGAATCGCGGCTTCACCGGTCCACGCCCAGTGGACCACCCAGTCCTTCGAACTGAAGGCGGGCTATAATGCGATCTACCTACATGTGGACGCGTCGCACGCGACACTCAACGCACTCATTGCTTCCGACTCGTCCAATCCCATCCGAGATATTTGGCGGTGGAATCCGGCGGCCTCTACGCTCCAGTTCGTGGACAGCCCGCAGAGCCCGAACAATCAAGGCAGCCAGTTTACCCAGTGGAGCCGGTCCGATCCCAATTCCCTATTGCAGCGCATGTCTGGTAATTCCGCCTACCTTGTGCGCGTGGACGGTCAGGCGGGAACCTACACATGGAATCTCAAGGGGCGGCCGATTCCGCCCCGCTACGACTGGACCACGTCCGGCCTGAATTTCGTGGGCTTTCCGACGGTGCCGGCCAATCCAGTTACGTTCGAAAAATTCTTTCTTCCGGCTCCGGGCCTGCTGCCTCCTTTAGGCGAAATCTTTTTGTACCCGGGCGGCGATCCGGCGGCGACTAAGCCGGTGCCTCTCCTGGCAGCGCAAACGACTCCCGTCGCTCGCGGTAGGGCTTACTGGATGCGCTCCGGAAAAGCCTTCAACCGCTACTTTGGTCCATTCGAGCTGCTCTCGGAAAATGCCGCGGGGGTCCTTTTCGGTGACACGCTCGGCCAGAATCGGATTCGATTGCGGAACGCGACGGGGGTCAGTCGGACCGTCACGCTCAACCTCCTTCCTTCCGAGACGCCTCCGGCTGGCGAGTCAAACATTGTGGCCCTCCCGCCGCTCCTCGTGCGGGGTGCTCCCAACTCGACGAACCTCACCCCATACACGAGCCTCAACGTGGGCCAGCAAACCTGGGTCCTCGCGCCTCAAGGCCAGCCTGGCTCTGAAGCGGAAATCATTCTCGGTCTGAATCGCGCGGCGCTCACGAACACAGCCGGAATTCCCTACCCCGCCGGAACCTTTTTCGCCGGCATTCTCCGTTTTGCGGATACGGCTGGACTCACGCAGATGGACGTCGGGGTCTCCGCATCGGCTGGGTCGGCTTCAGGCCTTTGGGTGGGCGGAGCTGAGGTGACGCAGGTCGCCCAATACCTGGTCACCTACTTGCGCGATGCTGATAACCGGCCGGTGCAGTCAGAGCAAACCGCCGGTGGAGCGGCCTACGTCGCCCTTGCGACGAACACAGCCATGGCTGCAACTTCGCGCAGTTTCCCGCTCCGATTGATCATTCATAACAACGGTGCCGGCAACGCGAGGCTGCTTCAGCGGGTTTATCACGGCCAGCGCCTGGGTAATCCTGCGGTCGTGAGCCGGGAATCCCTGCTCGATGTGGGCAAACTCGCCAGCGCGCGCCGCATCAGCGCGGCGCACCTTCCTTTCTCCGCTGCCAACATCTCCTGGCCAATGGTCGGCCAGCTTAGGCAGGGCGGCACGCTCTCCGTCTCGGTTCCGGTGGATTACAGCGACCAGGCCGCCAACCCATTCCTTCACACGTATCACCCGGACCATGACAATCTCGATCCGGCCGGCGGCGCGGTCCTCCCGCAGGGCGCCGAGTCCTTCCGGGTCGAGCGTCAATTGACGCTGTCCGTCACGCGGCCGCTGGACGATTTCGACAGTCTCACGCGCGGCAGCCAGCAACTGAACGGGAATTACCTCGAAACCATCACTCTGTCTGGACACGCCGGTCATTCGCGGCGTTTTCAGGTGTCCGGCTTTTTTTTGCTCAATCGCATCAGTCCTATCGACACGCTCACAACCAACTAGACCCGGGCCATTCGTGGAAAACGCGCCTTTTACGATCACTCTAGCTTAAACTCATACCCTGAAAACCCTCTTATGTTGAACATTACTCATTCCCTGCTTCGCGCCAGGGCGGTCATCTGCCGCCAGTTTGGCTTTCGCGTCATCATGGCAATGCTCTCCGCTGCGGTGCTGTTCCCCGGCGCCATCCCGTACGCCCTCGGGCAAGCTTCGCCCACGCCGCCGGGCAAGCTGAGTTACCAGGGCTTTCTCACCGATGGCAACGGGACGCCGCTGGGCAGTCTCACGCCCGTCAATCGCGATATTATCTTTCGCATTTACGACGCCGCCTCGGGGGGGGCGATCAAATGGGCGGAGCAACAGACGGTGACCATTGACAAGGGCTTCTTCGTCGTCTTGCTGGGCGAGGGAAGCCAGGTCGCCAGCGAGCCGTTTAACAGTAACCTCACCGGTTCCTTCCTTGGGACCGATGCTTCCGACCGCTATCTGCAAATCACGGTCAAGGGATCGCCGGAACTGACGATCCTTCCTCGCGTTCAGTTTTTGTCCTCGCCGTACGCGTTTTTCTCCCGCCAGGCCGCTGGAATTGTCGGTCTGGATGGTCAACCGGTGATCACTGCAGGCACCGCTTCGGTGGCCATCAACAAATCGACGGCACCGGTTTCTGCCCTCGACGTCAACGGCACGGTCACCGCCACGGGGTTGACGGTCAACGGCACGGCCGCAGTCACAGGGCTGACGGTGAGCGGTGCCACAGGCCTGACGGTCAGCGGTGCGGCAGGGTTGACGGTCAACGGCACTCTGAATGCCGGCGCTATCCGCAGCACGAGCGATATCACCGTGGTCAATGGCGTTATCCGATCAGGAACCCGGAACAATTTCTATCTGGCTTTGCAGCCGGACAAAAACATGGCTCTTTACGATGGGGGGACGCCCATCTGGAGCGTCAATGACACGCTCACGCTCGGCGGAAACCAGACAGTGACTGGCTTTAAGACTTTCAATAACAGAGTCGAGGTCAACGATAGACTTCAGGTCAACGCTGGTATCTACGCTCGAGGGGGTGGCCCCGGTGGAAATAATGGCTACGCTTTCTCCGGCAACGGAGGAGACAACGATTCAGGGATGTTTTCATCGGAGGACGGACTTCTGCAATTCTACGCGAACGGCAGCGAGCGAATGAGGATTCTGAGAGACAGAGTCGGTATTGGAAACGGCGACCCTCAGGCCTCGTTACATGTATCGGGATGGGTTGATAGAAAGCTCCGAGATTCACCCGACGGCTTTCACAATAACAGCGGCTTCAGGGGGTGGGACGGCGGGCTCGATGTCCGTATTGGCATCAAGTCGGATGAATGGGTCGAGTCGGTTGGCTTTGTTGCCAATTCCGATCGCCGGATCAAAGATGTCGTGGGTCAGGCCGACACGATCGAGGCCCTCAAGACGGTGCAAACGCTGCGTGTCACGGATTACCGTTTGATCGACCATTTGCGCAACGGCCCTGGGATCAGGAACGGATTCATCGCCCAGGAAGTAAAGGAGGTTCTCCCGCAGGCGGTCAAGGCCAGCCGGGACGGCATTCCCAGTATCTACTCGATACCTTTGGCGGTGGAGTTCGAGAAGGACCGGCAGATGCTGCGGGTGACGTTCAAGAAAGCCCACGGCCTCAAAGCGGGAGATGTTGTCAGGCTCATGGCGGACGGGGTGAGCCACGATCTCACAATTTCCGAAGTGCCCTCTCCTACGAGTCTGGCCGTTGGACCCATTCACAAGGAGCCGAAAGAGGTGTTCGTGTATGGCCAGGTGGTGAACGATTTTCTGTCGGTGGATTACAATCTCATCTTCACAAAGGGCATTGGCGCCATTCAGGAACTGGCTCGCCGAGTGGAATCTTTGGAGCGGCGTGAAGCTCACATAGCGGAGTTGGAGGAGAAAGCGGCCTCCGTGAAATCGCTCCAACGCGAGCTCGCCGAGCTAAAGAAACTGGTGGCGCGCCTTGCCGAAGCCCAGGTCGGCCTGCGGCCGGCGAGCCTTTCATCGGATGGCTTGTCTTCCGGACAGACGTCGGCGCTCTCCCGGTGAACTGGAAATGAAAATTGTGTCCTTTACAATGGACGGCATCTGCGGCGGCGCGCCCAATGAAGCTCTATTCCCATGAAACTGCCCTTGGCTAAACTTCAAATCGTGTTGCTACTGCTGAGTGCTCAGTGGCTGGTTGCGCAATCATCCATTGAGCAGGATCAGAAGGCCATTCTCTACGAATCCTCAAGTCCGACGTTGACCAACGGGTTTCAGCGCGGGGTCAACTGGCATTCCCAGCGCGGCGTGCCGTTGTCCTCGACCGTGGGGAACCCGGTAGGTTCCGACGGCCGGTCGCCGGCCGTTCCTGCGCCCACTCGCCGGCAGTTTCAGGGAATCGTCTTTTACAGCGGGGTGACGCGCGGGAGCACGCCTAAGGGGCTCGATTCAAGCCGCAGTTTCGCCGCCAACGCGGATAATTTGAATTGGCCCCGCGGGCTCTCCAAAGGCTCGGTGGTGTTGGTGCTCCGCTCGCAGGTGGGCGCCCCCTATGTCAGCCGCCAGGTCTCGTTCCTTTTCGGCTCGATCATCACTCCGCCGAAAAGCGACGAGAATGGGGTTCCCATTGCGGGCGTTGATCCCAGCGATTACTGGCTGGCTGAACCGCACCCGGCGGTGAGCCCGTCCTACTATTGGAGTCCGCACGCCAATGCGGTTTTCGCAAATCAACCCGGTTCCGTCCGGGTCACATGGAGGAAGGCCAAGCCTGAGGCCGGAGTGCCGACGGATCTGTCGTCCAATCCGGATCGGTATTATTCCGTCTCGGGCCTTTACTATTCCTTGACGAATGTGGACTACGTTGTTTCCGGGACGGCCGTCAAGCCGCCGCGCAAGATCTACTGGACGGAGGGAACGTTCCGCGCCACGGGCAAACCCGTCGCTGTGCCCAGCGCGCGCGTCAGCGCGATTAAAATCGCCTTCAACAAGGCATTCCCCGAGCGCGTCTCGACGGAGTTTGTCGCGCCGGGACAGTCCCTTCTCGTGACGGACGCGGCAAGCCGGTTGCAGGAATTGCGCACGCTCTGGCATGACTTTACGCAGGGGCAGATTTTCGCCTACAACCGCGAGGGGCGGGTCTTTGTGGAATTGCTCGGAGACCCCATTGTGGGCAGGGCGGCGCGCCAGCACCTAGGGTTCGAGATTGTGGATATCTTTCAGCAGCCCACGCCGCTGGACGTGATGACCGAGTTGGGCGAAAAGCTCACGCCGTATTCCGATCGGGACGACAACGGCCTGGTCGCGGAGCCGATCCTGCAAGCGGGCCTGCAGCAGTTCACGTATCAACAAGCCGAGCCGGGCGCGACCAAGGCCACCTATTACGGCGTGCGCGAAACAGTGAACCTGAACGATGTGCTGGTGCATTGGACCGAGGCGGGAGTGGAAGGGCTGCGATGGCCCTCGATCTACTCGCGCTACAAGCTGGCGTGGCCGGTGGCAGTCGAGAAATACAGCCATTACCTCCGGCCTTTGGCGGCCACCAAGGCGGAAGCGCGCCTCACCGCGATTCCATTGCCCACCGACAACGCGCCGATTATTCAATATCAGGATGCGCTGGACCGTCCGCGCGGCGAGTTGACGGAAAAGTTCGAGTACTTCACCTGGCTGGACAGGACCTATCCCGCGCACCGCGGCCTGCTCCGCTTCACGTCCGGGAATAACGTGGCCTTCGAGCGCGTGTTCTCGTGGCTGGACGTGAATCTTAAGACCATGCAGTTCGCGAACAGTGTTGCCACCAATCTGAATTCCTGGAGGGGGGCCAGCAACACGTTCAACTGGACCAACCAGACCTTCACCGCACCGCGCGTCGTTTCCTCAACCGTCCCTGTCGGGCGGCGCATTGCTCCGCCGAGTGGAGAGCTGGGAGCCTCTGCGGATTCCTCGTATCTGGCCGGATTCATTCACCAGCCGAGCGGGACCTCTTTCAGCCCCAACGCCTACAAGAATCCTTTCGTTGTTGGTTTCAACGAAGCCCAGCTCAGCGCCATCATTCCGGTCAATGCCGTTCCGGGAGCGAACACTCTCGATATATGGTGGTTCCGGAGCAGCGCCTCTTCTTCGGTGCGGAACGAGGCCAACGGGTTCAAGCCTGTCTTATGGCCATCCGTGATTGGGCGCTATACGCTCGTCTGGCCGGGAGATGCGTCGGAGATTATCCTGGCCAGCAACGACGGAAGCGGCGCTTTGGAGAGCCTTCAGGCTGCGGGGAAAATCTACGTTCAGAACAACCCATCCCAACCGGGCTACAATCCGAACGAGGAACACGCTCTGATGTTGGGCGGCCAGGCCTTTGCGCTCCGCGACGATCTTAACGTCACGAGCGCCTCGGGCTACTCCTCGGACCCTTTTGTCCTGCTCGAATTCTCGCAGGCCGACGGCCGTCCCGACATGCGCCTGTTCAAGGTGCTGCGCGAGAAACCGGAAGCGGGCATTATCTTCGACTTTATTACGATGGCTGGCGGCAATAGGAGCCAGTCCGGTGCCGGGCGCCCGCTTCAGCCTCCCATGCCGTTGCCCTTTCTGCCCCCGCCCGTCGAAGGCACCGGCGCGAACGCGATCAATTACAACACGGAGAGTGCCAGCGCGTCCGGCGATCTTCCCACAAATTGGAATGAAAGCAGGGATGGGCAGAGCGGCTCACCCGTGGCCCATTACAAGCGATTCACCTGGAAAGATCGCAAGGAGAACTTCTGGGCCTATCGCGGTGTCCATGCTGGGCCGCCTCCCTTTGCCGCGGGAAGTTACAATGCGACGAACACCGCCTTCGGTCCGTTGCGCCAAGCCCGGGCGCTTAAGGATGCCCCCTTCACCTACGCGATTCACACTTCCCGATTGGAGGACAGCCTCACGCTGGTGCCTCTTGCGGCGACTCCGTTGCCGGCCGGGTTGACTATTAACGGACTCACGATTACAGGGACACCCACCCAGCTCGGGACGAATGTGGTGCAATTGGTTGTCTCGGACGTCGCGGACAACAGCCGGGTGACCAACAGCCTGACCATCAGCGTCGTCAGCACCGGAACCCCGGTAACCCAGGGCCGCCTCGCGGTCATCGACAAAACGCTTTCAGGAGCCTCCGTCACCTATGTCGGCCGTCCCCCGTACCTGACGAAGTTCCCGGCGGGGACCAACAGCTTCACCATGCGTTTCTACTATAAGTCGCAGGAAGGATTCGCCTGGCCCGGCGTCGCATCCCCGCCTGCCGTTGGCGCTATCGTTCCTTATTTGCGCCCGAAGGACAGCAACGGGGCGACGATCGGGGACGCCACTTCCAAGACCAATGCGCTCCCTATTGTTTATCGGCCTGTCTGGGCTCCCGATCCGCCGAAAATGCAATTCGGAGATACGCTGACCGTGGCCAAATCTGGTCTGGTTTCTGTTCGCGGCCAGTCCAGCGTGCAATTGCTCTACCAGCAATCCATCGCCAGGAACGTCACTGCGTCGAACGATACGGTCGTGCTCCATGACCCGACCCGGGAGAAAACCCGCCAGATCCGGCTGAGCGATCTGGCCAGACTCCCGGCGAGCATCCGCGTGAATCGTTACCAGGGCAAAGTCTATTTTCCGAATCTCCCGCCCCATCTTGGGAACCGGTTTTTCTTCGACCCCGACCGGGGTGGCAACGGGGCGCTCGTCTTGCGCGGTGAGTTCAAGGACGAAATCGTGGGGGAAAAATACCTGCTCCTGAACGTCCTGCGAGGCTCGGATTTGGCTGCCGTGAAGGCCCTTGTCCCGATCACCGACACGGATAACAAATCCAGATGGGATTCCGCCGTGGATGCCTTGTCCACCACGATGCAGACCTTTTATGAGGATCCCAAAGTGCCGGGTCAGTATGTCGTGAATCCCGCCCAGAATACCAATGTGGGTGTGGAATCTCTCGCCCGAGTGGCAGACGATGATGTGGCAGTGGATTCCTACGCCTTGAGTGCCTCCGGCCCGGGGAGCGGCTATGTCAGCCTCATCGTGGGCGACAGCGTAGGGCGCAGACTTCTCGCGCCGGGCGAGCCGGTCTCGGTTTACGTGCTCAAGGTGGAGGGTTCGCTCTACCCTGGTGAGCTCAAAGTCATCCCGTCGGCCAATCCCCTCAATGAAATGCTCACACTGCAACACTCCGCGGACCTTGCAGGGAAGTTCAGTGACTACGAGTATGAATGGAAGATCGCCCCGCCTGTGGATGGAGTGCCGCCCGCGAACTTGCCCGGAGGTTACCAGGCCCTGATCTTTGGCACAAATCTTCCGCGCCACACGCTGGGCGGCCGCGCTGGAATCCAGGTGCTGGTCGATAACTACGTGATCATGCGCTATCGGCCCACCAATCCGAATCACCCGCTCTACACGGTCAAGCCTTCCGATGCCGATTGGTCTTCCTGGACCACGCCGCAGTTGGCGGAAGGTTGGATCAAGCGGGTGCTGGCGGGCATCAATCCGTTCAATCAGCGCGTCACCGACCTCTTCAACAACAGCGTCAACACGGAGGCCAGCATCCTCACCCAGGCCGGTCGTCGGTGGGAGGGTGATGTGGCGCTCAACATGGAAACCATCAATGACTTTGGCCTCATCGAAATTTACGAAACGGTCATCAACCGTGGCAAAGGCCTGAGCATTGACGCGGGCATCAACTTCGGGCCGGCAAACGACGCGCTCCTTCTGGCCGCAGGCTATCTCAACGACCTCTACATGATGCTTGGCAACGAGGCTTGGGCGGATGCCGCCAATCCGACCATCGGCATTGGCACCAAGGACAAGACATACGGCGATATCGCGACCGCGCTCTTCGCGTTCCAGGGACAGGTGCCTACGTTGCTGGATGAGGAATTGGCTCTGCTTCGCGGTCGGGATGATTTCCTTCAACCGGGCGTGAACACCCAGCCGGTTTATAACCGGATGTTTTGGAATTTCACCCGCGGCATCAATGCGGGCGAGGTGATTTATTCGCTGAATTACAACATCCAACCCAATCCCGCCGCGGGCACCACCAGGGTTGGTATCGGGGCGGCCGATGCGGCGCGGATGTTTCCCCAGGGACATGGCGATGCGTACGGCCATTACCTGACTGCCCTCAAGGGCTATTATCACCTGCTGCTCAACAATAATTTCGAATGGGTGCCGCGCACGGAGGCGGTGACCGTGCTCGGCAAGGCGGTGCAGGTGGATTACTTGGACGAACGGAAGTTCGCCGCCGCCGCCGCCGCCGCCGCGCGGAGCGGGCGTCAGATTTTCGATCTTTCGTGGCGCAAGGATTACCGGCCTGGCGCGGGAGCGGGTTGGGAACACTTCGCCGAGACTCGATCGAACCCCCGACGCCAAATTGTCAATGGCGGAGAGACGAACAACCCCGTCCGGCACTGGGGCGTTGACCACTGGGCCAACCGCGTCACCCAGGGCGCCTACATCAACTGGATCGTCGGCAACGCGATCCTGCCCGGGGTAGATCCCGACCCGACACACGAAGGCATCCAGAGGATTGATCGCACGGTCGTGCCCGAACTCCGGGAGTTGGCGACCCTCGGCGAGGGGTTGCAGACCACTCTGGACAACGCCGAAGGCCATCTGACGCCTCTGGGGTTGCCCGAGGGCAGCCTCGCCTTTGACATCAATCCGAACACGGTGGTTGGCGCGTCTCCAGAAACCCAGTTCGAGCAGGTCTATGCGCGCTCCAAATCGGCCCTGAATAATGCCGTGGCCGCGTTCGACGATTCCAAGGATGTCACCCGTCTCATGCGCTCGGAGGAGGACTCCTTGGCCGATTTCCAAAATCTCGTGGCTCGCCAGGAACTGTCCTACACCAATGCCTTGATTGAGCTTTATGGCACGCCTTACCCGAACGACGTCGGCCCGGGCAAGACCTACAAGCAGGACTACGCCGGACCCGATTTCCTGCATTTTGGCTACGTGGAGGATCCCACGATTGAGTTCTTAAGCGGCGGTAAACAAGTCATTGCCAACTCGTTTGATCTGGTCACAAAAGTTGAAATCAAGGTGTATGACGACAAGAAATCGCAGATTGGCGGGATCAACAATGATGTCAAAAAATACGCCCTCAATTCCGAAACCGTGGCTTACACCTTCAGCAGCGACGGCTTCATGCGAAAGCCTTCCGACTGGACGTCCAGACGCAAATCGCCGGGGAAAATCCAGGAGTCCATTTCGCGTATTTTTTTGGCGCGCAATGCCGCGCTTCAGGCCCTGACGGATTACAAAGGCCAGCGAGCCCGCCTCGAAGGGTTGGCGAAACTCTTCAACGAACAGCTCGAAGCGTATGCGACCCGCCGAGGGTGGGCGATCTCCGATAATATCAGCGCTTCGACCGCTGAAAGCGTGAAGAAAGCGGTGGAATTGGCGATCACCATCATCGACAAATATACTCGGTGGGGACTCGACGACGTTAAAGAGACGGCTTTGGAAGCGTTGCCTAAATCGACCATTGTTGGAGTTGCGAGTGGAGGTGACCTGATGAGCCCGGCACGAGCGTCGATTGAAGCGACGATTGCCCTGCAAAAGGCCGCGATCTCGGGCGCTTCCATTGCCGGGCAAGCCGTCGCCGGAGCGGCGGAAGTGGCCGGCAATATTATTTCCAGGCTCCACAAAATCCGGGAGATCATGCCCCTTGAGAACAAGCTGGAGTTCCTGAGCCACGGGTTCGAGTTGGAAATGGCGTTGGAAGAGCTTCGATCGAGACTCGTCACCATCAGCGGACGGCTTGTGGAAATGGAGTCGGCCGGCCGTAATTATGCGACGCTCGTTGCCGAAGGGGACCGCATCCAACAGGAGCGCGAAGTGTATCGGCAGCGTGCGTCTGCGGTCATCCAAGGGTTCCGCACCCGCGACGCCGCTTTCCGAATTTTCCGGAATGAAAAGCTGGAGCGCTACAAGACCTTGTTCGACCTGGCATCGAGTTACGCCTATCTTGCCTTGAACGCCTACGATTATGAGACAGGCCTGCTACACACCCCCGCTGGCAAAGAGTTCCTGAGTCGCGTTGTGAGCGCCAGGGCCCTCGGCGTTGTGCGCAATGGCGAACCGCAGTTCGCCGGCAGCGATACGGGGGATTCGGGTCTGTCGAGCATCCTGGCGGAAACGAAGGCGGATTGGGATGTCCTCAAAGGCCGACTGGGTTTCAACAACCCGGACGCTTACGGCACGACCGTTTCACTCCGCACTGAAAACCTGCGCATCCTTCCCGGCACGGAAGGCGAACAGCCCTGGCAGGACGTGCTGCACCAGTCGCGCCGGGCCAATCTATTGGACGATGAGGATGTGCGGCGCTATTGCATGCAGATCGACTCCGGAAACGGCCTGCCCGTGCCGGGATTGTTGCTCGATTTTAGCACCGTTATCGCCAATGGTTACAACCTGTTTGGACGGACGCTGGCCGCTGGCGACCAGGTGTTCAGCCCGAGTTCGTTCGCAACGAAAATCTTCGCGGTCGGGGTGGCGCTCGAAGGTTATCGCGGCATGAACAATCCGGCAGTCAACGCAGGCGCGGTCAATGCCGCCGGCGCCATTTCACCTGCCGACCCCAGCGCCTGGTTTCTGGATCCGCAGGCCCTTGCCGGAACTCCTTACGTCTATCTCATTCCGGTGGGGCTGGACTCCATGCGCAGCCCGCCCTTGGGCGATGTCAGTGTCGTGCGCACCTGGAGCGTCGATGACGTGACTGTTCCGATGCCCTTCAATATCGGCGCCTCGGGTTTTTCCACGGCTCCCCGTTATCAATCGAGTGATTCGCTCTCGGAACCGTTGTTTGGCTTTCGCAAACACCAGGCATTTCGGCCGGTTTCGACCCTTGGGGCTTTCAGTGGGAATATTTTTGGCGTGGGTGGCCAACTGCAGCCCTCCCAATACACGAACCGTCGCTTGATCGGCCGCTCCGTCTGGAACAGCAGGTGGAAGCTCGTCATCCCTGGTTATACGCTGTTGGGCAATCCCGACGAAGGCCTCGACCGCTTCATCCAGACGGTCAAGGACGTGAAATTGCATTTCGTGACTTATTCCTATGCCGGGAATTAGCGTTTCTGGCTCCATTGAGAGGAATCCAAAACAATGAGTAATTACTTTCAAAAGACCACGGTTCAAAGCGGGTCCCCACGGGGCGGCTCCCGGACCTGGACGGTCCCGGATGCTTGTGGCGCGAGATCGTTCCGCGGGAAGGCTCCGCTGTTACCAGACTCCGGGTCGCGGTCCCTGTCGTCGGTCTGGCTCGCGTTCTGGATTTGCATCCTCGGCTTGTCGGTTCCTCGTTCGGCCCTGGCCTATCCTCCCGCCCCGCCCCATATCATCTACGGAATTGTCCGAGACGAACTCGGAAATCCGCTCACCGTCCCGGGAGCGAACCTCATCCTCGAAACGCTGGCTGGGCCCCGTCTGACGACCTTGGTGGTGTCCGGGTTGGGGCCGGCCAAGAACTACAAACTCGAACTCCCAATGGACTCCGGGGTGACCGACGATATGTACAAACCAACTGCGGTGCGCCCGGCCATGCAGTTCCGAATTCAAGTGCGCATCGGCAAGAACACTTACCTGCCGATCCAAATGAAAGGGGATTATTCGCGCATCGGGCTGCCTGGAGAAGAGACCCGCCTGGATTTGACTCTCGGCGAAGACAGCGACGGCGACGGCTTGCCGGATGCCTGGGAGCTTGCTTTGATCGCCAAAATGGGAGGAGGCAAGAGCTTGAAGGACATCCGCCCAGGGGACGATTTGGACGGCGACCGACTGAGTAATCTGGAGGAATACATTTCCGGAACCTACGCGCTGGATCCCAAAGATGGATTCACATTGAAAGCCATCGATGCCAGCCATGGCGTGGTGCGGCTGGAGTTCACGGCTGTCCGGGAAAGGAATTACTCGGTTTACGGTTCGGTGGACATGGGGAGCTGGACGCTTGTTCCTTTCCGGTTCTCCACGGACGATCCTGGAGTCCCTGCTGCGCGCAGTTACTACCAGTCCACGGATGTTCGCCCGCTGCAGGTGGATGTCGATCCTCAGACTGGCGGGGAATCATTCCGCTTCTTCAAGCTGCGGGTTCAATGACTCCTTCGCGCCGCCGTTAAGACACCGTTGAATGGATGCCGCCCATGCACGCCGTTGCCGCTAGGAGCGAGCTCTCCGCACCGTCCGCGCCTTCGAAACGCACCCGCGCCCGACTGGCTGTCGGATTGCTCGCCAGTCGTGAAAAAACTTTCGCTTGCCAAGAGCCAGGTTTGATCTCTTGGCGGTGGTTGCTCCTTTCGTTGACCCTGTTGTTAGTGGTTCCATACAAAGCCAGCGGTGCCAATTTTGCCACCGGCTTCACTAGTGCCTTTGGATTGGCCTTCGATACGTCGGGCAACCTCTATGTCGCCAACTACAGTGGCACCAGCGCCAATACGGTTTCGAAAGTCACTTCCGGCGGCACGGTCTCGACCTTCGCCTCCGGCTTCAGCAGCCCTATTGGATTGGCCTTCGATACGTCGGGCAATCTCTATGTCGTCAACCAAGGCGCTCATACGGTTTCGAAAGTCACGCCCAGCGGTACCGTCTCGACCTATGCCTCCGGCTTAAGTGCGCCCGATGATTTGGCCTTCGATGCGTCGGGCAACCTCTATGTCTCCAATCAGGGTAACAATACGGTTTCAAAAATCACGACTAGCGGCACCGTCTCGACTTTCGCTTCCGGTTTCAGTGCCCCTTGGGGAATGGCCTTCGACACCTCGGGCAATCTCTATGTCGCCAACTCTGGCAACGGCACGGTTTCGAAAGTTACGACCAGCGGGACCGTCTCGACCTTCGCCTCCGGCTTCAGCAGCCCCAGGGGATTGGGCGTCGATACGTCGGGCAATCTCTATGTCGCCAATGCGGGCGGTGGTACGGTTTCGAAAGTCACGAGCGGCGGCACCGTTTCAACCTTCGCCTCTGGCATCGGTAGCCCCGGTGGATTGGCCTTCGATACCGCAGGCGATCTGTACGTCTCCGACCTGTCCAAGGTCGTGAAGATTAGCACCGCCGCGACGCAACTGGTATTGACAACGAGCGCGGCGAGCGCGGCGAGCGGCGCGGCGTTTGGGACGCAGCCGGTGGTGGCGGTGCGGGATGTGGCGGGCAACACGCGGACGAGCGACAACAGCACCGTGGTCACGATGACGGTGAGCAGCGGAGCGACGGTGGCCGGGACGGCCACGGCAACGGCGTCGAGCGGGGTGGCGACGTTTTCGAGCGTGGGAATCAGCGGGACGGCGGGGACTACCTACACGCTGACGTTCGCAAGTGGCTCATTGACGGCAGCAACACAGCAGATGACGGTGAGCCCGGGAGCGGCGAGCAAGCTGGCGTTCGGGCAACAGCCGAGCGCGACCAC
>CAMAWP010000144.1 GCA_945861765.1 Akkermansia muciniphila | reverse complement strand
GCCTTGTAAGGCGTCTGTTAGGATAGTTAATAACAATGTTAGCCGAAGAATTAAACACCAGTATGCACATGAACCCGTATTTATACTTCAATGGGCAATGCGAGGCCGCGTTTGAATTCTACGCGCGGTGCCTCGCCGGCCGAATCGGTGAGATCTTCCGCTACGCTGGATCGCCGATGGCAGAGCAGGCTCCAGCGGGCCGGCAGGACAAGGTCATGCATGGGAGTCTGACAATTGGCGACCAAGTGCTGATGGGCGCCGATGTAGCGCCAGACCAATACGAAGAGCCAAAGGGCTTCTCGCTTTCTCTCCAAATCAAGAGCACGGCTGACGCCGAGCGCATCTTTCACCAACTCGCGGAGGGCGGCCGGATAGTGTTAGCGCTGGAGAAGACGTTCTGGGCAGCACGTTTTGGCATGCTCGTTGATCGCTTCGGCGTACCCTGGATGATCAATTGCGAGGGAGTGAGCCAGTCGCCGTAGCCATGCGAGAAGAACGGGCTAACCAATCGCTCCAGGCAACGCCGGTTGGCGCTGGTCTTGTCGTCTTGGCTCGCAGGCCCGGCGGGCCTGAGCTTTATCGTTAGCCCAAAACGAGCGCTTGCGGCATATCCCAATCTGGTTACGCTTTGACTCATGAGTATTGCTGAACTTCGCAAGCTTCCGCCGACCGAGAAGCTCAGGATCATCGAAGCACTGTGGAGTGATCTTGCCGCTGACGAAGGGTCATTCGCCAGTCCTTCGTGGCATGAGGAGGCGCTGCGTAAGACCGAGGCTGAGTTTGCCGCTGGACGCGTCGGGGTTTTGGATTGGGAGGATGCGAAGAAGGATTTACGGAAGCGCTTTGAATGAAGGTCCGGATACTTCGTCCCCGCCTGCTGGCTGACAGGCTAAAATCAGCGGGAGTTAGAAGGACAATTGAAAAAGCAGAAAGACTTTGAAACCTTCTTCAAGGAAGCTCCTAAGCTGAATCCTTCACGAACTTTGATCAAAGGTGTAATTTGCGGCGTCCGAGTGGAAGACATTCGAGAGCCGACGATGCGGGAAGTACGCTATTTAGATAAATTGGTCGATGAATTAGCAAAAGGGAAGGCGATGGACAAGATTTTGAAGCCTAACAAAGCCCCGACGCCTCACGAACGAGTGAGATGAACTAACGCTGTGTTCGGCAAAGCTCTATGAACCATCCTCGATACTGGCCTGGTTTCGATTCGCGCATTCCTTTGTCTCGACGAGATTTCCTTACCCAGTTTGGGACGGGCCTGGGCGGAATTGCTTTGACCGCGTTGCTGGGCCGCGACCGAAAGTTGCAAGGGGCGGGCGCGCCCCAGCAGGCAGTGCATCCGTTACCGCATCATCCGGCGAAAGCCAAACGCGCCGTCCAGATTTTCCTCCAGGGCGGGCTTAGCCAGGTGGACTCATTCGATTACAAGCCGGCACTGGCCAAATACCACGGCAAGCCACTGCCGGAGGACGAAAAGCCAGACGTGTTCTTTGGAAAAGTCGGACTACTGCACCGGAGCCATTGGCCCTTCCAGCCGCGTGGGAAAAGCGGCCTTTGGATTTCAGATCTGTTCCCGCACTTGGCAGACGTGGCGGACGAGCTGACTCTCATCCGCTCGATGGTTTCATCCACAGGCAATCACACGCCAGGCACGTACGAGGCCATTTCGGGCTTCCGCACGATGGGTTTTCCGGTGATGGGCGCTTGGCTTTCCTACGCGCTCGGCAGCGAGACGGACGACTTGCCGACCTTTGTGGTCCTGGCCGATGCCAGAGGCATCCCGACCGGCGGCGCGAACAACTGGACCAACGCCTTTCTCCCAACCCGCCTTCAAGGCGTCTTGTTGCGGACCCAAGGCGCGCCGGTCTCAGACTTGCATTCCGCCCTCCCGCTCAAAGCGGCAACACGACTGGCTCGCAATGATCTGTTGCTCGAAATGAATCGGAGACATCTGGCTCAGCATGCAGGGAGCGATCCGCTGGCGGCGCGCATACGCAGTTATGAGCTGGCCGCCAGAATGCAGATGGCCGTTCCAGAGGCGGCCGGGCTTGAACAGGAGAGCCAGGAAACGCGCGCGCTCTATGGAGTGGATCGAGCCGAGTGTGCCGATTTTGGCCGCAGTTGCCTGCTGGCCCGCCGTTTGTTGGAGCGCGGGGTGAGATTTGTTCAATTGTGGTCGGGCGCGGAACTCGGCGGGCCAACATGGGATTCCCATGGCGACGTGCCGGGCGAACACGGCCGCGAGGCTCGACGCATTGATCTTCCCATCGCCGGATTGCTCCGTGACTTGCGCCAGCGTGGTCTGCTCGATGAGACACTCGTGATCCTTAACACTGAGTTTGGACGCACGCCGTTTGCGCAATCCGATGCGGGAACACTCGGCAAAGGTCGGGATCACAATCAGACGGCATTCACGGCTTGGCTGGCGGGTGCGGGTTTGCGGCACGGTTTCGCTTACGGAGCGACCGATGACTTCGGCTACAAGGTCGTAAGCAAGCCGACAACCGTGCATGATTTCCACGCCACCATCCTGGACCTGCTCGGCCTCGATCACGAGCGTCTCACTTACTATCACAACGGCATTCTCCGCCGCCTCACGAACGTCCATGGCGAAGTGATTAGAGAAGTGCTGGCGTAGGAGCCTCCAGCGGATAAGAGCGAAAATGGACGCTCACCACCGCGCCTTAGGCGCTCAAAGAGCGCCACCCTGCGGAGGTCGTATGGTCAATGATCCTATTCCCAGCAGCAGCAGATCAGATCGGCAGTTCATCCGGCAAGATCCAAACCCGAGAGAGCCTCGGCGGCCTGCTCAAATTCTATCACCGAGATGCCGTAAGAGTTCTTGACCTTACGGGCAGGCCGGATCAGGCGATGATCGCACGCACGACTTGGCCCTGGACGTCTGTGAGGCGGAAGTCGCGCCCTGCGTAGCGGTAGGTCAGGCGCTCGTGGTCGTAGCCCAACAGGTGCAGCATTGTGGCGTGGAGGTCGTGCACGGAAACCGGATTCTCCGTCGCGCGGAAGCCGAATTCATCTGTGGCGCCGTAGATCGTTCCGCCTTTGATCCCGCCGCCGGCAAGCCACAGGGAGAATCCCCAGTGGTTGTGGTCGCGGCCCTGCGCCGCACCCGAGCCGTTTTGCCCCATTTCCACCGAGGGCGTGCGCCCGAACTCTCCGGTGCAGAGAATCAGCGTTGTCTCCAACAGTCCGCGTTGCTTGAGGTCCTGAATGAGCGCCGCCAGGCCCTGATCGCACTGGTTGGCGACCTTGCGATGTTCTTCGCGGATGTTTGAGTGGCTGTCCCACGGTTGTAGATTCCCATGCCAGGTTTGCACAAAGCGGACACCGCGCTCCACGAGCCGACGGGCGATGAGCAACTGTCGGTTTTGAGGCCCTTCACCGTACGCTTTCCGGATGTGCTCCGGCTCCTGTTGGGTGTCAAAGGCGTCGGTCGCCTCCAGTTGCATCCGGTAGGCCAGCTCGAAAGAACGTATGCGCGATTCCAAGGCCGCTTCACCGGGACGGGACTCCAAGTGCTGCGCGTTCAACGCCCGTAACACGTCGAACTGTTCCCGCTGGGCCTCAGCGCTGAGCCGCCCGTTGCGGATGTGGTCGATCAGCTTCCTGGGATCGGCCTGGGAGGTATCCACATGGGTGCCTTGATACGATCCCGGCAGAAATGCCGAACGCCAGTTGGCCGCCCCGCCAACGGGCAATCCTCCGGGGCAAAGCGCTACAAAACCGGGTAAATTCTGGTTTTCGGAGCCCATTCCCCAAGTCAACCACGAGCCGAAGCTGGGCCGCACCTGTCGCTGATCGCCCGTGTTCATGAGCATCAACGAGAGCTCGTGGCTGGGCAGTTCGGCGTACATGGACCGGATCACGGCCAACTCGTCGGCGCACCGCGAAAGATGAGGGAAGAGATCGCTGATTGGGATTCCACTCTGCCCGTGGTTTCGGAAGGTGAAGGGCGACGGCAAGGCCACCCCGGTCTTCCGTTCGGTCTGGAGGTTTTCGAATGGAAGCATCTGCCCGCCACGTTTGGTGAGCTCAGGCTTGGGATCGAAGGTGTCCACCTGGGACACGCCGCCGTTGAGGAACACGTGGATGACGCTTCGGGCACGCGGCGGGAAATGGAGAGCCGATTCGCCCGCACGCGTGGGCTGGCACAGGAAATCCGCCAGCGCCAGCGAGCCGAAGCCCATGCCGCAGCGCTTCAAGAAGTCCCGTCGAGTGGTTGGAATGGGGCGGTTCATGGGTTCAACGGTTCATGTCTCTAATCGACGAAGGCAAATTCGTTGGCTGCCAGCAACACATGCGCGACCTGCTGCCAGGCGCTTGCCGGGGATGATTCGGCGGCGGCGCGCTTGAACTTCAGGAGCCGTTCCTGCTCCGCTGGCTGCGGTTCGCGCGAGAACACACGCACATACAATTCCCTGATCCGCCGCGTGTCGTCGCCGGCAGCCGCGCGCTCGGTCAGCGCGGCGAGGGCGGCAGCCCGGTCTTGAATGAATTCCGAGTTCAGCGCAAAGAGCGTCTGCTGCGGCACAGTGGTGTCCGGGCGTTTGGCGGTGCAGGAACTCGGGTTCGCCCCGTCGAAAGTGCTCGATAGGCTGGAAACAATGTCACGATTGACGAACGCATAAACGCTCCGGCGCAGCACGCCGGGCTGCGCTTGCCGGTCGAAGGGGCGTCCTCCCAAGGTCAGGTCCAGTTCCCCCGAGACGGCCAGCATGGAGTCGAGCATCGACTCCAGGTCGAGGCGTCGTCGCGGCATGCGCCAGAGGAGTTCGTTCTCGGGATCGGCTGCGCGAGCCCGGGCATCCTCTACGGCTGCCTGCGCGTAGGTTGCGGACAGCAGGATGCGGCGGTGCAGTTTCTTGAGGGACCAACCGTCCTCGGCAAACACGGAGGCAAGGTAATCGAGCAATTCCGGATGGGTCGCCGCATTCCCTCGTGTGCCCCAATTGTCGGGAGTCCTTACCAATCCTTGCCCAAAGTGATTTTGCCAGACCCAATTCACCAGGACTCGGCGCGTCAGCGGGTTCTCTGTGGACACCAACGCGCGCGCGAGACCCAGCCGGCGCTTGCCGTCTGGGAACGGTTGAGAGTTTGTGGAAGCCAGCACGGACAAGAAGCGAGGCGTCACAACGCCGCCGCGGTTGAGCGGATTCCCTCGCTTGAGCACATGGAACGGCTCGGGGGACGGATCCTCGGTGAGCACCATTGCCCGCGCCGGGGATCCAGGCGAATCGACATGGAGATTGTGGATGGCCCCTCGCCGTCGGCTCAGGTCGTCGTTCACCGTCCGATTCAAGAGATGCGCCGCCAGGTCGTCGGGCACCGACGTCGGCGTGTTGCTGGCGTAAAGGTGGCGACGTAACTGGCGGTGGACCGGGCTGTTAATTTCCAGTTGTTTCTGGTCTTCATCGGGCACGATCCCGGCCCCGGGCGCCGCCTCGGCGGAGGCATTTTGCTGACTCTTCAACCAACCCTGATGCACGCTGGCAAACAGTTCGCCATACGCGTCCGCGACGTCGATCATGGATTCAGGCGACTTCCTGACGATTGCCTCCAGCACCTTCGGGTTCCAGCGCGGTGCTTCGGCCGCGAGCCGCTGCAGGTCCTTGAATTTGACCGGATCTCCATTTTCGGTTTCCAATGTCCGGATCAGATTGGTGGACGCTTGCCTGAAGCCGGAAGCTTCCAGCCCGGAGAGGCGGATCCAAGGACCAAATACAGGGTCGCTCTCGGGCATTTTTCCCACGTAATCCCTCCAACGGTTCTGAACCAGCGGCCGCAGGTCGTCGGTGCGGTAGGAGAGAAACGCCGTTGAGGTGTCCTGCTCCGGGGCACCCTTGGCGATTTCGCGCAGATACATTCCCACCTGCATCCGCAACCTGCCTCGCATCACCTCGTTCTGCTCGGCTGCCATGTCGTCGTGACTCGCTTGGCGACGCGCCAATTCAAGAAGATATTCGCGGTGTGATTCGTCATCCTTCGGTTGATCGATGACAGGAAGTTCGTCGGGCGTGCGACTGCTGGCGAGGGTGGCGTAGAGCCCGTAGTAATCCTCGGTGGAGATCGGGTCGAATTTGTGATCGTGGCAGCGCGCGCAGGCCACGGTCAAACCCATCAAGCCCCGCGAAATAACGTCGATCTGGTCGTCGATCACGTCGTGACGGTTGCGGTATTGCATGCCGATGGTGAGGAAACCCAGCGCCGCGCGCGCGGGATTGTGTTCGTCCAGCCCGAGCTGGTCAGCGGCCAGTTGCTCCGTCACGAATCGGTCGTAGGCGAGGTCGGCGTTGAAGGCACGGATGACATAATCGCGATAGGTGTAGGAAAACGGGAACTTGGTGAAACCGATGGCGCTACCGCCGTGCGTGTCGGCGTAACGGGCCAGGTCGAGCCAGTGACGGCCCCAGCGTTCGCCGTAGCGGGGGGAACTCAGCAGACGGTCGATCACCTTCTCCCGGGCTTCCGGGGAGGGATCCTCGACAAACGCGGAGACTTCCTCCCATCTGGGCGGCAGTCCCGTGAGGTCGAACGTCGCGCGACGAATCCATTGCGGGCGCGGGATTGGCGCGGCGAGCGACAAGCCGCGGGCTTGAAGCGAGGCGACGACGAAACGGTCAATCTCGGTGGATGCCGGGGTCGCTTCACCTGGCAGATGCGGCTTGGATATGGGCTCAAACGACCAGTGTTTCGCTTTGTTCGAACTTGGCGGGGTGGCGGCGATTGCCGCCGAGAGTGCCAGCATCGAGAAGCACACCTTCAGCGCCCACGGGAGCAGGTCCGCGTGAGCCGCCTTCCGTGGCAAGGCGAAATGTTTGTCGGGTCGCTCGTACATTGATCTTCTTTTCAGTGTCGGCCTGGCCCATGGATGCAGCGTGATCCATTCGGCTGCCGGTGCCGGGACCAGCCCGCCAGTTATTACCGCCGTGAGGGCCCCCGGAAAATTGATTCTTGAGCAACCACATTAACCAAAGATACACCGCCTTCAAGCATTCATGTATCTGCCCCTGCTGCTGTTTTGATCCGACCCTAGACAAGCATTGGGGCTTCGATGTGGACTCCCGGACTCTCCTCAGGTTTTATCAGTCGGTTTCTTGTTATTTCGGCCAACACCTCTGGACCGTTTATGGACGACTTCGATGTCAAAAAGGAAACTGCTACTACTCACTGTTTGTGTTCCGATTGGCGCTGGTTTGCGCTTCCGCTTTTGGCACGCGCGGCCGGTGCTTGACGTGGCGGAAACCGACCAGTTTGCGGCCTTCCTCATCCCACAACCGGACGTTGATAGACTTGAGGCTGCTGCGCAGGGTGATGGGTTTGACTTGTTGGAAGATGGGATGGGAGTTGTGGCAGCGTTCGAGGTTATAGTTTGGAATGCGCGAACTAAGGTGGTGGATGTGGTGGAAACCGATGTTGCCCGAAAGCCATTGAAGGATACGCGGGAGTTTGTAGAAAGAACTGCCTTGGAGCGCGGCAGCGGTGTAATCCCAATCTTCGCGGCGTTCCCAGTAGGCATCCTCGAACTGGTGCTGAACGTAAAACATCCAGATGCCGCTGGCTCCGGCGACCGTCGTCACGACCAACTGAATCGGCAGGTATTGCTTCCATCCAAAGATCAGGCATAGGCCGCCGACGAACCCGGCGATCGCCAGATTCATCAACCACACGGAATGCCGCTCCCGTACGCTCGCCTTGGAGGAGGCGAAGCGTTGGCGAAACACGAACAAATAGACGGGCGCGATCACGAAGAGGACGATGGGGTTGCGCGCCAGCCGATACGCAAAGCGTTTCCAAAGGGATGACTCCAAGTATTCCTGGACGGTCATCGTCCAGATATCGCCCACGCCGCGGCGATCAAGGTCGCCCGCCGTGGCGTGGTGCAGCGAATGTTCCCAACGCCAATGGTAGTAGGGCGTGAAAGTCAGAATGCCGGTGAGAAATCCAGCGATGTCGTTCACGAGCCGCGACTTGTAGAAAGAGCCATGACCGCAATCGTGGAAGATAATAAACACGCGCACCAAGAGCACACCAGCCAGCGCCGCCAGCGGGAGGGTCAGCCACCAGGAGACTTCCAGACTTCGATAAATCAGATACCAAATGAAGGCGTAAGGCCCGAGGGTGTTGATTACCTGCCATGTGGCCCGCACCCTGCAAGGTTCCTGAAACCTCGCCACGATGCCTTTCCAATCGGCGCGGCCCGAGGCGGGCTGAACCGGAATTGAACCTGTACCATTCATCATCATTGGTGACCAATCAGGGTTTTTGGCCGATGCCTGCCAGGGTCGCGTGTCAAAAGTTCGCAACGACATCGAACCGCATCCGTCGGGCTCAGCTCCGAATAAGGGAGCTCGCCTTTGACGCGAACGGAAGCGTGCCAGCAACCAAGTCTAGCGATGAAGGAGGCATAAACACAATCAATATATCCTCAATCCTGAAGATAACATTCTGAACGCATGTCGCAGGCAGGCTATTGCCGTGTTCCTGGATGGCTTCTCGAATACTGCTTTGCGATCCGCCGAACTGTCTTGAATCTGTTAAGTTTCGTGCCATGAACTCCACCGCATTGGCTCTCGGTGATTGGAATAACTGAGCCTCTAGTTGCTGCAACCGCCCTCGTCCAATCCGTTCCAGAAACTGCATTTGGAATTATAGTTCAGAGCCATTTGCCAAACTTCCATCCTCAACCTCTGCTCCTCCAAATAGATCACGGCGCGATGTCGTGGAACCGGAACTCTGCCCGCCTGAGGTCACTTCGCCTTCTTCGGGCGATTCAGCACTTCGTCCCGCGTGCTCGCGGCGATTGCCATGACTTGATCGATCAACTCCTTCTTAACCTTCAATTCTTCGAGAGTTTTCTGGAGATTCTCGGCCACAGCCTTGAAATGAGTCTCGTTCAGCCCAGGTAGGTTGGCGTGGGCTGCGCGCAGATCCTTGCCAGCCCACGGAATTGGGCCGCCCAACGCGGCGGAGAGAAACTCTTTCTGCTTCCGGCGCTGCTTGGTCATGCTGATGTCGTCGAAGTAGTGTTTGATTCGGTCGTCAGCCAGCACCTTCAAGTAGAAGGACTCGACAGCCGCATCGATGGCCGCTTTGCCGCCGAGTTTGTGATAGATGCTATTCTCGCGAGCCTCGTTGAATTTCTTCCGGCAGGCATCTTCTGAAAACGCATACTTTTTGCCCTCATAAACCACTGTGATATTTGGATCGGCCGGCTTGCCGCTGATTGGGCATATCTTGTTGATTTCGGCGGCTGCGGGATTCGACGCAAGCTCGGCGGCCGATGCGGCGTTGACGAGCAGAGTGATGGCAACGCCAAAGACGGTGAACAGCGATAGGTTTGATTTCATTGTGAAATCATATATTTTCGGTACACCTTTTGGTCAACATCTTTTTCGAACCCTTTCTTGTGTCACTTTGGCAATTTATGATCTATCCTCCATCGTGTGCATTTGAGTGTTTTCAGCGATTATTCCCTCCGAGTTCTCATGTATGGGGCGATCAGGCAGGATTTCTTTCAGTTGCATGAAGTAACCGCCGCTTACGGTGTTTCCCGCCACCATCTCGCCAAAGTGGTCCATAAACTGGCTCAATTGGGCTATCTGGAAACCCGGCGAGGGCGCGGCGGCGGCATCCGATTGGCGATGCGCCCGGAGGACATCCGGATTGGCGCGCTGGTCCGCCGCAGCGAAGACCAACCCGGGCTTGTTGAGTGCTTCGACCCAAAGACCAACACCTGTCGCATTGATGGCAGTTGCCGGCTCAAAGGCGCTCTGGCCGAGGCGATGAACGCATTGTATTCTTCATTGGATCGATACTCGCTCCTCGACCTGGTCTCAGGCCCTCATCGATCCCGCATGAGCAAGATTCTGTTTGCCACCAAATCGTGAACTGGACTGGCTATTCAACAACTCCTAAAAACAAATCTTTACATCCCAAGGGTCGGTTCAAAAACGCGGCGCTCATCCGTGGTGGGTGAAGCGTCGTCAAAAATCGGGCAGCAGACCGTGGTGACATGGTCTCCTGCCCAAAGAAATCGAGTGGCCACCATTAAACCAGAGATCCACACCACCTTGCGGAATCGCTGAGCCGACTTTTGTCTGCTTGTCTCGTCCGGAAAAATGGCGTATTAGATTATTGCTGTTCTAAACGGGTAGTGGCTTTATCGGATTCGGCAGCAAAGCGATCATTTCGGACAGCTTGATAGCGACTCTTAAAACGTGTTAAAGAACCAACTCAACCCAACTCAACTCTACTTGTATGGCAAATCTGTTAACTGAACTGAACCAATTCAGCGTGATCGTCGCCGACACAGGCGACTTCGCGAGTATCCGTAAATACCAACCGCGCGACGCCACCACTAACCCTAGCTTGCTCCTCAAAGCAGCTCAGATGCCCGAATACCAGGAAATCCTCCAGCAGGTGCTCGTCGAGACCAAAAAGGAATCGCCTCAAGCCAGCAAGAATCTCGAAATCGCGCTCGATAAGCTGACAGTAGCGTTTGGTTTGGAAATATTGAAGATCGTGTCCCACCGAGTCTCAACCGAAGTCGATGCCCGACTCAGTTTCGACGTCGAAAATTCCATCGCGAAAGCCCGCACGCTCATCGGCTATTACGAGAAAGCGGGGATTTCACGCGAGCGCGTTCTTATCAAGCTGGCTGCAACCTGGGAAGGAATTCAGGCCGCCAAAGAGCTCTCGCGCGATGGGATTCACTGCAACTTGACCTTGCTGTTCTCATTCGCGCAGGCGGTGGCTTGCGCCGAAGCCGGCGTTCAATTGATTTCACCCTTTGTGGGCCGCATCCTGGATTGGCACAAGAAAGCGACGGGACGCGCCGATTATCCAGCCGCCGAAGATCCGGGCGTCCTATCGGTCGCGAAGATTTACAATTACTACAAGAAATACGGTTACGCGACGGAAGTCATGGGCGCCAGCTTCCGGAACGTTGGCGAGATTCTGGAGTTGGCTGGATCTGATTTGTTAACGATCAGTCCCGTATTGTTGGATGAACTCCAGAAAACCAACGGCACAGTCACCCGTAAGTTGACTCCGGCCAACGCCGCCGAAAGCACCGATCCTAAAATCTCGTTGAATGAAAAGAGCTTCCGCTGGATGCTGAATGAAGATCAGATGGCGACCGAGAAGCTTTCCGATGGAATCCGCCTTTTTGCCGCTGACAACGTCAAGCTGGAGAAATATATCGCTCAAAAGCTGTAGCAGGACCGCAGAACGCCCGTGCCTCAGAAGACTGGGTTCGTTGAACCGAACTCAGATCCGAGCGCGGGTGTCTCGTCCGTCTCTGGAGGTTGGACATTTTGACAGCCTCTGTTTTCCAGCGAGAGAATCGAGAGGAGCCCGGCAGTCCAATGTTAGTGCAACATCGGCAGCGAATTCGGCTGCCGGATCAGTTCGGCATCCAGGCTCAAATAAAAATCGAGGCGTCGGTCCGTTTCTGGATCGTCAATCGCCCGAGCCATCAATAGGTAAGTCGCGTAGTGGTTCCCTTCGGATTCAACCAAGCTGGCATAGAACTCGCCGAGTTCTGGATCCAGTGATTTCAGATTCCTACTCAGGATCTGGAATTTCTCGCAGCTTCGTCCTTCAATGAAGGCGCAGCAGATCAAGTGATCGATGACTTGCTGACGTTGTCCTGTGCGCACGGAACGCATCAGACCTGATATCCAGGCGCTCGGATGCGACTGGCGGAACGGGATGCCTCGCCGCTTCAAGATGTTGAGAACGAGTTGAAAGTGCTGCAATTCCTCGATGGCGATGGCATTGAGTTCTTCTACCTTCGAATACAAGTCTCGATATTTTTCCAAATTCAAAGCGGTTGTCGCTGCCTTACGTTCGAGGTGAGCGTGATCCACCAAGACGGCGGGCAAATTGCCGATGATCTTGGGGAGCCAGTCGGCGGGAACAGTTTCACGAAACAACAGCATTCATGACTGTTAGCTCGAAGCGTGGCGGCCGCAAGATGGAAATGGAATGCGCGGAAGAATAGGAGTCATGGCAGTCGTGTCACAGGATTTCAGGTCGCTTTGAATTACAAGCCCATGGCTCCCGACATCATCGAAACCTGGCTTGCATTTTTCGCGCGACATTCTTTGATGGAGCCATGTTCCAATACGTCACATTGGCCAAGGACAAAACGTGGCAACCTGGGCCCTACCCCGGCGTCCAGTTGCTGATCTTGCACAAAAACGAAACAACCGGGGGCGTCACGGTCTTACGCAAGTTTGCGGCAGGGACGACCGTCGTCGCCCATAGCCATCCTCAAGCCAACGAATCGGTCTATATCCTCTCCGGGGAGTGGGAGGAATCCGGCGTGACCTACACGACAGGCGCCTTCTTTTTCGCGCCGCGCGGTGAACGCCACGGACCCCACATCGCTAAAACGGACGTTATCAGCCTCACTGTTTTCGATGGTCCGCTGACAGTAGCCTGACCTCGGTTGCGTGAGAGCTGCGACCCGTGAAAGCGATGTCTCCGCTTTCGCTCTCTCTGTCTCGACGCCGTGCTGAACACGAAATTGCCAAGGCTTCTTGGAACAAAAAGAAGATGCAAATTTTTAGGCGTGGGCAGCGTTTCGAATCCAAAGTTCCCACTGTATGTCAGAGAAGGAATTCGCGAAAAGGAAAACCCTTTATCAGCTCCGGCTGAGATGGGGATTGATTCGACGCCAATGGCCGGCCCGTCTTGGACTGGCGGGATTATATGCCGCGTTCTCGGTGTCTGTTACGGCTTTAAAAACAGTGCCGGCAGTTTTCCCTCAAATGAACCCAAGTCTCAACGAAGCAAGCGCAGACCGAGCTCTCGCCATCTTGAAAACCTATTTCTTCTGAGCGAGCCTGTTGCTGTTCCCGGCCTACGTGATCACTCCAAACTATGACCTTTTGGTCGAAGAGACTTTTGAGAAATTCAGGGTTGCGTTTTTTGATGGCTTCGTAGGAGCGCGCGAGCCCTTCTTCGACCTCGCAGCAATGGAGCAGGACAAGGTGCCGGAGCGGTGGGCACGCCTTTGGAAGTTGCACGGATCAATCAATTGGATCAAGCAGAGCGACGATTCGGTATTCCGTTGCCACCCACCGAAACCCGGCCAGCAGGTGATGATCTACCCCTCGCATCTCAAGTACGAGCAGAGCCGCCGGATGCCTTACCTCGCAATGTGTGATCGGCTGAAGGCGTTTTTCAGGGAAGCAAACCCGGTAATTGTCTTCTGTGGTTACTCGTTTGCAGACGAACACCTCAACGAGCTTCTCCTCGATGGACTGCGGGGAAATCGGTCTGCCCACTGTTTTGCCCTGATCTATTCCACGGTGAAAGATCACGAGCAAGCTATCAGATGTGCCGAGAAACTCTCAAACTTGAGCCTGCTGGCGTGGGACGGTGCTGTGATTGCCACCCGCTGCGGAGGCTACAACGACCTGGACGCGGCTCTCGCCACCAGCGGTTCCGGGATAACCCTAGAGAAGGGCGCACCCGACGCTGACGGAAAAGACACTCACAAAGCTCGTTGTCACTTGGGAGATTTCCATCACCTCTGCTTGTTCCTCGAAACGCAATTTGGCGTCCGGACATTTGAATGACGCCATGAGCAACCGGAACTCAAAACCTACTGACCCGACTCGTCTCGGAACGGTCGAAGACGTTTCAGGCCCCAGCGTTCGCATCAAACTTGAGGACGGAACCGAGACTGGATTGGTATTCGTCCGAGGCGAGGGATACCGGGTTGGTCAGGTCGGGAGCTTCGTCCGAATTCCGGCGGGCTATTCTGACCTGTATGGCATCGTCTCACAGGTGGGCGCTGGCGCGGCACCGTCTGTGGGCGAATCAGCCCAGAACTTTGGGAACCGCTGGCTTTGCGTGGTCAACGACAATTATTCTTTTCCGGTGGAAAATCTTAATTGTCGTTCTACAGCGAGCCTTTGGAAAATCTGATAGCTCCGCACCCGAATGCCTCGTTCCTAGGTTTCACCAGCACGCCCATAGAGAAGGCGAACGCGAACACGCGAGCGGACTTCGGCGGGAACATTTCCATTCACGACATCCAGCGCGCCGTCGCCAACCAAGCCACGGCGACAATCCATTTCGAAAGACCGATTTCAACGCTCAACCTGAACGCCGATTAGCCGGCGACATGGCGTCCCCATGATACACCAAATGAGCCCTTGTTTCATATCCGCCTCTTCTGGTTTTTGGCTGGCTTTGCTGGACAGGACCGGTAGTGTTTAACCCTGAATCCGTTGGTTCCCTGTGATCGCGCCCGGGAGTGGTGGATTGCGGAAAGGTTCCTTATGCAAGAACGCTGGTTATCTGTGGACGAAATCGCAGTGCATCTCGGAGTCAATCCGGACACGATCTACAAGTGGATCACCCGGAAACGCATGCCCGCACACAAGGTGGGCAAGCTCTGGAAGTTTCTCGCCTCCGAGGTTGACCGGTGGGTCAAGAACGGTTCGGCCGGAGCGAGTGAGGAAAAGGGGTCCTAGAATGATGACCTGCATCAGTTATGTTGCTGTTCGGCATGTTCTTACGTGCCATGGAAAATCCGCGTTCATACATGCTTGCCAGTCTCGGCGATCAGGAACCCAGACCATTGGCTTCAATTCCTTCAAGAGCTTCCAATTACAATGAAAACAGTCCGCGACGCCTGCCAACTTCAGCCCAACGCGCTGTCGATCAAACTCAGCGACCAGATCGAACAGCTCGACGAGTTGATCCACGCTGAGGGCGACGGGACCGCGTATTTCGAGAAGACATTCATCACCCAGGGCATGCAAGACCTCGTCACCGAGGGCATCGCCCGACTCGCGAGCGTCTCGACGCAGGCCATCTTCCATCTCAAGCAGGCGATGGGCGGCGGCAAAACCCATTTGCTCGTCGGTTTCGGTCTGCTCGCCAAGCATCCCGCCCTCCGGAAGAAATACTGCGGCGGCGATGCCAACTCGCAGATGTTCGACACCGCCCGCGTCGCCGCCTTCAACGGTCGCAACAGCCCCAACCATTTCTTCTGGGGCGAAATCGCCCAGCAGCTCGGCAAGCCCGACTTGTTTCAGGAATTCTGGGCTTCCGGTCCGAAAGCGCCGGACGAAAAAGCCTGGCTCAAGCTTTTCGAGGGCAAAGAACCGATCCTCATCCTGCTGGACGAGATGCCGCCCTACTTCGAGGATCTGTCCACGCGCCCGATTGGCACGGGCACCGTGGCCGACATCGCCACCCGTGCGTTCGCCGGACTGCTGACCGCCGCCGGCAAGAAAGCGAACGTCTGCGTCGTCGTCTCCGACCTTTTTGCTGCCTACCAGACCGGCGGTGCGCTCATCATCAAGGCACTCGAAAATGCGAAACAGGAATTGGGCCGCGGAGAGCGTCACATCACCCCCGTTGACCTTGCGGCCAACGAAATCTATGACATTCTCCGCAAACGGCTTTTCACGCAGCTTCCCGACAAGGCCGAGATCGACGACATCGCCGACGCCTACGGCAAAAAGCTGGAGGAAGCGTCAAAGTCCAAGGTCGCCAATCGCGGCGCGGAAGCCATCGCCGACGAGATCGCCGCCAAGTATCCGTTCCACCCGCGCCTGAAGAACGTCATCGCGCTCTTCAAGGAGAACGAGCAGTTCAAGCAGACTCGCGGCCTCATCGAACTGGTCTCACGCCTCCTCCGCTCCGTCTGGGATCGCAAGTCGAACGATGTTTTTCTCATCGGCCCGCAGCACTTCGACCTCTCCATCGCCGAAGTGCGCGACAAGCTCACCGAGATTTCCGGGATGCGCGATGTCATCGCCAAGGACCTCTGGGATGCGCAGCAATCCGCCCACGCCCAGGTCATCGACCTCAGCACCGGCAAGGAAGCCGCCACCCAAGTAGGCTCTCTCCTGCTCACCGCCAGTCTATCCACCGCGGTCAACGCCGTGAAGGGCCTCACCACCGCCGAGATGGTCGAGTGTCTGGTCTCGCCGCTGCGCGAACCTTCCGAGTTTCTCGAATCGTTCCAGCAGCTCGAAGAGAACGCGTGGTACATCCATCACACACCGGAGGGCCGCTACTACTTCGACCGGCAGGAAAACCTCACCAAGCTCCTTCAAAGCATCGCGCACGATGCAGCAGGCACACCACAGGTGGACGACC